>VGOB01000190.1 GCA_016865935.1 Chloroflexota bacterium | reverse complement strand
TATCGATCTTGAGAATGGCATTGTCGGGATAGGTGACCTTGCGTCCGGGCTTTGTGACCACAGGCAAGCCTGCACAAAACTGATCGATCACGGCGAAAAGCAATTTCCGCAAGCGTTCATGATTGAGCGACTGTTGATGAATTGCCTGAACGACCGAGTCAATATAATCTTGGTTCGGCACTGAGATGACCATAAAAGGATGCTCCTTGTTGGAATAGAGACATCCGCAAGGATACTCCTTTTATGGCTCGGTGCCAATTACGCATAATCGGTTCAGAGTCTTACGCGCGAAGGTTGATTCAGCGACGATTGACGACTTTATTCGCACCGCGTACCGCACACAAAAAGTATCGCGAAATTATACGCGTGACGATATCCATCGCGAGGTTTCCAAAGTGACGGCTCGCGCCTGGGGTGCGGTGCAAGGCGAATTAGATAAGCATATCCAAACAAACTACGTACGCAAGTATTTGCGCTACACAGAACTGCTGGATGCGGTCGAACGCGGTCTACATGAGACTGTGAAAAATTACGTTCTTGCATCTTGGTACAATCACTGGACTACCGTTGTGATAGAAGATATGCTTGCAGAACAACCTCAAGTAGTTCCAACGGTCAAGAACGTCAAAGAGACCGACTTGTTTTGGCTTGACCAACCATGGGATCTGAAGCATACTAATTTGCCACGGGAATGGTTCAAGGATGGACATACTGTCGAAGAAGCAATCGCGAACCCCGTCTTGGCAGAGGAATACCTCTATCGTTTGCAAGGAGCCCAGCGCTTTGGTGCCAATAATCGCCTATTTCTGATTATGGCAGATACCAAGCGTCCCGAAGAAACCTGGAAACTCAAACGTGATTTCCATTTGATTGCCAAGTCCGTGCAGGAATTTTTTGATGCCACGACAGAGTTTGATGAGGTTTCTTTTGTCTTTGACAAAAAACCATATCTTGCTCACGCGAAAATCCTTTTCATCAGAAAGTAGATAACTCTATGACCAATCACATCAGCGACATCGCGCCGCACGGTGGCGTGTTAGTCGATCGAATCTTGTCCGGCGCGGCGCGCGACGCGGCAATCGCACGCGCAGCGCGCGCGCCCAAAATCGCACTCGGCGCGACGACGATTTGCGATCTCGAACTGCTCGCGACCGGCGTGCTGTCGCCGCTCACCGGCTTTATCGGCAAGCGCGATTACGATTCGGTGGTCGAGTCAATGCGCTTGGCGAATGGCTTGGTGTGGAGCATTCCGATCACACTCGCGGTCACGCGCGAAAGCGCGGACGCGCTGAACATCGGCGAAGAAATCGCGCTCACCGAACCGGACGGGCATCTGCTCGCGGTGATGACGCTCGCGGAAAAATTCGAGTACGACAAGACGCGCGAAGCGCAGAACGTCTATCGCACGACCGACGAAAAACATCCCGGCGTCGCGCGCGTCTACAAACAAGGCGAAATTTATCTCGCGGGCGAAGTGTCCGTGATTGATTTGCCAAACAACTTGGAATTTCCAGAATTTCGCCGCGCACCGCGCGAAACGCGCGAAATGTTCGCCGCGCGCGGGTGGCGGCGCGTCGTCGCGTTCCAGACGCGCAACCCGATTCATCGCGCGCACGAGTACGTGCAAAAGACCGCGCTCGAAATCGTGGACGGCTTGTTCCTGCATCCGCTCGTCGGCGAAACCAAGTCGGACGATATTCCGGCGGATGTGCGGATGCGTTCGTATCAGGAATTGTTGCGCGATTATTACCCGGCGGATCGCGTCGTGCTCAGCGTTTTCCCGGCGGCGATGCGGTACGCCGGTCCGCGCGAAGCGATCTTCCACGCGATCTGCCGCAAGAATTACGGCTGCACGCACATCATCATCGGACGCGATCACGCCGGCGTCGGCAATTACTACGGCACGTACGACGCGCAGAAAATCTTCGACGAGTTCAAGCCGGAGGAAATCGGCATCACGCCGTTGATGTTCGAGCATACGTTTTATTGCAAAAAGTGCGGGCAGATCGTTTCGGCAAAAACCTGCCCGCACGGCAAAGCAGATCATTTGATCTTGAGCGGTACCCAGGTTCGCGAAATGCTCGCGCGCGGCGAGATGCTGCCGGTGGAGTTTACGCGCCCGGAAGTGGCGCGCGTTCTGATCGAGGGTGTCCGCCAGAAAACCGAAAGCGATCAGCCATCAGCAGTCAGCGGTCTCGCTAATAAAAAAAAAGTTCTAATCATCGGACTTGATTGCGCCGAACCGTCGCTTGTGTTCGACAAATATCGCGCCGAGATGCCCAATCTGAAACGATTGATGGCGCAAGGCGCGTGGGGTGAAATCGAATCCACGACGCCGCCGATCACGGTGCCGGCGTGGATGAGCGCGCTCACGTCGAAAGACCCAGGACAACTCGGCGTCTATGGCTTTCGCAATCGCGCGGATCATTCGTACGAAAAAATGATGACGGCAACCTCGCGCGCGTTCACCGAACCAGCGGTGTGGGATTACCTGGGACGCGCCGGTAAACAATCGTACCTGATCGGCGTGCCGCCATCGTTTCCGCCGAAACAAGTCAATGGCGGAATGGTCGGCTGTTTCCTATCGCCCAGCGCGCAATCGAAATTCACGTATCCTGAAAACCTGCGCGAAGAAATTTTGCGCGTCGCGCCGAATTATCTCGTGGACGTGCCAAATTTTCGCACCGACGACAAACGCGCGCTCTTGCAGAAAATCTACGAGATGACGGACGATCATTTCAAAGTGCTGCGGCATTTCATCAAGGAGAAACCCTGGGATTTCTTGATGTCGGTCGAAATCGGCGTGGATCGTTTGCATCACGGTTTTTGGAAATATCACGACGCGACGCATCCCAAGCACGAGCCGAACAATCCGTTCGTCAACTCGGTTCACGATTACTACGTCTGGCTCGATCAACAAATCGGCAGCGTGTTGGAATTGCTGGACGATGATACGCGCGTGATCGTCCTGAGCGATCACGGCGCGAAGAAGATGGACGGCGGGATCGCGATCAACGAGTGGTTGATCAACGCGGGCTATCTCGCGCTGGAAGAAAAACCGCAAGGCGTCATCCCGTTCGAAAAAGCGCGCGTGAATTGGAGCAAAACGCGCGCGTGGGGCAGCGGCGGTTACTACAGCCGCGTCTTTCTGAACGTGCAAGGACGCGAGCCGCACGGCGTCGTTCCGGCGAATGAGTACGAACGCGTGCGCGATGAATTGATCGCGCAAATCTCTGCGATCCCGGATGACAAAGGCAAGCCGATCGCAACGCGCGTCCACAAACCGCAGCAAATTTATCGCGCGACGAAAAACATTCCGCCCGATCTGATCGTCATCTTTGGCGATCTGAATTGGCGCGCGGTCGGCTCGCTCGGCTTGAACGCGCTCTACACGTTCGAGAACGACACGGGACCCGACGATGCGAATCACGCGCAGATGGGAATGTTCATCTATCACGATCCCGCGCGCAATCTCGGCGGACACGAATTGAAGGGCTTGCAGTTGTACGACATCGCGCCGACGGTGCTGAATGAATTTGGAATAGCGGTGCCGGGCGATATGATCGGCAAGGTGATTGAATTCTAGTTTCAAGTTCAAAGTTCGAGGTTGCAGGTTCAGAACCTCGAACTTTGAACCTTGAACCTTAAACATCGGAGAGATAAAATTGACTACCGGATTCACCGTTTGGTTCACAGGTCTAAGCGGCGCAGGCAAAACAACCGTCTCGCGCCTCGTCGAAAAAGAACTACGCGCGCGCGGCTACAAAGTCGAAGTGCTGGACGGCGATGTAGTGCGCGAGAATTTGTCGAAAGGACTTGGGTTTAGCAAAGAGGACCGCGACACAAACATTCGCCGCATCGGTTTCGTGTGCGAAATCCTGACGCGCAATGACGTGGTCGCGATTGCCGCGGCGATCTCGCCGTACCGCGCGATCCGCGACGAAAACCGCGCGCGCGTCGGCGGGCGCTTCGTCGAAGTGTACTGCCAATGTCCGCTCGAAGTGCTTGCCGAGCGCGACGTGAAAGGGCTGTACAAAAAAGCGATGCGCGGCGAAATCAAAAATTTTACCGGCGTGGACGATCCGTACGAGCCGCCACTCAATCCCGAAGTGACGATTGAGTCGGACAAAGAGACGCCGGAGCAGAGCGCGGCGAAGGTGATCGCGAAGTTGGAAGAGTTGGGGTACGTAACGAAAAAGTGAAAGCGAGGGGAATGATATGGCAACGACAGTAGAAATGCGTAATGTCTACAGCGCGCTTCCGTCACTCTTGTCCGTCTCGTCACATGTCTGGATTGATCTAGATGAAGCGGCAGATGTCCTGTACATCAGTTTCCGCAAGCCGCAACAGGCGAACGACAGTGTGATGGAGGACAACTTGGTGTATCATTATGACGGCGAGCGACTGGTGGGTGTGACGATCATCGGCGCACGCGCGATGTTGGCGCAAGCTGGTGATTTGCGAAAGAATTGATGACTGTTTGTCCCCGTTGTCACACACCGCACAACCCAGAAACCACGTGGTGTGAGTGCGGTTATAAATTCGATCCCAGCATCGAAGAAAAACTGTGGCGCATCGAGCCAAATTTCTATCAAGGCAATTTGCTCGCCGCGCGGAATGACGCGTTGCTCGATCAATTCGGCATCAAAGTCGTCGTCTCATTGTTGACCGAACGACAAGCGATTCGGCGCGGGTTGACCGAGTGGCATCCTGCCGGCGCAACGCATCTGATCTTCGATTTGCACGATAATCCGAACGGTGAGCAGATCGAACTTTGGCGCAACGCGATTGACGCGATTGTCGAGAATGTGCACGCGGGGAAGCGCACGCTCGTCCATTGTACGCGCGGCGTTTCACGCTCCGGCATCGCAACTGTGTTGGCATACGCCAAACTACACAACCTCGAACCGCGCCAAGCCGCCGATTCGATCAACGCCGATTTTCCAATCGTCGGCGGTTGGAATCCAAAGTTGTTGCGTTTTCTGCGCGACCAGCTGGGCTTTGCCGCCGAAAAATCAGCAGAAACCAAACCGCAAATGCCGAAATCGGCGCGCGTGTTTCACGGCGTTACGTTCGGCGGTGACGCGATTGTTGGCGATTTCGTGATCGTCGGTCAGCCGCCGCGCGGCAAACGCGCCGGCGACTTGGAAACGCGCATCGGCGCGCGCGCGGTCATTCGCTCGCACACGGTCATCTACGCGGGCAACCTCATCGGCGATGATTTTCAAACCGGACACGGCGCGCTCGTCCGCGAAGAAAATCAAATCGGCAACAATGTCAGCATCGGCTCGCACACGATTGTCGAACATCACGTTGTCATCGGGAACAACGTGCGGCTGCACTCGAACGTTTTCGTTCCAGAATTCTCTGTGCTGGAAGACGATTGCTGGATCGGTCCGAATGTGGTGATCACGAACGCGCGCTATCCGCGCTCGCGCAACGTGAAAGAGCAATTGCGCGGCGCGACGATCCAGCGCGGCGCGAAAATCGGCGCGAACGCGACGCTCTTGCCCGGCGTCGTCGTCGGCGCAAACGCGCTCGTCGGCGCGGGCGCGGTCGTGACGCGCGATGTGCCGGAGGGCGCGGTCGTCGTCGGCAATCCGGCGCGCGTGGTGAAACGCGTGGCGGATATCAAGGAATATCAGTAGGGCAGTGTGACAGTGAGACAGTAGGACAGTCCACGGTCTCACTGTCACACTGTTTTACTGTTCACTGACGATCGGAGGAGAAATGCAATACGTCAATCTCGGTCACACTGGCTTGAAAGTCTCGCGCCTCTGTCTCGGCTGTATGTCGTATGGCACGTCGAAATGGCGCACCTGGGTCTTGGACGAAGAGCCGAGCCGCGCGTTCATCCAGCACGCGCTCGAACTTGGCATCAACTATTTCGACACGGCGGATATGTACGCGAACGGCGCGAGCGAAGAGGTGCTGGGACGCGCGCTGCGCGACTTCGCAACGCGCGATCAAGTTGTCATCACGACCAAGGTGTTCGGTCGAATGGGCGATGGACCGAACGATCGCGGCTTGTCGCGCAAGCACATCCTCGCTTCGATTGACGCGTCGCTGCGTCGCCTCGGCACCGATTACGTGGACGTGTATATGATTCATCGCTGGGATTACGAGACGCCAATCGAAGAAACGCTCGACGCGCTGAACGACATCGTGCGCGCGGGCAAGGCGCGTTACATCGGCGCGTCGTCAACCTGGGCGTGGCAACTCACCAAGGCGTTGTACATCGCCGACGCGCGCGGCTGGGCGCGTTTCGTCGTGATGCAAAATCACTACAACCTGGTTTACCGCGAAGAGGAACGCGAGATGATTCCGCTCTGCCGCGCCGAAGGAATTGGGATCACGCCGTGGAGTCCGCTGGCGCGCGGCTTTCTCGCGGGCAATCGCACGCGCGACAAGCAAGGCGAAACTGCGCGCGCGAAAGACGATCCGTTGGCGTACGAACTTTACTACCGCGACGAAGATTTTACGATTGCGGAGCGCGTCGTTGAACTCGCGCGCCAACGCGGCGTCAAGCCGATCCAGATCGCGCTCGCGTGGATGCTGAACAAGCCGGAGATCACCGCGCCGATCATCGGCGCGACGAAAGCGCATCACTTGCCGGAAGCGGTCGCCGCGCTCGAAATCAAATTGACGGACGACGAGCGCAAGTTCATCGAAGAACCGTACGTGCCGCATCCGGTGCTTGGACATTCATAGTTCAAGGTTCGAAGTTCAAAGTTGAACCTTGAACTTTGAACCTGAAACTTGAAACCTGAAACGGAGTCCCAATGCCCCTTCCTCTCGTAGACCTCCAAGCCCAATACGCCGCGATCAAACCGGAGATTGACGCGGCGATTCAGCGTGTCATCGGCAACACGTCGTTCATTCTCGGCAAAGAAGTTTCCGAGTTTGAGAAAAACTTTGCCGCGTTCTGCCGCGCGAAACACTGCGTCGGTTTAGACAGCGGGACCGCCGCGCTCCACCTCGCGCTCTTGCTGTGCGATGTGAAACTCGGCGACGAAGTGATTACGACGACGCACACCTTTGTCGCAACTGCCGAAAGCATTTCGGTCATCGGCGCGCGCCCGGTGCTCGTGGACATTGACCCGCGCACGTACAATCTCGATCCGCGCGCGGTCGAACGCGCGATCACGCCGCGCACACGCGCGATCATTCCGGTGCATCTCTACGGTCAGCCCGCGGAGATGGATCCGATTTTGGAAATCGCGCGCCAGCACCACGTCCGCGTGATCGAAGACGCGGCGCAAGCGCACGGCGCGGAATATCGCGGCAAGCGCGCCGGCTCGATGGGCGATCTCGCGTGCTTTTCGTTTTTCCCCAGCAAGAACCTGGGCGCGTACGGCGACGCCGGCGCGCTCGTGACGAACGACGACGACCTTGCCGCGCGGGCGCGCTTGTTGCGCGATCACGGTCGCCGCGACAAGTACGAGCATCTCGTCGTCGGCTACGGCTACCGGCTCGACGCGCTGCAAGCCGCGATTCTCGGCGCGAAGTTGACGCACCTCGACGCGTGGAACGTGCGCCGCCGCGCGATTGCCGATTACTACACCGAGTTGCTCACGAATTCAAAAGTCGTGCCGCCCTACGTGCCGCCGCACATTTCGCCGGTGTACCACATCTACGCGATTCGATCCAAAACTCGCGACGCGCTCAAACAGCATTTGAAAGCGCGCGGCATCGAAACCGGAATTCATTATCCGATTCCGCTGCACTTGCAGCCGGTCTACGCCAACCTGGGTTACGCGCGCGGCGATTTTCCAAACGCGGAGCAAGCGGCAAACGAGGAATTATCGTTGCCGATGTATCCCGAGTTGACGGACGCGCACGTGGGGATGATTGCGGATGCGGTGAAAGCGTTCGAGTAAAAAAAGACAGCAGCCGCAAAATTCACCTACAAGGTTCAAAAATGGGCGTGCAAGAGAGAGCAACGTGTAGCAACGTATAGCAACGTGTAGCAGAAATCGGTGCATTAGGAACCGCTTGTAGGCGAGTTTTGCG
>VGOB01000189.1 GCA_016865935.1 Chloroflexota bacterium | reverse complement strand
CAGCGACACATCCTCACTTTCATCCGCACATACAATC
The DNA here is from genome assembly GCA_016865935.1 of Chloroflexota bacterium. Classification (GTDB taxonomy): domain Bacteria; phylum Chloroflexota; class Anaerolineae; order UBA4142; family UBA4142; genus VGOB01. The sequence goes on along the minus strand of VGOB01000189.1, from coordinate 7,981 downwards.
GGCGTTGGGCGCATCCCTATCGCTGGACGTACAAGGGATTGCCGTTGGCGGTCTGACAACCGTCGGAAAACTTATGAGACACGGTACTAGACGCACCCTTCCGGCTTGCCCAGTCCGGAAACGCGCGCGACTTTTTTCGCGGGACCTTTCGGGAACAAGGCAAACATCTCTTTGGTCGAAACGCCGGTGCTCGTCGTGATTTGACGGAGCGTCGGCGCTTTGCCGCCGTTCGCTCCGGCTTGACGGCAAAAGTCAACGATCTTCCAGTGGTTTGCCGTCAACTCGGCGATCCCTTCTTCTTTCGCGATTTCGACGGCGATTTCCTTGCTCCACTCACTCGGGTTCGTCATAAACCCTTCGTCGTTCACTTGCACGGTCTTGCCCGCGATGGTTTTGGTTGCCATTCTTCATCCTCCTGAAATTTGATTTTCATTTCGGCGCGCTAGTTGCGCGCGATTTTTCCATTGTCATCGGCTGGCGCGCCGACGATGCACAACACGCGCAGCATCAGCGCGAGTCCGCGCCGCACCGCCGGATCGTTCATCTGCCGCGCGAGCGCGATCAGCGACGTGTCGAGCGGCTGGGTGTCGTCGTTCAACGCCGCGACGATTTTATCAGCGGTCTGAATGCCGCCGCGCGCCAGCGCGAAATAGCCCTTGCGCTCCAACGTCTCCAGCGCGTCCACCGTCTTGCCGAACGCCGCATCGGTGAGGGGACCAACAGTTTCGATCAAGTCCAGCGCGCTTTCAAGTTGATCGAGCATCTTTTCAAAGTTGCGTCCGTTACGCAACACGCGCTTGAACAAGCGGAGCAAATCGTTCAAGTCAACGTAATCCTGAATTTCTTGCAACTGCTCCGTCGTCAAGCGAAACGCGTCGTTCGCAATCGGAATCAGATCGCGCATCAATTCGGCGCGTTCGCCGCGCCCGCGTTCCGCAAGGCGCGCTTGCTCGGTCAAATACTCGACCTGGGTCGCGAGCGCGTCAATTTTTTCGTTGAGGTTCACCATTGTTGGTTCCATTGCATTCCTCTACTTGCCCCACTTGCCTGCCATACTCATCCGCGCGGGGAGCGGCATTTCTTGTCCCTTGAGCAAAATGTTCCAGTACATCCAGCGGAACATCAACTTGCCCCAGTGATTCGCTTCCGATTCTTGCAACAGCGTGAACGGTCCCACGCCGGGCAACGGATAGTGACCGGGCAATGGCTCGACCTCGTAGTTGAAATCAATCAGCAATCCTTTGCCGAAACCGGATTCGATGAAACAGTTCGCGTGTCCGTCGAACGTCGGCAACATTTCCAAGCCGTCTACATAGCGCAAAAAGTTTTCGCTGAAACAATCCACCGCGAAATGCGCGACCGATCCGGCTTTGGACGTGGGCAGCGCGGCGGCGTCACCCAGCGCGAAAATATTCGCGTGCTTGGGCGAGACGAACGTGTGCTTGTCCACTTGTACGTAGTTGAGTTCGTCACCCAACCCCGAGCGCGCGATGGATTCGTCGCCCATATTGACCGGCACCGTCACGAGCAAATCGTACGCGATTTCGCGCTCGTCGTACGAGACGATCTTTTTCGCGTCGGGTTGCACTTCCATTAACAAGAACTCGGGTTCGATTTTGACGCCTTTGCGATCCAAAATATCGCCGAGATGTTTGGAAGCAATCGGCTTGGTGAACGCGCCGGGCAACGGCGTCGCGTAAATCAATTCGACGCGATTGCGTAGACCTTGCTCGTGGAAAAACCAGTCGGCGAGCATAATGAATTCCAAAGGCGCGACCGGGCACTTGATCGGATTTTCGACGACGTTGAGCACCAGCCGCCCGCCTTGCCAGGTTCGCAAATGTTTTGCCAGCGCGACTGCGCCTTCGATGGTGTAGAAATCGTAGATGGATTTGAACCATTCGTGTTCGTGCAGTCCCGGCGTTTGTTCCGGATGCGTGCGCGTGCCGGTGGCGATCACCAGAAAATCGTAATTGAGATAGCGACCGTCCTTGACCAACTTGACGCGATTGTGTTCCGGTTCGATCACGTCAACCGGCGACATAATGAATTCGACGCCCGCCGGAATGAAATCGCGCTTGGGCTTGACGACGTCGTTCTTGCTGTACATTCCGAACGGGATGAACAACAACCCCGGCTGATAGTAGTGCGTTTCGTGCTGGTCTACGATCGTGATTTGCCACTCGGTTTGATCGAGCAGACGCGCCATGCGATTGGCGACCATCGTGCCGGCGGTGCCGGCGCCCAGAATCAATAATTTTTTCATTCCATCCTTCTCCGGTTGTGTGAATTACTTGGCAGTCAACTCGACGAGCCGCGCGTTGTGCGCGAGATTATCGTTCAGCACTTGGCGCAGCAGATCGAGCGCGCGAATGATCCGTTTGTCGCCGAGCGCGTAGATGATGTTCGCGCCGCGTCGTTCCGGGACGACCATGCCGCGCTCGCGCAGGATTTTCAGATGGCGCGAGATCGTCGGCTGGGGCAACGCCAAAACTTCCGCGAGCTCCATCACGTTTTTGGAGCGTTCGGCGAGCGCGTACAGAATCGTGATCCGCTTGGGGTCGGACAAGCCGCCGCAAATTTCGGCGTGCAGGCGGTTGATTTCTTGAACGAGTCGTTGATCCATTTTTCGTTTCTAATGTTGGAATATTCGACAATCCGAATATATCAATTTACAATTAAGAGCATATCTGCATTAGGTCTTATTTCGATCTTCCGTAGGTCAAAATCGGGTCAAAATTTTGCCGTGAGTCGGCAATGAATTCGCGGCAAAAGTCGCGGTCTGGCGATGGCTTTGCTCCGCGCGCAATGACACTTGGCAATCACCAGCCCACAGGGTTTTGTCAAAGTCAGGCGCGCTTGGACAAGCGACTACAAGTCGCTGCAACCAAAGCGCAAAGACTGCCTCCGCAGTCTGAATTCAGCCGACGCAGGTCGGCTTCGTGCTCTTGTTGCTGCGATTTCAATCGCCCGATCGCGACTTGTACAACTCCCCGCCCCATAGGGTTTTGTCATTGTCATTTCGAGGAGGCGATTTGTGCCGACGAGAAATCTCGGCTGCCCGCGCGGAGATTTCTCGCTCCGCTCGAAGTGACAACTATTCCGACTTTTGAGAAGCCGTGGCTCCGCTACCCAGAAACTTGACCCGTCGTGAACGACAGGTCTGAGCAGTTCAAGGACGCTTAAGCGTCCTGCGGCTACTCAGCCCGAAGACTCTGCCCTGAGCAAAGTCGAAGGGTTGATCTTCGGGCGATGACAGGACAAGTTTCTCGGCTTGAACACGCTTTGCGCGCGCGCGGTATCGTATTCCTCTACAAAAACTATCACAACCGCGAGGATTTTTTGGACACAGATGAATACAGACAAACACAGATAAAGAAAAAATCGTAACTGCTCAGGCTGTCATTCTGAGGAGCGGTTTTTGCGACGAACGCTTTGCGTCTCGCAATTCGCGATTAGCGAGATGCTTCGCTTCGCTCAGCATGACAATGGGCTGAGCAGTTACAAAAAATCAGTGTTCTTCAGTGTTGGTCAATGTCCAATGAGTTTGGTTGCGGTGCGGCGCCGCCGATTGGAAATCGGCGGCTCAACGAGGTGAAAACTCGATACATCGAGTTGCGCGAAGCGAATCGGTTGCAACCGATTCGCTTCGCGCCTCGCTGAGACCCCGAATTCATTCGGGGGCGTTCTCGCAAGAGCAAGTTTCTGGCGGCAGACATACCGCGTATCGGCGGTATGCGCGAAGCGTCTCGAAATGACACGGGGGCTCGACTTGTACAACTCCCCGCCCCGCCCCATAGGGCTTTCCCAAAGTCGCGTGGTGTCATTGCGAGGAGCGGTTTTTGCGACGAAGCAATCCCCAAGTTGCAAGGAGATTACCGCGCTCCGCTCGCAATGATACTCAGCCATCTACTTTGGGAAAGCCCTACCCCGCCCCAAAATGCCCATTGCTTTTCCCGTGCGGAAAGCGTATAATTGGAATTGGGAGAATAAAAATGCGCGTACTTCAATCAATCCATGCACGCCTCCGGTTGGGCTTGGCGTCCCAAGTGATCGGCTTGGTGATTTTCACCGCGCTCGTCGCGGGTGGCTTGGTGGGCGTGATGCTGATTCAAAACAGTTATACCATCACGCGCGAGGGGATTCTGCAGAAGAATCTGGCGACCGCTGATCTGGTGGCGCGCTTTGCCGCGCATTACATCGAGGGCGTGGAAACGAATCTGCGCCAATTCGCCGCGCGTCCCTTGTTCATTCGCGCCGTGCGCGAAAACGACTTGGAAGCGGAACTGCATCTCGCGCAATTCCTGGAAATTGACGAACGCTTTGAGAGTATTTCCGTCTACGATGCCACAGGAATCGGCTGGGCGAGTGGGCTGAAAGACCAGTGGCAAAATCGCGGCGGCACGGTCGCCGACCGCGAGTGGTTTCAACAAATCATCGCCACGCGGAAACCGTACCTGGGCATTCCGGTTATTTCGCGCGCAACCGGGAATCCCGTCAGCGGTTATGCGGTTCTGCTGTTCGACGACAAAGGAGAGATACACGCCGTGCTTGGCGGCGGCATTTCGCTTGCCGCGCTCTCGGAAGCGACGACGGAACTGAGCATCAGCACGGCGGCGCGGACGAGTTTGATGGACGCGCGGCAGGGCGGGCTCATTGTCGCGCATCCCGATCCCAAACGGATTTTGGCGCCGGTCACCGGACAAAACGCAGCGGCGCTGCGCGCCGTCGCCGGGGAACGCGGGACGATGGAAACGCGCAGCAGCAGCGGCGAGTTGACTCTGGCGGCGTTCGCGCCCGTGCCGCGCCTGCCTTGGTCGGTCTTGATTCAAGAACCATCGGCGTCGGCTTTCGCGCCGCTCCAGAATCTAACCACTCAAGCCATCGTCTACGTCAGTGGGATAATGTTGATCGCCGCGCTGTTGGGAATCGCGCTGGCGCGTCGCATCGTCCGCCCGGTGCGCGAGTTGGCGCGCGGCACGGAAGAAATCGGCAAAGGGAATCTCGATTATCAGATCGAGATCACCAGCGCGGACGAGATCGGACAGCTGGCGCAATCGTTCAATCGGATGACGCGCGATCTGCGCGCGATCACCGCCTCGCGCGATGAATTGAATCGTGAAATCGCCGAACGCAAGCAGGCGGAGGAAAAGTTACAGATATTTGCCGCCGAATTGGAACGAAGCAACAAAGAACTGGAACAATTCGCCTACATCGCGTCGCACGATTTGCAAGAGCCGTTGCGGATGGTCGCCAGCTACTCGCAATTGTTGGAAAAACGTTATCGCGGCAAACTCGATCAAGACGCGAACGAATACATCGGCTTTGCGGTAGACGGCGTCAACCGGATGCAGCGCTTGATCAACGATCTGCTGGCGTATTCGCGCATCAGCACGCGCGGCAAAGAATTTACGCCGGTCGATTGTCACGCCGTCGTCGGGCAAGTGATTGCCAATCTCCAGATCGCGATTCAAGAGACCGGCGCGCTCGTCACGTGCGATCCACTGCCGACGGTGCGGGCGGACGAATCGCAGATGATCCAGCTCTTCCAAAACCTGATCGGCAACGCGATCAAGTTTCACGGCACCGAGCCGCCGCGCGTGCATATCTCAGCGCGTGAGACCTTCGAGGTCTTGGAGACCTCGAAGGTCTGGACGTTTTCCATCCGCGACAACGGCATCGGCATCGCGCCGCAATACCGCGAGCGGATTTTCGTCATCTTTCAGCGGTTGCACACGCGTGAGGAATATTCCGGCACCGGCATCGGCTTGGCGATCTGCAAAAAGATCGTCGAACGACATAACGGCCGCATCTGGGTCGAATCGGAGCCGGGCAAAGGCGCGACGTTTTATTTTACGCTGCCGGCGAATTAGGAATTAGGAATTGCGAATTGCGAATTGCGAATTGCGAATTGCGAATTGCGAATTGCGAATTGCGAATTAGGAATTGCTGATCGCTGACGGCTGATCGCTGACGGCTGACCACTGAATCGAAAGGATCATCAACGATGAGTCACCCAATCGAAATCTTGATCGTGGAGGACAATCCCGGCGACGTGCGCTTGACGGTTGAAGCGCTACGCGACGCCAAAGTGCTCAACCACCTGAACGCGGTCGGCGACGGCGTCGAGGCGATGGCGTTTCTGCGCCGGCAAGGCAAGTACACAGACGCGCCGCGTCCAGACCTGATTCTGCTCGACCTGAATTTGCCAAAGAAGGACGGGCGGGAGGTGCTGGCAGAGGTGAAAAGCGATGACGACTTGAAACGCATCCCCGTCGTCATCCTCACCACTTCCAAAGCGGAAGAGGACATTCTCCGCACCTACAACTTGCACGCCAATTGCTACATCACCAAGCCGGTTGACCTCGATCAATTCATCACGGTCGTCAAGTCGATCGAGGATTTCTGGTTCACGATCGTCAAACTGCCGAACGGCGCCAAGTAGGTATCTGGGTGTCATTGCGAGCCGCGTAGCGGCGAAGCAATCTCCCGTCAACTTGGGGATTGCTTCGTCGCATCATTCGACTGCGCTTCGCTCCGCTCACGATGCTCCTCGCAATGACACCCCGCGACTTGGCAAGCCCTGAGGTGAAATAACGCTGCCTTGCAATGAAGGTGATTTATGCCACAACCGATTCAACTTCTCCTGATCGAAGATAATCGCGATGCCGCGTTCTTGATCCGCAAACTGCTTGAAGAGATCAAACCCGGCGCATTCCACATCACGCACGTCGAACGACTGGCGGCGGGGTTCAAGCACGTGAGCGCGCAGCCGGTCGACGCGATCCTGCTCGATTTGTCTCTGCCGGACAGCACCGGACTGGAGACGCTCACGCGCGTCCGCGCGCACCAACCGAGCGCGCCGATCATCGTGATGACGAGTTTGGACGATGAAACCATCGCGCTCGAAGCCGTGCGGCAAGGCGCGCAGGATTACCTGATCAAGGGCAGGTCCGACGGCGAATTGATCGCGCGCGCGATCCGCTACGCCATCGAGCGCACGCGCGCGGAAGAGACGCTCCGCGTGAGTGAAGAGCGTTTTCGCTCGATTCTGGACAATATCGAAGACGGTTACTATGAGGTGGACACGGCGGGCAATTTCACTTTTTTCAATCCCGCGCTCGTCCGGATGTTGGGACGCCCCGCGAATGAATTGATGGGGATGAACAATCGCGTGTATATGACCCCCGAGGCGGCGAAAGCCGTTTTCCAGACCTTTAATCGCGTCTTCCGCACCGGGATTCCGGAACAATCCTTTGACTGGGAATGGATCCGTCCGGACGGTGCACATCGCTTTGCCGAAGTTTCCGTATCCCTGCTCAAAGCAGTGGATGGAAGCGTCCAAGGTTTCCGCGGCATCATCCGCGATATCACCGAACGCAAGCGCGTCGAGGAGGCGCTGCGGCACAGTCGGGATTTGTTGAATCAAACGCAGCGCCTTGCAAAAATCGGCGGCTGGGAATGGGATGTCGTAGAGCAGACCATGACGTGGACTGATGAAACCTACCGCATTCATGGCTTTTCGCCCGGAGAGGTGGCGGCAGGTTCACCCGAACACATCGAACGCAGTCTCGCCTGCTATGACCCGGATGACCGCCCGGTTATCAAGGCGGCTTTCCAACGTTGTGCGGAGGAAGGACAGCCCTACGATATGGCGTTTCCGCTCACCACTGTTGACGGTCGTCGCATCTGGATTCAGACTGTTGCGTATCCTGTGAAGCATAACAATCGCATAGTCGCGGTCATCGGCAATATTGTGGACATCACCGAGCGCAAGCGCGCGGAAGAATCTCTGCGCGTCCTGTCCGCGCGTCAAGAATCCCTGCTTGGCGCGATTCCGGATATTGTAATGGATTCGAGTTTAGACTAAAAATAGCGGAGGGCGATCCGCATTTGGAACGAATCGCCCATTGGCAGATAATGGAAGTATGCCTACATCCAAACCTGCCAATGTGTACCTTAACACACTGAAAGCTTTTCG
>VGOB01000188.1 GCA_016865935.1 Chloroflexota bacterium | reverse complement strand
CGGCACGTGCGGCGGGGAGTGGGAAGGGAACGTGGCGACTCTCGGCGTCGCCGCCTGTGCAACAAGCCCTGAGCAACGCCTACTGGCGCAGTCAGGGCTTGCTGAGTATCACCGAACGCGATCACCACCTACGGGCAACTTGACGAACCGCCGTATGCGTGACCCGCACGTACGGTGGTGTGAGAGGGGGCGGCTAGTCACCGCTCCCTACTCGATTGTTTTTGGTTTATTGGACGGTGATCGTGCCGGTCATCCCGCCGTGGAGTTCGCTGAAGAAGGGGAAGGTGCCGGGGTCGTTGAAAGTAAAGTAGAATTTGTTGCCCGGCGTGATGGTTCCGGAATTGAAGAGTGTGGTCGGCGCGCCGGGCGCGCCGCTGCGAACCGAATGGTTGACGGCGTCGTTGTTTTGCCACATCACCGTTCTGCCGCGTTGGATCGTGAGCGTGTTTGGAAGGAACTGGATGTTGAACATGACGATCGCCGCGGCGATTGACGTGCCGGTCGTGGTTGGCGTGGGCGTGAGCGTAGCTCCTCCCGGCGTTACGGTGGGTCCCGGCGTGTTCGTTGGTCCCGGCGTATTTGTGGGTAGCCGGGTCGGCACGGTGGGCCACACGGTGGAATTGGGGTAGGGGATGACCAGGTTTTGCCCGGCGTAAATCCAGTGCGGATTCCAAATTCCGTTCGTGCGCGCGATCGCGTAAATGGACGTTTGATATTGGATGGCGATCCGGAAAAGATTATCGCCCGATTGCACGATGTGCGTCGGGAAGGGTGTCGGCTCAGGCGAGAGGCAGGGCACGCGCAAGGTCTGCCCGGCGCGCAGATACGGCGAGTACATATAATTCGCCTGCATCAATACTTGGTACGGCACGCCATAGCGATAGCCGATCGAAAAAATCGTGTCGCGGTACGCAACCGTGTACGTGCAATTGAAATTCGATGGCGTGGGGTACGGCGTGAGTGTGGGACCCGGCGTAATCGGGTACGGCGGAATAATGAGACGTTGTCCGGCGTAGATGTACTCGGACGTCAAACCGTTCGCTTGCATCAGCGCCGGGACCGTCGTGCCATACCGCTGCGAAATCGAAAACAACGTGTCGCCATAACGGACGTAGTACACGATCGGTCCTTGCTGAGCCGGTTCCGCACTCGTGCCGATCGGCGCGAGCGCAGAGAGGATCGCCAGGACGAACAGGATACCCAAAAAGCGTTGTAGGGCGAGTGAGCCAGTCTTCATCGGAAACCTCCCCAAATCTGACGCGCTGTGCGGTTACACAAGGATTATACCACAAATCAAAGGGAATGCAAGAGGGGAATATAGTCGCGTTAGCGGGTACCCGTCAAACTTTTGCGTGCGCTCGCCCGCCATCGAATAAATTCGATGTCTCAACGAGGTGAAAACACGTTGAAACGTGTTGGATGTCGCCCGCCAATCCGATTTATCGGATTTTCACCTTGTTGAGACGCCGAATTCATTCGGCGGTTGAACGATCAGTCGCTCGTCATGATGAACAACGGGCGCATTTCAAAACTGGCATAACTCGGGCGCAGTCGTTCTGTATTGTAATATTTTTCCACGCTGACCACTTTTTTGGCTTTGGCGATCACGTCAATTGGCATATTGTCATAGCGCCCATTCTTCAGCACGACCAGGCGACCGTGCACGCGATTCAAGATCAAATCGAGCGCGAGGTTGCCATACGCCATCGGCACGATCGAGTCAATCGCGTCCGGATCGCCGCCGCGCACCAAATAGCCCAGCCGTTGGTTGACGACGTTGATCGCTTTGCCGTTGTTGTATTTGGCGGAGAGATCGCGCAAGCGCGCGGAAACCAAATCGCCGATGCCGCCCAGTTTGGCGTGCCCAAACGCGTCCGTCGTCGCATCTTCAAAGACCATTTCATCGCCTTCGAAGATCGCGCCTTCGGAGACGATGGCGACGGAATACTTGCTGGGATTGTGATTGCGATCGGCGACCATCAATTCCGTCAATCGCTCGATGTTGAATTTGTATTCGGGGATCACGCACCGATTTGCCGCGCCTGCCATCGTCGGCAACATTGCGGAAAAGCCGGCGTACCGTCCAAAGACTTCGAGCACGAGAAAGCGTTCGTGCGATCCGGCGGTCGTGCGCAAGCGATTCGCCAATTCAATCGTCCGGCTGACGCACGTGCTAAAGCCGATGCAGTAATCCGTGCCGGGCACGTCGTTGTCCATCGTCTTGGGAATCGCGACGACCTTGGCTCCGGCTTGGTACAAGCGCACGGCAAACGAGAGCGTGTCATCGCCGCCGATCGGAATGAGATAATCCACCCCCAGCCAATCCAGGTTCTTGATCACTTCGGGCGTCAGATCGTTTTTCTCCGCGTTGTACGTCTCCTGCAAATGCAGCGGCACGTCCGCTTTTTTGACGTTGCTCGGGTTCGTGCGCGACGAGTGCAGGAAGGTGCCGCCGGTGCGTCCGGCGCGGTTGACGATTTCTTCGGTGAGGATCTGAAAGTTATCGGTGTTGTCCGCTTTTTCATCGCGCACCATCCCGATCATTCCGCCCCACCCGCGCCGAATGCCGATCACCTGATACCCCTCGCGCAACGCGCGAATCGTCACCGCGCGAATCGCGGGATTCAAGCCCGGCACGTCGCCGCCGCCGGTGAGAATTCCAATCGTTCCTTTTTTGGTGTTGACGTTCACCATATCGAAGACTCCTTTGAAGAAGATTGCGTTTGAGAGATTATACGCCGATACGCCGCGTTGTCAAAGAAGAAAAAACGGTTGGTCGAAGGAGAAATTTGGTTTTGACGAAATAGCGCGGCGATGATAAAATAGCGGTAGCGCGATTATTTTTCAGGAGGTCAAAATGCAAGAACGAGTTCGTGAAATTCTCAGTTGGTACGAACACGACAATCCCGGCGTGCGCGCCAATCTGGCGCGGATGCTCAATCACGGTAAACTGGGTGGTACCGGCAAGTTGGTGATCCTGCCGGTCGATCAGGGATTCGAGCACGGACCCGCGCGCAGTTTCGCGCCGAATCCGCCGGGGTACGATCCGGACTATCACGCGCAACTCGCGCTCGATTCGGGATGCAACGCGTACGCCGCGCCGCTCGGTTTTATCGAGTCGGTTGCGTCCAAGTTCGCGGCGGAAATTCCGCTGATTCTCAAGATCAACAGCCACGAAGTTTTGTGCGACGAAAAAGACCCGATGCCCGCGCTGACCGCGAGTCCGCGCGACGCGCTGCGCTTGGGTTGCGCCGCGATCGGTTACACGATTTATCCCGGCTCGGCGCATTTTCGCGCGATGTACGAACAGTTGCGCCAGGTGTCGGAAGAAGCCAAAGCATCCGGGCTGGCGGTGGTCGTCTGGTCGTATCCGCGCGGCTCGAATCTGAGCAAGGAAGGCGAGACGGCGATTGATGTGGCGGCGTATGCCGCGCAAATCGCGTGCCAGCTGGGCGCGAACATCGTCAAGGTGAAACCGCCGACCGCGCACATCGAACTCGCGGAAGCGAAAAAAGTGTACGAAAAATATGCGATTCCGATGGCGACGCTGGCGGATCGCGTGCGGCACGTCGTGCAAAGTTCGTTCAACGGCAAACGGATCGTCATCTTCTCCGGCGGCGCAGCCAAGGACGACGCCGCGGTGTTCGACGAACTGCGCGGCATTCGCGACGGCGGCGGCTTTGGTTCGATCATCGGACGCAATTCGTTCCAACGACCGAAAGACAAGGCGTTGGAATTTTTAGCAAAGGTGATGGACATCTACGCCGGCAAGATCAAATAGCGCGGGCTGAACGGCGAGCGGTGAGAGAAATCTTGTTGCTCGCCGTTGCTTTTTTCGTAACCGTTCAGGTGTCATTGCGAGGAGCATCCTGAGCGGAGCGGCGGTTTCTGCCGCGCAGTCGAAGGATGCGACGAAGCAATCTCCGAATCACAGTGTGGGGATTGCTTCGCTTCGCTCGCAATGACACAAGGGTTGAACGCTTACCTTTTTTCATCGCGCCAAGTTTGCCGATCTATTCGGATGATGATATAATAGAAAAGTAATTTGTAGCAAAACTCCAGCGAGGGAGAAGATATGTCGGAAGAAAAACCGCAAACACCGCCAATGACCATCGCCAATAGCGAACAAGAATGGCTGGACGAACAGGTGCGCCGGACGATCTGGACCGGTCCCTGGAACAAGTTCATCGATCTGGTTGACTTGATCTACAACTGGGGTCGCCGCAATTCGATCTGGCCCCTGGGCTTTGGTCTCGCGTGTTGCGCGATTGAAATGATCTGCACCAGCGCAACGCGTTTCGACATCGCGCGTTTTGGAATGGAATTGTTCCGCGGGACCCCGCGCCAAGCCGATCTGATGCTCGTCTCCGGCACCGTCACCAAAAAAATGGCGCCCGCCGTCGTCCGGCTCTACAATCAAATGGCGGAACCCAAGTACGTCGTCGCGATGGGCGCGTGCGCGAGCGGCGGCGGTCCGTTCAAAGAGGGCTACAACGTCGTCTCCGGCGTGGACAAACTCGTCCCGGTGGATGTTTACATTCCTGGTTGTCCTCCTACGCCGCAAGCGCTCCTCTACGGCTTGATGCAACTCCAGAAAAAAATTGACAAGCAATCGATCCGCGACGCGGCGTGGTACCGCAAAGGCGTCTCCGAAGGCGTCCCCGAACCGATCCTGGGTCCCGATCTGATCGACGCGCGCCGCCTCGACGAAATCACCGCGCTCTCCGCCGATCCGGAAAAGCTCGCCGCGCGCGCGGTGAAACTTGCAACGAAAGGCAAAAAAGAATAGTTCAAAGTTCGAGGTTCAATGTTCAACCTTGAACCTCGAACTTTGAACTCTATATGGAGTTTTGACAATGAGTGTCACCGCACCAGTTGCCCCACCCAACACCCCCAACTATAACGATCCGCAAATCGTCGCGGAGCAAATCAAGACGAAATATCCGGACGCGGTCGAATCGTCCAGCGCGCAAGGGATCGTCGTCCAGAGCGATCAATTGCGCGAGGTGGCGCGCTATTTGCACGACGAGCTCGCGTTCGATTATTTGAACAACGTGACGAGCGTAGATTGGCAAGATCGTTTTGAAGTTGTCTACAACTTGACCTCGCTGGAGCGCGGCGGCGCGCCGATTACGTTGAAGGTGAACGCCGCGCGCGAAAACCCCAGCGTTCCATCGCTCGTCCCAGTTTTTCGTGGCGCGGATTTTCAAGAACGCGAAGTGTATGACTTGATGGGCATTCGCTTTGAGGGTCATCCCAACTTGCGCCGCATTTTGTTGTGGGACGGATTCGAAGGTTACCCGCTCCGCAAAGATTACAAAGAACCGTACTACGAGGAAGAGAAAAAACCGTTCGGCTCGCGCTGGGACAAGGGGCATCACGTCATCGCCGAAGACCGCAATCCTTGGCACGACAACGTCCAGTATCCGTCGAATTTCGACGCGGTCGCGTACAAACCGCCGCGCGATCAGATTCAAGTGATCGACGCGGCACAAGCGGCGGCGATGCGCCTTCGCACCGACAAGATCGTTTTGAATTTTGGACCCCAGCATCCGTCCACGCATGGCGTTTTGCGCTTGCGCGTCACGCTGGAAGGCGAAACGGTGCGCGGCGTCGAACCCATCGTCGGATACTTGCATCGCAATCACGACAAGATCGGCGAGCGCAACACGTTCGTCGGCAATATGCCGTACACGGATCGCCTGGATTATTTCACTTCGATGGCGAACAATCTCGCGTACGCGCTCACCGTCGAAAAGTTGCTGGGCATCAAGCCGCCCGAGCGCGCGGAATACATTCGCGTGATTATGGCGGAATTGACGCGTTGGCAAAACCACGCGGTCGCGCTCGGTTTCATCTACAACGATCTCGGCGCGTTCTACACGCCGCTGATTTACGCGATGGAAGAACGCGAGTTGATTTTAGATTTGTTCGAAGCGACGGCGGGCTCGCGGATGATGTGCAACTATATGCGCTTTGGCGGCGTCGCGCGCGACGTGACGGACGATTTCATCGCGAAATGCAAATACCTGGTCAACGAACGCTTGCCGCGCCGCACCGACGAACTGGAAGCGTATATGGTCGGCAACGAGATCTTCCATTCGCGCGCCAAGAACATCGGCGTTTTGCCGCGCGATCTCGCGATCAACTACAGCACCGCCGGTCCGGTCTTGCGCGCCTCCGGCGTCAAGTACGACATTCGCCGCGCGGAACCGTACTCGATCTACGATCGTTTTGACTTTGAGATTCCCACCGGCACGACCGGCGATCTGTACGATCGTTTTATCGTGCGCGTCGCCGAGATGCGCGAGAGTCTCAAGATTTTGAAGCAAGCGCTCGATCAATTTCCGGCGGGCGAAATTATGACGGGCAAAAAGAATTACCAGGTGCGCGTGCCCAAGGGTGAAGCGTACGGGCGCGGTGAAAATCCGAAAGGCGAACTGGGCTTTTACGTCGTCAGCGACGGCACGGCGAACCCGTACCGCTATCACGTGCGCGGACCGTCGTTTATCAACTTGACCGCGCTGAACGATATGTGCGTCGGCTACAAAATCGCGGATATGATCGTGATTCTCGGCTCGCTTGATATCGTGATGGGCGAGGTAGATCGCTAGTCAACTAGTCAACTAGTGACTAGTTGACTAGTTGACCCATTGACTAATTGACTAGGAGACCATATGGCTTTCGGACTCGGACTACTCAATGGATTGAAATATACCGCAACCCGCGTGTTCAAAACGTACGTGGGTGATTTCAAACACCTGGGGCGACGCTACGACGACAAGTTGTTCAAGGAACGTCAAAGCGTCAAAGGGAGCGGCATTTTCACGGTGCAATATCCCGAAGAGAAATTGCCCGTCCCAGAAAATTTTCGCGTTGTCCCATTTCTGGTGTACGAGCCCGCGCTCGATGAAAATGGCAAGCCGCTGATCGATCCGGCGACGGGCAAGGAAATGATCGGCAAGCAAAAATGTACCGCGTGCGGCATTTGCTCCAAAGTCTGTCCGCCGCAGTGCATCTGGATCGTGCGCGCGCTGACGCCGGAAGGCAAGCCCAAACCGCAACCCGCCGAGTTTTACATTGACATTGACATCTGTATGAACTGCGGCTCTTGCGCCGAATTCTGCCCGTTCGATTCGATCAAGATGGATCACGTCTACGAACTGGCGAATTACGAACGGCACGTCAGCCACATTTACGATATCGGCGTCTTGTCCAAGCCCGCCTCGTACCACGCCAAAATTCATCCCACCGATTGGGCGGCAGAAGAAGCGGAACGCGCGGCGAAGGAAGCGAAGAAGAAATGAGCCAATTGCCCAATGAACCAATGAGCCCAAACTCTTTCAGAGGGCAATGGTTTGGCTCATTGGTAAATTGGTACATTGGCTCATTGAGCAAAGCGCTATGTCAACACTCTCTATCGGTAACTCCGCGCCCGCATTTTCGATGAGCGGCGTGGATGGCAAATCATATGGATTGAACGAAGGCGGCGCGCGGCTCACGCTCGCCGCATTTTTCAAAACGACCTGCCCCGTCTGCGCGCTGGAATGGCTCTACCTGGAAAAAATTCATCAAGCGTACAAAGACGCGGGACTCGCGGTCTGGGGCGTCTCGCAGCACGACCGCGCCGCGTCGCAGAATTTCGCGTCGAAACACGGCAGTACGTTTCCGATTTTGATCGACGCGGGTTTTCGCGCGTCGCATCAGTACGATCCCGAAGTCGTGCCGACGCTGTTTCTGATTGACGCTGCCAACACAATCATCGAGCGCGTCGCGTCGTTCGACAAAGCGGGCTTGAATCGTTTGTCGAACGCGATTGCCGCGCGCTTGGGCGTTGGCGCGTCCGTCATCGCCACAGACGACGATGGCAACCCGCCGTTTCGCCCCGGCTGAGGCGCGGAGCATCGCCACTAGTTGAGTGGGGCATCATTTCAATAAGTAGGGGGAGCCGCCTGCGGTTGCCACGATGCACCCAATTGACGCTGCGCAGCTTGCTGGGTAATCAGGTCTGCCAGACTGGGCATTTGCATTTTTCCCGACACGCGATCAT
>VGOB01000187.1 GCA_016865935.1 Chloroflexota bacterium | reverse complement strand
GCGCGCCGCGCGGCGCGCCAACTGCCAAGCCCGGCGGCGACGCTGCGCCTGTTCTCGCTGTTCGGTCTGGGCGCGCCGCCGCGCCGCGCGACGAAAGGATTCGACTTGTTTTTCAGTCAACGGCTTGAGCATACTTATGTTTCAGGTTTCAGGTTTCAGGTTCAAGGTTCAAGGTTCAAGGTTCAAGGTTCAAGGTTCAAGGTTAGAGGTTAGAGGTTAGAAGTTGGAGATTGGAAGTTGGAGATTGGAAGTTCACTGCTCACTGTCCACCGTTCACTGTTCACTGACCACTGTCCCCTGCCCACCGTCCACTGACCTCCGTCCACTGTTCACTGTCCACTATCCAAGTCTTCCAAGAATTCCGCAAAGGCAAGCAATTCCGCCCGCGTTTGCGTCCACAGCTTGACCAGTTTCGACATCAGATTGGCAATTTTCTCTGGCACCAGATTAGTCGCATAGACGTTTCGAACCAGATGTCTAAACCGCCGAAATTCATCCAGCCCCAATGCGCTCGGTTGACTGATCACGGCTGGGCGAACGTCGGCGTAATTTTGCGCCATTTGTTCGAGCAGATCGCGGTGCCATGTTTCGCGGGAAGGGGTCGCGCGATCAATCTGCCGCGCGACGATCTCTAACAGACGCTCGATGCCAGAGTAGAACCCGTGCAAGTTGAGCGCAACCGAGTCAAGGTACATATCCTGATCGGACGAGGGCTGCGATGCGCGCAACCATACCCGCTGACTGCGGTCTACGATCCGATCCAGTTCGGCAACCTCGCCGCGAATTCTCTCGGCGATTTCCCGCGCGCGGACATTCATAATTCGACTCCGTGCCGTTCAATCGAACGGCGCAGCGATGCGCTTGCCGATTCGAGGTCAATCAAATCTACCTCGCGCTCACGAATTGCCTCTTCGACGAGCCGCCAGGCGTCCCAGTAATCGGTCGCGCGCAAGCCCTCGATCGCGATATCTATATCCGAATCCGGCGCGAACCAACCGGCATGGGCAAGTGAACCAAAGAGGATGACCCGGCGAACGCCGAAACGCGTTTTAAGGTTGAGCGCGGAGCGTTTCGCCCGTTCCAGCAAACGCGTGCGCACCGCTTGATCTTCGACCCGTAGGTCCGGCTGTCCCAGCGACCGTCGCGCCGATTCGAGATATTGTTGTCGTTGTTCACGGGTCAGTTCCAAAGCAGTGGGCATCGCTCTATCCTTTGGCTTGCTACGCGCGTTGCGCGGATTCACAGTTCCTTACCTTGCTCGCGAATGCGTTGGCTCAGCCGCGCGTGCGCCGTCTCCAGTTCGATCAAGTCCACGCCAAACGCAGGGATCGCTTTTTCCACCGCGCTCCAAGCGCGCCAGATAGCGCCAGGCGCGAGTCCTTCCACGGCTAAATCCAGATCGGAGTGCGGATGAAACCACGCGCCGTGAGCCAGCGAGCCGAAAACGATCACCCGTTTGGCGCCATAGACTTGCCGCAAGAGGCGCGCCGCGCGGCGCGCCAACTGCCAAGCCCGGCGGCGACGCTGCGCCTGTTCTCGCTGTTCGGTCTGGGCGCGCCGCCGCGCCGCGCGACGAAAGGATTCGACTTGTTTTTCAGTCAACGGCTTGGGCATACTTATGTTTCAGGTTCAAGGTTCGTGGTTCAAAGTTGGAGATTTCAGGTTCAAGGTTCAAGGTTCAAGGTTCGAGGTTCGAGGTTCGAGGTTGGAAATTCACTGAATACTGAATACTGCCTACTGTTCACTGCCCACGGTTCACTGTCCACTGATCTCTGTCCTCTGTCTTCTGTCCTCTGTCCACTGAACACTGCCCTGCTGCGCCGCGTGAAAATCAAGCCGGCGCTGTCGCCGAGACCGGCGTGAGCGCAACCTCGAATTGAACCCGCTCGCGCAATACCTTTGACGCATCCAGAATTTCGATGCCAATCAAGCGCCCCTGCCGATCAAAATCCGCGTGCATTCCAGAAACGATCGTCTCCGTCCGCGCCGATTTCTCGCCGGGCACGCCGAACCAAATGTACATCAAGTCTCGCGCCACATCATATTCGATCTTCATCGCCTACCTCCTGGCAAAGCCCTGTCCATAACGCGCTTTGACGGTCAGCCAGATGATTCCTGCCTCGGTTCGCTTGTAGTACACCGTCACCTCTTTCTCCCAATAAAACTCCCCTTCCCATTCCGCCTCATATGCAAACACAAACGTTTTTCCCAACGTTCCCATCTTGGCGTCCGCCGCGTCCCAACCCTGATTCAAAGTTTGTTCGATCTCTTCTCGCGTGACACCGCGCTGACTCATACGCGCCAACAAGTGCGGATGCAAATCCGCATCGGTCACATCGAAAGTTTCAGGTTTCATCTTTCACGTTCCAGATTCGAGGTTCGGGATTGGAAGTTGGAGGTTGGACGTTGGATGTTGGAGGTTGGAAGTTCACTGCCTACTGTCTCACTGCCCCACTGAACACTGAATACCGAACACTGTCCACTGCCTACTCTGCCACCGCGTACACCTTCGCCACGTCGAGAGTTTGCACCGTCACACTGATCTCTCCCGCGCGGATGAGACGACGACGCGACACATTCAGAAACTCGACGCTGACGGGTTCGCCATCTTCACCGTAACTGATGATTACGCCCCCCGGCTCTTCCACCGCATCCACCGGCGGCGCATCGCGCAAGGCAAATAGCAAAATATCGGCTTCGGCGTCATATCGAATTCGCATTTTTATTCCTCCCGCCAGTACTTGTCCACCTTGCTCGTCCAATACACCGTCAAGACCTTGCGCGCGTCTTCAACTTGCACGAACGGAACGCGCAACAAGCCATCGCCGTGCTTGCATTGTGCGACCTGCGCGCCCCAATCGCCTGGCACAACCTGTGAGGGATTTCTCAACCCGTCCTCGATTTCCTCACGCGTGATGCCCAATTTGATTTGCCATTCCCGCTGCCGCTCTGCCGCGTGCTGGGTCCAAATGATCTCCATGCTTCATGTTTCAAGTTCAAGGTTCGTGGTTCAAGGTTTCAGATTCATCATTGGAGGTTGGAAGTTGGAAGTTGGAGGTTGGAAGTTCACTGCCTACTGTCTCACTACCCCACTGAACACTGAATACTGAACACTGAATACCGAACACTGTCCACTGTCCACTATCCGCCGTTCACTGTCCCGCCGCTTCCCATTCCTCACGCGTCACATCCGCTTGGCGCAACAATCGCACAAGTAAATCAGTGTCGACATCGCCCCGATGCGGATTGGGCAGAATCAAGCGGCGCGTTCCGCGCAACATGAACTCGCGCCGTCCTCCGACAAACGGACCGTCGAATCCGAGCAGACGCAGGCGACGCACCAATTCACGCCGCGCAACAGGCGTGAGCCGCGCCACTATGCCGCGACCTTTTCAGGCAAATGAAGGTTGACCGTTCCAACGGCTGGAATCGGCAATCCTCTCGCAATACTAAAGAAAAGCCAGTCTTCGAGCGCATCCGCCAAATTACGGCGGCACTCTTCCAAGGTTGCCCCAGTCGCCCACACGCCATCCAAACCGGGGATCTCACCATAGTACGGTTCTGGATCTTGGATGATCTCGTAATGCGCGCGCTCGAGCGCTTGGCGGATGTATTCTGTCAGCATAAACCGGTTCCTTTGAACTCGCGTTCAATTTTTCACATTCCACGTTTCAGGTTCAAGGTTCGACGTTGGAGGGTGGAAGTTAGAAGTTGGATGTTGGAAGTTCACTGTCCTCTGTCCTCTGTCCTCTGTTCTCCGTTCTCCGTCCCCTGTCCCCTGACCCCTACTAGGCGCGCTCCGCCCTTCCAACAAGTTCTGCACTTGCCGGAATCCGGGGAAAATAAAAATCGCCGCGCGCAAAATAGCCCTGCGCGTTTCAGCGGCGACGTCTTCGCTCGCCACGCCAGTCAGGATCGAGCCAATGACATTGCGTTGTGGATTTAGAGGGCGCGCCCGCGTCGCGGAAACTGACGCGTCTTCCGCAGCGCGCGCGCTTCGATCTCAACCGGCGTCGCGCGTTGCAAAAACTCGATCAAGACGCGCACGCGACCATCGGCGGAGAGTTGTTTGTCGAATACCGCGTCGAAATCAGCCAAGGGACCTTGCGTGATGACGACGCGATCGCCATGGTTCAACGCCTCGCCCAGCGCGTCGACGACGGACACATCCGCCAGCCGCGCCTGCAACGTCGCGATCACGCGGTCATCCACGCGCGCCGGCTGTCCGCCGAACATCACCACCCCGCGCATTCCGGGCGCATAGTGCACCGTCCACAAGCCAATCGCTTCCAAGTCAGCGCGCGCAAAAAGATACGAAGGGAAAAAAGCGCGTTCGTCGCTACCGCGCGAACGTTTGGGCGCGGGAATCGTGGGAAAGTAGATTTCGATTCCGCGCCCGCTCAAGAACGATTCGACTTGGCGTTCTTTATGCGGTTTCGTGTGGAGAGCGTGCCAGTATTCCAATCCATCTCCGTCGAGTCAAAAAATGTCGCGGCAGAGCCCGAAATGATTTTCAACGCACGCGATACGGTACCGCTATGGGCAATTATATCTATTTCATAACGCGTGTCAAGATCAAAAGGTTAATGCAAAGTTAATTTGCGCTCACCAATTCGTTTTCGCGCGCTCGCGCGCGATGCGCTCGTAGATCGCGATCGTCTGCTCCGCGATGCGATCCCAATGGTATGCTTGCTTGACGAGGCGATACGCCTTCGTTGCGCGCGCCCGCGCGCGCTTCGGATCGCGCAAGGTGTACAACACACCCCACGCCAACGACTCGACGTTGTTGGGAAAAATCGTCACGCCGGTCACAGCGTGCCGGACGACTTCTTGCAAGCCGCCGACCGCGCTGACGATCACCGGACAACGCGCCGCCATCGCCTCCAGCGCGACGATGCCGAACGGCTCGTACAACGATGGAAAGATCGCCGCGTCCGCCACTTTGAGCAGACGATCGCGATCCGGATCGGAAACGAAACCGGCGACGTTCACCTTGTCCTGCACGCCAAGTTCCCGCACGCGACGGCGCAGATCGTCCACGCTGCTCCCCTTGCCCGCAATGATGAATTTCACGTTCGGCATTTCCGCCAACACGCGCGGCGCGGCTGCGACGATCACCTGCGCGCCTTTTTCTTGCACCACGCGTCCCACGTTGAAAACGATCCGCTCATCCGGACGCGCCCAGCGCGCGCGAAACTCGGTCAGGTCAACGTCGTTCAATTCATCGAACGGCGACGCATCTACGCCATTCGGCACGATGTCAATCTTGTCCGGCGGCACGTTGAAATATTCGCGCACCTCGTCGCGCATAAACGCGCTGCACGTGATCACGCGCCACGCTTCGTACGTCAGCCACCACTCGGTCCCGTTGATCGCGTGCGCCATTTCGCCGCCGAGAAAACCGCGCCCGCGCCCGCGCTCGGTCGCGTGAATCGTCGCGAGCAAGGGTGTCTTGTGTAACCGCTTGAGCGAGGTCGCCGCGAACGCGACCAGCCAATCGTGCGCGTGAATCAGGTCGAATCCGCCGACGCGATCGTACAACGCTTGCGCCTGTTCGCCCAAGTTCAAGTTCGTCTGTTGCGCGTCGGCAAAAAAATTTCCCAAGCCCAGCACCGGCGGCTCGACGCGCCAAACGGATGGCGGCAACGCGCGCCGCGCGCCGCGCGCACCGGCGACGAGCGGCTCGCGCAGCTCACCGCCCTTCCAGCGCGGCGTGACGACGTGCACCTGCACTCCGGCGCGCGCGAGCGCGGGCGCGAGCGCGGCGACGTGCGCGCCCAACCCGCCCACCACATTCGGCGGATATTCCCACGACAACATCAAGACGCGTAATTTTTTCTTCGGCATCGTTTACCCCGATGAATGGTAACTGCTCAGGCTGTCATTCTGAGGAGCGGTTTTTGCGACGAACGCTTTGCGTCTCGCAATTCGCGATTAGCGAGATGCTTCGCTTCGCTCAGCATGACAATGGGCTGAGCAGTTACGATGAATGACGAATAAATAAATGACAAATGACAAAATTTGTTCATTTGCCATTTGTTCATTTGCCATTTGTTCATTTGTTCATTTGTTCATTTGCTCATTGATCTTAGCACCACCTCCCCAAACTGTCAAAACCGATTCGCCATTCTCGCGCACCTGTGCTAAAATATTGGCGATGCCAATTCACATTTTGCCGGACGATCTCGCGTCGAAAATCGCGGCGGGCGAAGTGATCGAACGCCCCGCGTCGGTCGTCAAAGAACTGATTGACAATTCGATTGACGCGGGCGCGCGCGAAATCAAAATCGAAATTCGCGGCGGCGGTCAACGCTTGATCCGCGTCGCGGACGATGGCGGCGGCATTTCCGCGCGCGAAGTTGCCACCGCATTCGCGCGCCACGCGACGAGCAAACTCGACTCGGCGGACGATCTGTTCCGCTTGCAAACGCTCGGCTTTCGCGGCGAAGCGTTGCCTTCAATTGCCGCCGTCTCGCGCGTGACATTGATCACGCGCGCGCGTGACGAGGAATCGGGGACGCAGATCCGCGTGGACGGCGGCAAGATCATTGAACAACACGCGCAAGGCGCGCCCGCCGGAACGATCGTCACGGTCGAGGATTTGTTTCGTCACGTTCCGGCGCGTCTGAAATTCTTGAAGACTCCGGCAACCGAAGCCGGACGCATCGCCGATCTGATCCACGCGTACGCGCTCGCGTATCCGGCGCTCCGTTTTTCGCTCGTGAGCGATGAGCGTCTGCTGTTCCAGTCCCCCGGCGCCGGCGCGATGTTCGACGCGTTGGTGAAGGTGCTTGGAATTGAAGTGGCGAATCAGATGATTCAGGTTTCAAGTTCAAAGTTAAAAGTTCAAAGTTCAAAGTTTGAAGTTCAAAGCGCAACGAATGAACAACCTGAAACCTCACCCCTTGAACCTCGAACCTCGAACCTTGAACCTGAAACTGTCCAAGTCGCTGGCTACATCGCCCCTCCCAGCATCAACCGCGCGACGCGCAAATATATGTTCTTCTTCGTCAATCATCGCTGGGTGCAGGATCGCACGCTGCAGCACGCGGTCGTCGAAGCGTATCACACCGCGCTGATGGTCGGGCGCGCGCCGATCGTCGCGCTCGACATCGCGTTGCCGCCGGACGCGGTGGACGTGAACGTGCATCCGACGAAAAGCGAAGTGCGTTTTCGCGACACGAGCGCGGTTTTTCGCGCGGTGCAACAAACGGTGCGCGCCGCGCTCGTCGCGCACACGCCGATTCCGACGATCGGCGTCGCGCCGGCTTTCACGCCGCATCAAAACGAAACACAACTCGCGATTGATCTGCATCGTCCCATTCCGACCGGCGAACACCCAATCTCTAATCTCCAATCTCCAATCACCCAATCACCCAATCACCCAATCACCCAACTGCCAATGCTCCGCGTGCTGGGTCAAATTCTTTCGACGTACATCATCGCGGAAGGACCCGACGGCTTGTATTTGATCGATCAACATTCCGCGCACGAACGCGTGCTGTACGAACAATTGATGGCAGAGCGCGCCGGCGCGACGATGGCGATCCAAGAATTGCTCGATCCGCTCACGCTGCAGCTTACCCCCGCGCAGAGTGCCGCGCTCGAAACGCATCGCGCCGCGCTCGCCTCGGTCGGCTTCCAGTTCGAAGCGTTCGGCGCGCAGACGATCCTGGTGCGCGCAGTTCCAGCCGTGATGAGGAAAAGCGATCCACGCGACGCGCTCGCGCGCATCTTAGACGAATTGGAGCAAGGCGAGACGCCGCTCGAAAAATCGGCAGAGGCGCGCCTGATTTCGAGTGTGTGCAAAAGTATCGCGGTGAAAGGCGGCCAGGTTTTGTCGCTGGAGGAAATGCGCGAATTGATCCGGCGCTTGGAGCAAACGACCGCGCCGCGCACTTGCCCGCACGGCAGACCGACGATGATTCAGTTGAACCTGGGACAATTGGAGCGAGAGTTTGGAAGAAAATAATTTTGGCTCTCCTCAGATTAGTGGGGTGAATCGGCGCGGTTGACGCGTCTTCCCCTTCTGGGGTAGACTGGAGCACCGAGGAGGTGGGACGATGGAGGAGATACTGCTGTTGAGTGCTCCAGCGAAGGTGA
>VGOB01000186.1 GCA_016865935.1 Chloroflexota bacterium | reverse complement strand
CCCACAAACTGGGAAGGTATTTTACCCGATCTTCTTCCGTCTGTCTGCTCTATCGCTGACACTCCGCCATTCAGCGAAGGCTACGCTCTAAAACTACCAAGTGGCCGAAACGAAGATCATCGCCCAATTGGGGCGTCGGTCGTACTCGACCGCACCCCTACACAGGGCGTGAGGATCCTTCTGGAATAGCCCTTGAAGAGGATGGAGACACCAATGTCTTCTGTTTTCGGTCCTACACGATAAATGCACCCGGATTGAGCAAATTGCCGGGATCCCAACGCGCCTTCAGTGCGCGCATCAGATCGAGCGCACCTGGAGTGTGGCCCCACCTTTCCGGCCCGTTGTACGACCCGGGGGATGCGCTGAGTACGACGGCATAGCCTCCGGACGCCTGGACTGCTTTCTGCACTGCTTGAACATTCTTGGCATCTCGGAGGTATAGTTGGCCATTGCCCAGATCGGCGATGAACGACGCGTTGTCTATTGCCTGAGCGAGACCGCCGAGCATGCCAGGCAAATCCTTCGGTGCAAAACCCACACGCATTACAATTCCAGCGGGCAGCGCTGCGCCCAGCCATGTCGCCCATATCTCGCTGCCAGAGCTTTCGCATTCGGCCCTCACAGCGACACCTTCGGCGGCAAGGACACCGCGCACCTCGGCAATCTCTGCGGCTGCGTCTTCCTTCAATCCTTCTGCCGTATAGATCAACGTGTAAGGGGCAAGACCATCTAGGGGATCGTATCTGTGGCACAGAAGAACGGCGGAAGCGACCAGACAGACTCGCAGCAGGCGAGGTGCGAGAGATATGGCGCGTTCTAGGCTATCAAGGGATGCAATCAGTGAAGAACGCGCGCGCGGCATTGGGACAACCTGAAAGGTGATATCACTAATCACTCCGAGCGTCCCATGTGACCCGACAAAAAGCTTTGTGAGATCATATCCGGCGACGTTCTTTACGACCGACCGTCCGCAACGAATAATCCGTCCATTCGGCTGAACCACGGTTACTGCCAACACAAGATCACGCACACCACCATAGCCGTACCGCATTCGTAGAGGGGCATTCGAATTCGTTGCAACGATTCCTCCAACCGTTGACTCCTGCCATGGCGAAACCAACGGTAGCCACATGCGATCCTTGGCCAGGACCCTTTGCAGATCCAGAAGGCGAATGCCCGCGCCAACCGTCACGTACAAATCTTCCGGGGCATAGGCGCCGATGCCGCGTAACTCCAATGTAGAAAGCAGAACATCCGTTGGTGGCAGCGCAGCCGACTCAATCCCGTTCCCTCGAATCCGAACAGTTTTGGGAGGATCGGCGGCACACCAGGCCTGCAATGCGCTGGCCACTTCCTGTGCCGATGCCGGCGCGTACGGTGAAGCCGGCTGTCCGCGTGGTGCCGGAGGGACCACAGAGGTGGGCAACTCTGCTGGAAAAATCTTGCCGGGATTGAGCAGGTGCTTGGGATCGAATACTCCCTTGACGTCCAGCATTGCCCTCAATTCGTCGGCATTGTACATCAACGACATACCGCTGCGCTTTTCAGTTCCGACACCATGTTCGCCAGTAATACTACCGCCCTCGTTGACACATAGCACCATCACTTGTCTCCCCGCCTCTAGCACGCGCTCGACGAGGGCATGGTCATGGGGATCGTCTATGAAAATATGCGGATGAACGTTGCCATCGCCAGCGTGGAGTACAAATGAAACGGACAGTTTGAGGGCTGCACATATTTCGGTAATTGCTTTCAGGGTCTCGGCGATTTTGCTGCGCGGCACTGTGCCATCCACCGGATAATACGCCGGGGCGATCCGAGCGATCGCACCTCCAACGCTCTTGCGCGCATACCAGATTTGATCCCGTTCCTCGGATGTCTGCGCCAACCGCAAATCCCGGGCGTGGTGTCTGCACAGATCCGCAATGATTTCGTCCATTTGTCCAGATAGACTCTCGGCGAATCCATCGACTTCGATAATTAATGCCGCCTCCGCATCAACGGGCAAGCCCGCATGAGTATAGTCCTCGAGTATGCGCATGATCCGTTGATCCATGAACTCCAACGTCGCTGGCACTAATCCATGCGCAATGATTGCTGATACGGCTCGGCCGGCTTGCTCGATGGCATCAAACGCAACCAACAGCGTCTGGACAGCGGGAGCATTGCGAATCAATCGGACCGATGCTTGGGTGATTATGCCCAATGTGCCTTCGTTGCCTGTCATTACCCCGAGGAAATCGTACTCTGGGTAGTCGAGTGCCCGTCCGCCGAGTTGCACGAGACTCCCATCGGCAAGAACTACCTGCAAGCCAGTGACATAGTTCGTCGTCACTCCGTACTTGAAGCAGTGTGGTCCGCCAGCGTTCTCCGCGATGTTCCCTCCCATCGTCGCGGCGCGCCCACTCGAAGGATCAGGCGGATAATACAAACCTTTTGCCTTGGCCAACTCGTCCAGAACTGAATTCACGACGCCTGGCTCGACGACAGCGCTGCGTCCAACTTCGTCGAACTCGATCACGCGATTCATCCCCGCGAATGCTGCGATCACACCTCCGTGTTCAGCTACGGCCCCCCCGGATAAACCGGTTCCTGCACCTCGCGCGATGAGCGAAATGTTGTTTTCGTTTGCCCATTGAACGAGCCGGATGATATCCTCCGTTGTCTTCGGAAAGACCACGCCAAGAGGCTTGCCGCGATCTAATCCGGCGTCCATCTCATAAGTTCGGAGTTGAAACGCATTCGTGACCACCTGACCAGTGCCAAACAGGCTGGTAAGTGAACTCAGCGCATTCTCCTTTTGCATTGACACCACCGCTTATCCTTTTGGGAGTGACTGATCCATCACCTGGTATGACAGATCGAGAAGTTGGACGACATGCATCACCGACACGCTCATACCTCTTTGGCGCGCTCCTGCGATCAATTGCATGTGGCACCCTGTATTCGTCGTCACGACAAGGTTTGCGCCAGTCGCCGCGATTTCGGTCATCTTGGTCTTCAGGACGGCGTTCGCAATTTCAGATTGGACGATGTTAAAGACGCCTGCGCTGCCACAACACATATCGGGATGCGCAAGTTCGATTAATTGCACACCGGGAATCTGCTTCAGTAACTCACGGGGCGGGCGGACAATTTTCTGCACATGCCGCAAGTGACACGAGTCAGAATAGGTCACTTTGATGGGAACCTCGCCTCGCGGAGTGACATGCAGATGATCAAGCAAGAACTCACCGATGTCACGCACCTGCGCTGAGAATTGTCTGGCGCGATCCCGGTAGTTCGCATCGTCTTTGAGCAAGCGCAGGTACTCGCCTTTGAGCGTTGCTCCACAGCCGCCGGCGTTACTGATGATCGCGTCGAAGTGCTCAGCCGAGAAGGCGTCGATGTTTCTCCGCGCCAAAGTGCGCGCCAACTCCAACTCGCCCACATGCAATTGCGCTGCGCCACAGCACGTCTGCGAGAGCGGGAAAAAGACCTCGTACCCGTTGCGCTGCAACACACGAATGCTCGCCTCATTTACTTGTCCAAGAAAGGCCTCTTGTATGCAACCGATGAAGAACGCGACTTGTCCGCGCTTTTCACCTATGGCTGGTGCTGGCGCACGGTAATCGCGATAGCCCCCAACGATAGGCGGCAGAATTGTCTCCATTGCATTAAGTGTTCTAGGCAAGACATTCAGCGCGCGGACTAGACGCTGCAAGCCGCTCGCTTGATAGAGCCACAGGATTCGTGCGATCCACTTGAGTCGCCGAACATGGGGCAGCATCTGCTGCAAGGCGAGCCAACGCACAAATCGTTCACGCCTCTGCCGCTTGTGTTGCGCTTCAATTGCCCCGCGCGCCATTTCAATGATATCGCCATAGTGGACACCCGAAGGACATGCCGTCTCACACGCCCGGCAAGCGAGACAACGTCCCAGGTGCAGAGAAACAACAGCGCGGTTCTCTTCGGATAGGCCGCGATCTTCTGCGAGTGCACGCATCAAGGCAATCCGTCCACGGGGTGAATCCATCTCTGTATAGAAGACAGCGTACGTCGGACACACTTGCAAGCACATACCACAGTGAATGCATTGATCAATCAGCGATCCAAATTCAGGACTGGTCAAGTAAGGAAACAAGGTCTCTCCCGCGCTACGAAGAGTCGGTCCCACCACCTTTGTGGAGGGATCGAAGAAGAGCCGGAATTAAGGAACCTCTGGCAACTTATCGATCCCATAGGTGCAGCGAAACTGAACGCGTCATCTGACTAGAAATGTTACCTAGATGGAATCGGGGCTTCACGGGCAAATGCTAGCTAAATGCGACAGGCATCTTGCCTATACACACGTCTCCATCAAAAACAAGGGGAGAACGTAGCGATCTGCAATCCGCCGGTTAAGTATCTCTAGCAACCACGCAGACGCAATCGGCGCGCGCCCCAGAGAGAACATCAACGTCCCGGACCAACTTAATGCCGCTACCCCCGTCATCGCAGACACGCGCTGGCTTTGCAGGGCAAACGCCGGCATCTCCATGACAGGCTCTCCAGTCGTCGCCCAGGTTGTCGCATCTTGCTCACCGACCAACTGCTCAGGCATACCCAAACTCGCAGAGCTACATATTGCTTAGCATACACAGATTAGCGATACTGGGGACGATGACACCAGCCGGGTTGCCCACCGACGAACGAGTCCGCATGGCTTTTCGGCATGGCGAAGAAACCGTTCTCGCCTTGGTTCATAGTCTAACTGCTGCCATTCGCGCGCTGGGGGCACATCCAAACTCTTGAAGATCAACTCGCCAAGTAAAGTCAGAACAGCAGGAAACCGCTATCGAGTGACGGTCTCGAGAAACCTTAGCCCCATAGTTTGCGGGAAGCCAACGGCAAGCCAAGCCGCGGACAGCAAAGACATCCTGGGCGCACGTTAAAAACCGTCGCCAAACCCGATCGCAGCCGCGTCCATCGCATCGACCGCTGCCCGCAGCGCTAACTGCCGTTACGCCATGCGACGGTCTGCGATTGTGCCAAACGCCAGCTGTTTGATCTCCCGCCAAGGCAAGTTGAGGTGATGGAACATCAGGCGGAGATCAAGGCGTGTCCGCAGCGTGGCGAACGGATTCAAGCCGAGTTTCCGCCTGAAGTCACTCACCCCAGTCCTTTGGAACGACGCTCGAAGCACAAATGGTCTATCAGAATCAATATCACCTGAGCCCGCTCGCCCGGACAGTGGAACATCTCGATGATTTGGATGGCAATCCGCGAGCGAAGGTACCGTGATCGAAAACCCAGTCACCGCTGCGGAGCAGGTCGCCTCCGTGAATGAATGCGTCAAGAAGTATCTGACGGAGCGTTCAGTTGTAGCACATTTCGATGAGACCGGTGCTCACATCGATGGTCTCTTACATTGGTTTCATTCGGCGGGCACCGCTCTATAGACTAGGTTGGCCGAACACGCCAGCGCGGAACCGCCACGGTGGATGACTTGGGCATCTTGCCCCATCTGAAAGACACCGCCGGGAATGTCCACTTGCGTTCCTACTTTCAATATGCCGCAAACCATGCACTGAGCAACGCGCATCACTTGCGCGAGTTGGCATTCATCGTGGGACGCTACCATCAAGCCTGGGCGACCGGGATGATCGAATGGTTGGTCGAGATCAAAGAGATGGTGGAGCAAGTGCGCGTGACCCAAGACCACTTGTCGCCAGATTTGCTGTGTGCCTTCGAAGCACGTTCCGAGGCGTTGCTCGGGTAAAGGTTTTGCGAGAACCCGATCGTGCGCGAGACCCCTAGTATGCCGCCAAAACGCGGACGGGTCAAACAATGCCCACCGAAGAACCTGCTGGATCGGCTGCGCAATCACAAACGTAGCACCCTAGCATTCATGTGTGATTTTCGAGTGCCGCTTGATAACAACCAAGCCGAATGAGATGCAAATAGTGAAAGTGAATCAAAAAGGATCGGGTTGCTTTCGCAGCGCAGGCGGCGCGAAGTCTTCTGTGCCATTCGCAGCTAGATTTCGATGGCGCAAAAAAAACAGACAGCGGGTTTTACCGGCGCCCAAACTTATATTGAACAGAACGCCCCATGTACCGCCAGGCTTGGCTGTGCAACCTCCATCAACTGTCCAGGCAGCTACCTCACCGAAGACTAACGCGTCGATCTGTGGCTGGCGGAACTCTTTGAGCAAAACAGCTCCAACCGCCTGCGCGCCCCGGTGAATGCTAAACTCGGTAATCTCGACGGTCATCTGGAGGGCAGCCGCGCCTGTTTCGAATCTCTCCAACGCAACCGCTCTTCCACCATGGCGCGCCTGCGCGGTATGGCGCACCCACGCCTCGCCAGCGTGGCGGGACGAAGCCGGGCGCCTCTTCCACAGGAGAGTCGGCAGCTGGCCGTATCTCCCGCGGGACATTCACGCCTTCGAACGCAGGTCTTGCCATGGGCGACGCGACGAGGATGTTCCGGTGTTTATCTGTCACCATCACCTCGCCATTCGTATTCAAGTCGATAGCGAGCATCGGTTGCGAAGGGTGGGCGTAAGGAAAATTGACCACACAGACCGATGCATGCGAACCGACGAATCCGCCGACCAGTGCTGGCAGTGACAAACGTGTGGACTGGTGAACCGGCTGCCAAAGAACCTATCACTATCCAGAAACGATTCACGACGAAGTGACCTAAAAAAGTCAACTACCACCGCCTAGAAGGCGGTGGCTTGGGCGGCGAGTGAAACTCGCCTAAAGTTCTCCCACGCGAAAGTTCGTGTCATCACCAAGCGTGGATTCACCCTGGGACTCAATGTATTGCTTGATAATTTCGTCTGTCACATTCCCAGAGCTGGCGGCAAAGTAGCCACGAGCCCATAGGTGCTTGCCCCAGAACTGCCGACGCAATTCGCCAAACTCTTGCAGCATCAGTCGGCTACTGCGTCCCTTGAGCCGTTGCATCAGATCGCTCACCGACACATGCGGCGGTACCGAGACCAACAGGTGGAGATGGTCAGTCGCGATGTGTCCTTTCTCGATATACACATCCAAGGTCGCACACGTCTGGCGGATCAGTTCGCGCAGACGCACGGCAATTTCACCGCGCAAGATAGGTTTACGATACTTGGTAATCCAGACCAGGTGGTACTTGAGGTCATAGACCGCGTGAGAAGTTTTTCGGTAATCCATGCTCGCATTCTACTGCGGTCTATTCATTCAAACAAATCTTCCATCTGGAAGACGATTGCGGTGTTGAAAACGGCCTGCCTGAAAGGCAGGGGTTTCAACCCTATTTACAGACAATGAGCGAATCAAGGGTTCAAGCCAGTCACCTATTTTGAATTCTGTTCCGCAAAGTAAATCCAGTTGGGGCGTGCGGCTCAACACGGGGTTTCATCAATCCTTTCATTCCCCATCGAGCTCGAAGGAAATACCCACATGGACGGTCGGCTACTATCGGGATGAGTGGCAGAACAAGCGAGGGGTAGTTGTCTGGGATGATCAAACTCAAATCATGGAATGTTTATGGGCATCGGACGCGCTGAAATTGCTCGTGAAATTGCGGGAGACCGAAACGTGGCGGACAGAAGGAATTCCGATTGTCCGACGTTTTCGACGTTACAAAACGTCTGAACCACCCAAGGTCAGACGAGGCGGCAAGAAAGCCAAAGGAGCGGCTACACCAGAACCGACTGAACCTCCCAAGGAAGACAAACCTGAGTATGAGGATACGGACGAAGAACGCATCCGGTTGATGCCGCCGGCGAACCTTGAGTTCTTCGCCTTTCTTCAAGAACATGAAGCTCGTTTGAAGGAGATGGCGGAACAAGATAAGAAACGGGCCGATGATGCGATGCATCAGGTTTATGATATCTTGATTCAAACTGCAAGAGAACATGAGGTCAGTGAGATTGACTTATCCGCTCGTCCTTTACCCTGGGTAGCTGTTACGAGCCGAATTGATTGGTGGTGCAAGTCCGAGATAAATGGTGACAGGATTGGACAAAAAGCGGGCTCTGGCAAGGCGCCGAGAGCCCGCGAGCGGGACGTGTCCGCCATTTATTCGTGATCCAGGTCTGCAATCGCCTTGCGCAGCGTGCTTTCATCCAACAGCTGTTTCTGATCAATCAAGCCCGCCATCAGTGCCGTGGTGCAGAC
>VGOB01000185.1 GCA_016865935.1 Chloroflexota bacterium | reverse complement strand
GTTCTGTGAACAAGGAAACCAGCAGTGGATTGACAGCCATGCGATGCTCCCTCCAGAGAAGATGGGACAATTAGATACGATTTCTACATCTTGTCAAGCCCTGTCCCACGCCAAGTGGGATATACTGCTCCAAATCGGCGGCTGGGAGCCCCGCCGGATTCGCCGCGATAAAGTCTTCGCGTAAACTGTCGTCCGTCCAGAGCGCATCACGGATTTTCACGGCATCAACGGGCTGGAGTGAGCCCGGAGTTGGCTGTGCGGGCAAATCAGCGATCAAATGCCGTTGGGCATTCACGTAACCCAGCAATGCCCACCAAATGCGATAAAACCGTTCGGTTTCGTGAGGCAACAGAATCATATTTGCTCCTCGGTGCCAGAGTGAGAAATATCTTGGCTCTGATCAAATGTTACGCAATCCAGCGGCGCGCGATTTCTCAAGCAACGAATGACGCGTCTGGTAGCGCGCATAAACTCCATCGAGACGCTCTTGGAAAACCTCTTCCTGCTTTTGTCGCGCCGCGACCTCGCGCAGTTGCGAAAGAAGTTGGACGGCTTGATCGTAAGTCTTGGCGCTTGATTTTTGCGCCAGTCGTTCCACTTCTTTCCAGGCTTCTCCCTCGCGCCGCGCCAAAGCATCCAATTCTTGAATCCGTTTCTCCTCTGCCTCTTGCGCCTGCCGCCGTTTTTCCTCTTCGCGCGCGCATTCGGCGTCGGTCAGCAATTGTTCTACCGCGCGACGCGTACTCGCTGGAGAACGGGTTGAAAGTTCAGCTTGGCGCAGTCGCGCGTTGAGCGCAATCGAAAGGTGTGGTTCACCGCGCGCCAAACGCGACGCGACTGGAAAGTTTGTGGATCTCGGCTTGCTCTTCCTCAGTTAGCGGTCGGTCAATGGTCTGAAAATCAAAGAACTGGTATTCGCTCATCGAGTCCCAACATCCTTTCGCTATGCGATCGTGGGATTGGTTGTCTACGGTAATCGCGATAATTATACTGCGATTGTCCACCATTCACAAACCCAAGACAAACACGCTGCGAACCCGACATCATCGAAGAGTTGACGGCAAACGAGCGACCGCTATAGTTCGATTCGAGAACACTTCGAAAAGCATGACCGCGCACACTCACATTCAATCCCGCGTTGGTGATTGCTCTTGTTTCTCAATGTTCGGAGTAAATGTGAAAAGTCTGGATGAGATTGACCATTCGCTCGCAGAAATTGAGAAGGAATTGGCAACCCTCGATGCGCGCAGAGCCAGGTTGCTCGCGCAGGTAGTTAAACTGCGCCAAGAAAAAACATCGCTACTCGGCGGGCACGAAACCCAGTCATCACGCGACAAATCGCCATCGGTATCAAATCAGTCATCCCAGGAAGACAAAATCGCGCTCTTTCGCAATTTGTTTCGGGGACGCGAGGATGTCTACTCAAAAAGATTCGAGAGTCTGAAAACGGGCAAAGCAGGTTATCAACCCGCGTGTCGGAACGAGTGGGTCAGGGGCATTTGCGAGAAACCGAGAATCCGTTGCGAAGATTGCGCGCGTCGCGCGTTTTTGCCCGTCACCAACGAAGTTGTGAGAAACCATCTCCTGGGATTGGATCCGCAAGATAAATCACGCCGCGACTTTACAATTGGCGTTTACCCGATGCTGCTCGAAGAGACGTGCTGGTTTCTCGCCGCCGATTTCGACAAAGCGACTTGGCAAGAAGATACCAAATCATTCTTTGAGACTTGCGAACTTTTCAACGTGCCAGCGGCGTTGGAAAGATCGCGTTCAGGAAATGGCGGACATATTTGGATTTTCTTTTCCGAACCGATTCCCGCCGTGTTAGCGCGCAAAATGGGTGCGTTCCTGCTGACCCAAACTTTGGAGCGACGTCCCGAGATCGGACTCGATTCCTATGATCGTTTCTTCCCCAGTCAGGATACACTCCCCAGGGGCGGCTTTGGCAATCTGATCGTGTTGCCTCTGCAAAAGAAACCGCGCGAAAATGGGAATACCATTTTCCTGTCCGAGAATACCGTTCCCCATCAAGACCAATGGGCGTTTCTCGCGTCAATCCGCCGAATGAGTCGTCGGGAAGTCGAGAGCATCGTTGACGAAGCGGAAAAGCGCAACGCCGTCCTGGGAATTCGCATCCCCGTCACGGATGAGAACGACGATCAACCCTGGATTGCGCCTCCGTCCAGACATCGCAAGGAGCAACCCATTATCGGGCCACTGCCAGAGCAAATCGAGTTGGTGCTCGGCAACCAGATCTACATACCAAAGGCAGACCTGACGCCTTCACTGCGAAATCGTCTGATTCGCTTGGCGGCTTTTCAGAATCCCGAATTCTACCAAGCGCAAGCCATGCGCCTTTCGACGTTTGACAAACCGCGCATTATCAGTTGTTGCGAAGATTTCCCCAAACACATCGGACTACCGCGTGGTTGTCTTGAAGAATTGCTCAATCTCTTCAAATCGCTCAATGTCAAAGTGACATTAACCGATCAGCGATTCGTTGGCGCACCACTTGAACTCGATTTTCACGGAACTCTGCGCCCGGAACAAGCGCAAGCCGCGAGTGTACTGTTGCAGCATGACATGGGCGTCTTGGCGGCTTCGACCGCGTTTGGCAAGACAGTTGTGGCGGCGTACCTGATTGCTCAACGCCAGGTGAACACGCTCGTGATTGTTCATCGTCAGCAACTACTCGATCAATGGATCGAAGCATTGAGTCAGTTTCTTGGACTCGACCCAAAGGAGATCGGACAGATCGGCGGCGGCAAGCACAAGGGGACTGGGAGAATCGACGTCGCGATGGTACAAAGTCTGTATCAGAAAGGCACCGTCAATGATATTGTTGGCGAATACGGTCACCTGATTGTAGATGAATGTCATCACATTTCGGCAGTCAGCTTTGAGCAGGTGGTCAGACAGAGCAAGGCGAAGTTCATGACGGGTTTATCCGCGACCGTGGTTCGAAAAGATGGACACCACCCAATCATCTTCATGCGGTGTGGTCCCGTGCGCTATCGGGTGAGTGATCGAACACAAGCGGAGCAGCGCCCGTTCGATCACAAGGTCGTCGTTCGCCCCACCAACTTTTGCATGCCGCTACATCTGCAAGACATCGCGATGCAACCGATCCAAGATGTGTATGCGCTGCTTGCCGTGGATGACGAACGCAATCGGCTCATCATCGAAGATGTGGTTGCGGCAGTGCAGGCAAAGCGCACGCCCGTTGTGCTAACCGAGCGACGCGAACATCTGGATACGCTCGCGCGCCTACTATCGCAGCGCATTGACGCTTCGCGTGTGATTGTGCTGGCAGGGGGAATGGGAAAGAAACAACGCAAGCAACGGGCTGACAAGATTGCCAATGTTCCCAAGGATGAGCCGCGCGTTATTGTTGCAACGGGGCGATACTTGGGCGAAGGATTTGACGATGAACGACTGGACACTTTGTTCTTGGCTCTGCCGATCTCGTGGCGCGGAACACTGACGCAATATGCGGGGCGGCGACATCGCTTGAACGCGACGAAGAAAGAGGTGATCATCTACGACTATGTTGATTTTCAATTCCCAGTGTTGGCAAAAATGTATGCCAGACGGCGCGCTGGCTACAAAGCCATCGGCTACAAAGTCATTGCGTCAGGAAGCCATCTCCCATCGACACAACTCAAGCTGGAGAACTTGTGAGCGGAATCGCTCAAGCCATTCTCGCATGTCTCCGAGCTGACGGCAAATGCGTGAGGTAAAAACGTTTGAAAACGCGCGCGTGCGATTAGGAATCGCGCGCGCGCGTTTATTTGCATCATCCGCGCGATTTTTCAGCAGGTTCGTAGTACGTGCCGCGTCCGCTGCCTACTTGCTTCAACAGTCCGCGCTCGGACATTCCCTTGAGTAGACGAAATGCTTGTGATTCAGATAGATGACATAGTTCAGCCGCTTCGGCGCGCGTGATTTTACCATGTGCTTGAACGAACTGGTTCACCATCGCCTCAACTTGGATTGGCTCAAAACCGCGCGTGCGAACATACGCTGACGACAGACCTAACGCACGATAGACCGCTGGCGAGAAATGATAAACCCGCCCCTTTTTCTCTCCCCGCGCTTCAATCAATCCAAGCTCCACTAGGTGTTCCAAACTGGCACGCACTGGTACCGTTGGTTTTTGAGTTAGTTCCATCGCTCGCGATAAATCAATTCGTCGTTCACGCTGAATCTCGTTCAAGATCAGCAAGTCGTCTAGACCCAAACGTCTCCCTGCTTGCTCTTGTTCGATCACCAAACGCGCAAACTCTAGACTTGCCGCACCGCCAGGCAAAGCGATGACTACCGCCGTATCGGTAGACCGACCATAATCGGGTGCAGGACGCCCTGTCCGCAATTGCCCTTCAAAGATCGTATCAATCCCGCGCCCAGTCCTTTCCACTAAACCTATTCGCTTGAACGCATCTGCGAGACGTGGATTGCGTGCAGTCGGCGGAACAGTCAACAGATTGTCGAGCCGTACACCTTCGACAAATCCACCTGGGTTGCTGATTTCGACGTAATCTTCGTACCACTGGATATGCACCGTACCCAGGCGCGAGTAATCACGATGGATCAACGCGTTATGGACGGCTTCGCGAAATGACGAGTGAGCGTAATCGGGAATACCCACCCGCAGCATACCCAGCATGAATTCTTGTTCTTGAACGCGCGCGCGAAATCGTTCGTAGACCATCTCACTGATCTTGACGAGCGGCGTGCGGAAGAAATCGTTGACCTCGACTTTGCCGCGCCGAATCACTTGAAACGCAACTTCGTGGGTCGGCAGATATTGGCGGAGCGATTCCTCTTTTCCCAACAAGAGTAACCCCGCCACGGTGGGAGATCGCGCTTCGCCATTCGCTTCGACCAAGCCCAGGGCTTTGGCGATTTCCAAATCGCTTAACTCAAGCAGAGTTTCGTCGCCATGCCGATCGCGAATCATTTGCTTCACCCGATGGAATTCGAGCGGGTCCAAATCATCCCAGGTTGCGCCAGAGACTGGCAATGCCGTATAGTCGAGCCGACCGAACGATGCCTCGCGGCTAATCATCTCGTGATGGAAGAACGGCAGACAAGTCGGCTTGCCATCCGCGCCTATCGCGCGCCGCACGAACTTGCCTGCGGATGTGCCGACTGGACGATCCGAGCGCGGAACTTCAATCAGCAAGACGGGGCTGCCCTCGTATTCTTCCAGATGAACGCGGGGACTCAAGCCAGAAACAGTGCGATTCTGAATCAGCGCATGGACACGCAGCGGATCGGTCGTCGTCCCGTGCCGTGGACGCGCGCCTGTTACACGCCCATCATCTTCGACGCCGATGATCAAGTAACCGCCCTGTCCATTTGCAAGACAGACGACAGCTTCGACCAAGTCAGAATCGGAAAGAGGCGCGCGTTCTTCGCCTTTGAACTCGACGGCGAAGGTCTCTCCACCTGCGATCAATTTTCCTAATTCGACAGGTAACATTTCAGTTTACCTCTACAGTTCGCGGCAGGAATCGCCAACTGCGCATTTCCTCGCTGGTTGGGATTATCTATCTTTGACATACTCTTGTCAAATCATGGTGCAACAATTCATTCGCCTCACAATTTGGCTCTCGCCATTTCCTCTTTGAACGCGCGCATCGCTTTGGTTTCTTCCTTGAGTTTCGTCAAGTATTGCGCCCACATCTCGTCCTCGCCCAACTTTTGATAGAGTGTACGCACGCGCACCAGGTATTTGCACGCTTCGCTGTATGCCCCGCGATTACGTGGCTCGATAATCTGCTCGGCGGCTTGCAGATAGATTCGCAACGCGTCGCGAGGACGAGTTTCTTCGGCGGCTTGCGCAACTTGAAGACGCAGGTCGGGAGAAAAGTGCGGAAACCCGCCCTGAGTCTTCTCGACCGTTTTCAAAGCCGCGTCAATGTGTTCCTCATCGAGGTGAATCTGGGTCAGCAAATCGAAATATTTGCGCCTTTCGAAATCCGCAAGCAATTCCGCGCGCACGTCTGCCCACGTTCCTACCTGCGTTGCCAGTTTGCGAATTTCGCGATACTGCTCCAGCGATGGATGTGCGTCATTGATTTTTCTTGCCCACAACAACGCGTCCGCGTAATTGTGTTTCTGCTTGCTCCGTTTCGCGAGCCACTCAAAAATTCGCGTGTCTTTCGTCGTCTTGGCGCGTTCGGTCATCAATTGCTCGGCGACTTCTGCCTGTTTGTGCTGGGCAAAGATGTCCGCCAATCCCAGCAATTCGTAATCGCCAGCGCGCGCCGCTTCTGCACGTGCCTCATCCACGCGCTTCAGCGTCAGCAACCGCGTCACCAAATCGTTCAGCCGATGCGCCTCGCGGCACAGCCCCAAGTACGCTTCATCGTCGAGTGTGTTTGCTTCCAATCGAAGCAAAAAGCCGCCGTATGCCTGACGATGCCAGTTGTCGCTGTATTCATTGCCTGCCCGCCGCGAGGTCTTCATCGCGGCGCGTACCCATTTGGCGACCTGCTTTTTCTCCGCATCGTCGGCTTGCTTGAGAATCAGGTCAGGCACACCATCGCTCAACCCCACACCACCGAAATCAACATCAAAGCGATAGACCTCAAACAACGCGCGCAAGATTCTCTCACGCAACTCGGCATTGTCACGTTCCGCATCGCCTTCAAGGCATTTGCCCAAGCCCTCGATGCAATCTTGCGCGACACCGCCCAGCGCGCCGCTCTCGTCGTCAACTTCCTCGTAATTCTCCACCACACCGTTGGCAACCGCTTCGTAGATCGTCGCGGCGTTGTCAATGTCACCTTGCGCCAAAAAATCATTCGCAATTTTCACGGTCGCGCTCAATTCATCGGCGATGCTTTCCGCCGCGCCATATTCAAAATCAGAACCACCAAACGCCGCGGCGACTTGACGGCGATATGTTTCGGGATTGATTTTCTGTTTCGATTTTTTACCCGTCGGCAAGGGCAATTCCAAGAGCGATTCCAAGTCAGGCGCGCGCAAGAGCATCTGTTTGATGAGCGCGATCAGTTCTTCCTTGCTGCGATGTTCGAGCGCGGTATCGGTCTCTTCGATCGCGCGAAAATCGTCGGGCTGATTGAGCCAGGTGAGCAGCAACGCGGCGATATGTTTGCAATGTCCGCCGACAGGGCAAGAGCAATCGGTGTCCGCAATCGTACCCTCTTCGATCGTCGCGCGCACGCGATAAATATTGCCGTCCGATCCGTGACACTGGGCTTGCAGCGTCGTTCCCGCGCGGCGCGCGTTGAAAATCATGCCATCGCGAAAGTAATGTTCGCCGCGACGGAAACTCTCCGCGCCGATATATGCGCGAATCGTATCTTCGGTGAATGGTTGTTTGCGCGTGGTCACGAGTCGCTCCTCTCAAAACAGTTCAAAGAATGCTTCCGTCCCTAACCTGGGAATCAGCCGTCGCGCCAACGGTTCTATTTTCCCTGAATCGTGAAGGTCGAGCCACCCATCAACCCAACTGCGATAGCACATCCGTTGCGCGCTAAAGATTCGCGCGTCCGTATCTCGAATAATCAAACGCAGGATTGGCGTGAACTGGCTGTAGCGCTCCGTTTCAGTGTCAATGCGCTCGCGCATCCCAGGATCGAGTATGCCGATTCCAACGATGCGGGTCAAATCGCTTGCGTCGAGACCCACGCGTTCGTATATTTCGATCCGATCCCGTTTGACACTCACTCGATAGTTGTGATGTTTCGGATGCCGTTTCAAGATTGTCTCGACGATTGCCACCTCGCGCGGCTGAATCAACCCAGGTCGCGCTTTGACGAGCGAAACGACTCCGTTCACGCTTTCGCTGATGGCGTAACCATCGGGAATGTGTTCGACGGGTTCGCCTTTCAAGTCACGCGCAAAAAATAGCGCGGCTTGCCTGTCTTGGTCACTCCCTTGCGGAGGTGGAAAGTAAATCCTTTGCGATTGGTGTACGTGGTGGACATCTCTACCCTCGAAATTGTCGTGCAGATTATACCGCGCTTACTTGCGATTTACAAACCCACGCGCTCATTCACGTATAATGTTACCGGAGTAGAATGGTTCACTCAAAAGAAAATGTTACCGAGGAACCATGCCAACCGAACAAATGTCCATCAATGCACGTCGCACGTATTTACACATCATGTTGC
>VGOB01000184.1 GCA_016865935.1 Chloroflexota bacterium | reverse complement strand
CGGTGGAGCGCCAGCGCGTCCATTCGAACACGCCCACCGGCGTTTCGAGTGTTAGGTCCGGCGTCCGGGGGCGATCCGGCTCGATCGTTTTCCACTCCGCGTGGTCTTCCGCAGGCGTTGCCTGGCTCGTCGTCCATTGAACCTGGAACGGATAGAAACCGCGCGCCCGGCATATGAGTTGCTCGGTGAGCTCGATCGACGGTTGCAAGGAGAGTTTCACCGACAACCCAGTTGCATGGGTCGGATTGGAAATCCACTTGACGCGCGCGGCTTCACCATACAAAATCGCCGGCGTCAAGATCATCTCCCAGTCACCTGCGCCGTGCGAGACGTACTCGATCCGTGTCGTGAATTCATCGCGCAGGATCGCGAACGCTCCCACGCCGGCGGGTTCGATCACGCGCGTCTCGTCCCAGCCCGTCTCGCCGGCGGTCAGCAGTTTTTGCGGATCGTCCAAGCCTGCGCCGTTGTCTACGAGAATCAACGTGTGCTTGGCTGGGTCGTAGATCACGGCGACGTTCTGTGCGCCGGCGCGATAGCAATTCTGAAACAATTCGCCGAGCGCTTGCTCGAATCCACCGAAAAAGCGTGGCAGTTCCGTGAGCAGGCGTTGAGAAATCTGCGCGTGCAATTGTGTGTCCTGGGTCACATCACCCTCCTTTGAATTCGAATGTCGAACTGACGCTGCTGCCACTTCGACATCGTTGCCCTTGGCCCCAACTCATACAGATCATCAGCCACAGCAGTCAACGTCGTGTGGTCATGCAGATCCATTGGACGACCACCCAGCCGTTTGATCAGCTCCTCGCCGAGGAAAATGTCATCCCTGATCATCGGTTGGTTCTGCGCGTCGCGTGTTTCGAGTCGCACGGTGCGCCAACCGACACGCGGGTACCACTCCACAGTCACTCGCCACGCGCCGTGCGCCGCGCCGAAGGTCACGGCGGGATACCGCAGCGGATCCGTTTCATCGGAATGGCGCGTCCAGCCTACGTCGAGGATCACGACCGAGGCGACCGATGACGAATCAGACCAGATTTGTTTCGCCGTCATTTTCACCCTCCGTTGAAACATCGAGCAAGTGGCTGATCTGGCGCTGGCTCGAAGATGTGACCGTCAGACCAACCACCCCAAGCGAGACTCGCCTCCGCTCCATTGTGGCTGGGGAAGCGGGCTCGCGCATGTGAGCGTTCTCTACTTGGTGCATGTAGGCGTCGTCTACTTGGTCACGGCGTACCCAAGACGTTTGAACTCTTGCTGCAGGAGTGCAGCCAGCAAGTGATTGTTGATGTCTCCCAAGTCGCATAGCAAGTTGTCGAGCGATTGCAAAGAGAGAAGTGGAATTTCCGTTTCGTGCGCGATACGCTGCCAATCCGATGGCGACATTCTACGAATCCAGTCGCCCTCAGTACTGCAATCCTGTCCCGCATACGCCTGGTCCATCGCGGCAGCATAGTCAACGCCGAGTTGCTCACACAGACGCAAGCCGATCAGATGCACGTTGATTCCGATTGTCCCGTCGCAGCCGTCGCGCTGGCGAAACGGGCGGACCGACCACTGTTCATAGCCCCACGCGCGTTGGGGATAGCCCTCTTCTTTATCCCAAACAAGATGCAGGACTTGCCGACCGGATTTACGCGCGCGCACAATCACGTCGTTCGGCGCGCCAACCTTCTGCGCGGCGTCGAGAGAAAATAATTCTTTCATCGGTGTCCCCTTTTCCAAGGTTACCCGGACCAACGCAGGAAACGTCCGCCGGTAGGTCAAGGTAGAAATTCACTCAGCCCGCGTTATCGCCGCCGGTACTCCAGATTCAGCAGGGCAACCAATTGTGGTGATAAAGCCAAAACAACTGGTGAAACAATAGGGCTTTCATCGCGACGGGGTTTCCGCCCTGTCGGTTCGGTCGGTGGCACGCTCACCGAGAGACGCCTTGCAACGCGGCACGCGCAGCGTCGATGAATCCTTGCTCGCGCAGGTTTTTGTTCCAGGTTCGCGCGAATGACTTGAGATCGCGCACCAGTTTCGGGTGAAACAACACGTTATTGTCCTCGCGCCACACGGCGACCTGGTTGATTCCCAGGTTATGTTGGACATAGGTGATCGGCTCCCATTCCTTGTTCGGGGTTTGCGGATCGATCTCGAATCCCATTTCCGGGTCGTACATCAGGTCACCCTCCTGGACGTACGTGTGGGCAACGCTAACGAGCGGCAGTCCGCGCGGTCCCTCGCCGACGTACTCGATCACGAGCGGCATATAGCCACGGTTCTCGATCCGAATGTACTTTTTCTTGAGCGCATCCAGACCGCCGAAGAGTTGAATGATTTCCCAAACTGTTTTCATGTTTCCTCCACTTCGCCCAATCGGACGTGAATGTAGAAAT
Source organism: Chloroflexota bacterium (assembly GCA_016865935.1). Taxonomy (GTDB): domain Bacteria; phylum Chloroflexota; class Anaerolineae; order UBA4142; family UBA4142; genus VGOB01. The sequence goes on along the minus strand of VGOB01000184.1, from coordinate 5,935 downwards.
GACCGTCCGCGGGGTCAAGCAATATCAGACGGTCGAGCAGGCGATAGATGGTGTAGCCGTCGATCGTCTGCTCCACGAGCAGCATCTTTTGCTGCTCGGGCAAGATTTCAATACGCGTGTCGAACTGCGCGCGAAATTGTTCTTGGGTGAGTAACTGAACGGACATTGGATCGCGCTTCCATTTCAGTCTACGCGCGTTGACTAGACCGCGACTGCCGGTCAAGTAGGCCGCAGTCGACGGTTTGTCACGCAAGGGCATTGGATCAGAACGAATTCCATATGCTCGAAACTCAGCCGCGCGGCTAACCCGGCGCTACTGCTTCCGCTACCGTCATCAATGATTCGTCGTGGTCTACGATCGCGGCTGTGAGCCTGGCGTTCGCGTGGGGATAAAAACAGGTGACGTCCAATACGCCTGGAATTTTCTCCCGCAACACCGTTCCCCATTCTGCCAGGTCGCCCCAGTTGAAACCTCCACACGCCTCGGCGCGCGCACGCCGACCTTCGTCCGTGTGCGCCCATTCACGCACGTACGCGCGGATCGCTTCGAGAAGCTCTCCCGGCGCTGAGTACGTGTGAGTGATCGTGATCATCGTGGCTGGTTCGAGTTCGCCAAACGTCATTCCCACGATAATCGTCTTGTTTGTTTTCTGGTTCATCGTCATCTCCTAGGCCAGAAACCATTCCATACGCTGCGCCTCGGCGCTGGACAGAATCGCTTCCGCGAGCACAGAGGGCAAAGGACGCGTGAATTCCAGCGCGTTGATCCGGCACAGGTGCGCGTGCCACGCATTGAGCGGCGAGTCGCCATCGCCAACCGTCAAACCCAGTTGCGCTAACGCGCGCACCTTGGCTTGACGCGCCTTTTCGGGCTTAAACGCATCCACGAGTAGGATGCTTCGCACGGCGCTATCATCCAGCGGGATGAACTCGATACGGATCGGAGCTTGCGAGTCTGACATTTTCGTTTTCCTTTCTACTGCGACCGGAGCGCAAAGATCCGGGTCATCAAACTTCTACGATCTTGATGCCGTAGATCGCGCGCATCAACGCGCGTTTGATTTTGTACACGTCAGTCGCTTTGCCTTTCGCATCCTCGACGACGCGGACGCCATGACGCCGGTAGACGAAATCGGCGATGTAATCGCAAACATGTACGCCATTCACGCAAAGCGCGAAACGTTTTTGCAATTTCAAGTCAGTGAGTTCGCCGGCTCGAAGTTCGATTTTCAATTCGGCGTATCGTCGCGCCTCGCGTTTACTCGCGAAATGAATTCCGTCCAGAGTCGTTCGCACATTGCCCCACTTGCTGGGCGTTTGCGATGTGACAGCAGAAATAGGCGCGCCCATCGCGCGGCGCGCCTGTTTTCTCGCTTCAGGACACAGATCGCTCAATCTTACGCGTACGCCGACCATGATTCGGAATTCGGCAGTTCTAACCACGCGCCAGGTTGTAGACCGTCGCGCCGAGGTCGCGATACAACCGCGCCACGTCTTCAATCGGGGCGGGGTCAAACGAACTATCGCGCGTCTTGTCCGTTCGCGGCTTGGCGCCGATCTGCGGGAACGGCAATCTCAGGGTCAGGTTGATTTTCTCGTCTGCGATTGTCGTGGAGTCCACGATCGGCAATCCCAGCCTGAGCGCGCACTGTGGGATCGTATCGTTCACGTCGCCGTAACCTTTCAGCGTGTGACCGCACGCGATGTGAAGGGTCCATCCGCCTCGGCCAACCGTCACAAAGCCGGCATTCACTTGGGCTTGTCGCAAATCGCGCGCATGGTCGCGAATGCTCGCCAGTTCGCGTCGGCGCGCCTCGGCGATTTGACCGTTTTCGCGCAACTGGCGATGGTACCACCACGCCCGTGCAGATGCGTCGAGCAAAGCATATAGCGCGATAATTGCATCAGCCGACGCTTGCAAGTCTTCGCTTGCTGCGATCGTTTCGCCTTCTGGCGCTGGCTCAAGATTCAATCGAACTATCATTCCACTCCTTTCCGACAACCCTCGGCGCTTGGGTTGACCGTTGCGCTGCGAATCGCGTCCCAGCCAATTAACGCATCAAGCGTTTCGGCAGCGGCGCGTTCCATGTCATCCATGAAACCGTACTCTATTCCCAACCGATCGTACCGCGCTTTGATCTCGGCTTGTTCTCCCAACGGAACGGGATAGCGAAGATGAGCGCCATCGCTCACCATGCTCCCGGTTCGTGAAAGACGCTGTCATCGTTCGCGTCGATCCGGTCGCGGATCGCCGTCACGCGTGCTTTAACGAGTCGCACAAGTTCCGCGCAACCCTGCTCACTCGGATCACCCTGCCAAACCCGCCAGTTTCGCCAGCCGCGAATCGTCGCGACGAAACGACGCATTGGTACGGCACTCGCCTGATCTACCAATTCGATGACAGTCGCTCCAGTCACCCAACGATGTCGGCCCAAAACCTTCCACCTCTTCCGCTTCTTCCAAGCAATCAACGCGGTGGGCATAGTTCGACCTCTTGTTCGTCCCAGCCCCACTCGCCGGCGGCGCGGTCGTCGTCGAGTGCGCGCACCACCAGGTCGGGCGTCTTTTGGCACAACGCGAGGGCGTCTTCGAACGCTCGCTGCGCGCGCAGCGGATCATCGAAGTCAATCCAGGAATCAGAAGGCGGTAGCACCGCATCGTCGAGCGCTTCCTCTTCCGTAAGCAAGCGCGACCAGATTCCGTTCACGTTGCAAACACACGACTTGAGCGCGTGCCCCGCGCACTCGACGCGCGCGATCATCTCGAGCGAATTCTCGGTTAAAATGATCTCCAGTCGATAGGTCCCGCACGCAACTTGTTGCGTGAGTCTGGTTTCTTGCCGCGTCACCGCGACCTCACCCAAACTGCCGCGCAAGGACTCCAGCGCCTCAGCGCACCGACCACGGGTTGTGAGGCGCAGGAGCATCGTCCCGTCGCACTCTTCGGCTATGTCATCGATCGTGATGACTTCTCCCAGGCGACGACCATCGCGCAAACACTTGTGCCGGAGTTCGTCGTCCAGCCAGTCATCGAAGAGCGCCGACATGGTGTTTCTAAACTTGAACTCCCAACGCAAAACCAAGTCAGAATTCTGGGGATTCGTGGTACTCCCCGCTTCGCGCTCTTTGCCACGCGCCTCACCAAACGCGTCGTAGCCGAGCGCGATGAGTTCATTCGACGCGTCTTCGATCAGACGCGTCCAGTCTCCGTAGGGCATTCCGCCACCCTCAACCCCGAAAGACAGGACGCTCGCGCCCAGTCCGATCAAAATCTCGTCGCGGCGCGCACGACGCGCCACCGTTGGATCTAGAACCATTTTTCCTCCTCATCCATCAAGCGGAGACAGCGGCTGTTCGTCACACGTGAACAGCGGTTGCCCGTCCCAGTGAACTGGATCAGATGAATCCGCAATCCACTTGCCGAGACCGGGCCACAGGTCGGTCGCGGAACACACCGGCACAGGATAGTCCGCCACCGGATCATGTTCCCACACGCAAAGATCCTTTGCGACGATGACCGCGTGCCCGCGCTTGCGCAAGTGAACGCTCATATCCCTCACGCACCAATCGCCGGAGTCCGGCGAGCGCGAGCATCATGCGTCGCTGCGGCGCGCGCAGCCAGTTCAACGCTCCTAACTCAATCGTGATGAGCGATGTCGTGTGCTCTTCTAGAAACAGCGCGACCACGTGCAGACGGCGCGTCAGTCGTCCCAGCGACGCCGTCCATTCGCGATACTCGTCGTTGGGTAGCGCATCTTCGCGCGTGTGTCCGTACAGAAATCGCGCTGAGATATCCACCAGCACGAGTGCGTCCACATCGCGCGGCGCGTTCTGGCCTTGGATTCCGTTACGATGTGACCGTTTGAGTGCGCTCATCGACACGTTCTCCTCTTTCTCCGCTTGAATAGCAAGCACTTCTTGTGCCCACACAGAGAACGACATCCTTGGTGCGTCCAGAAGGGTCCTTTTTCTCCCGGCAGCGCCGCATAAGTTCGTTCCTCGATTTGAAACCAAACCTCGGGGACATGCCGTCCACAGACTTCACAGTCACCATACTTGGCTGATGATTCACCAGTGTTGTGCAGTTGGTAGCGATACTTTGGCTTGAACTTCAAATGCCCCATAGTTCCTGCCTTTTTCCCTGTCCCCGTAAAACGGGTCAGTGCCAAGATCATCCGTCACAGCGAATGTCGTCCGGCTGGATCACATACCCGAACCGTCCCCGCACCGCGTAGCGTGACTGCGGGATGAGATAGTCCTGTTTCTCGATTCCGCTTCCTCGCCTCAGATGCGTCGTCGCACACCTGCCCTGGTCGGGACCGCAGATGCCAGGGTTCCCGTTTTCCTGCGACGCCGCACTGCCGCCCAACGTCGCCGTGCCCAAGACGAAACCCTTCGGCACGCCTGCGTGCCAATCTCCCACCGCGGAAATCACGACCCAGTCGTTCGCGTGATCGGCGTGAAATTTCCGTTCCGCCAAAACGGTTGAATTCTCTATCGTGGGCTGTTCTCCCGTGATCGCCGCAAACGCTTCGGGGTAATAGTTCCGACATATCTCGCGCGCGCGTTCGAGCGCTGCCGCGCGTTTTGCCGACGTGTCGAGATGTCTGAATGCCGGACTGCGGAGCAGGGTCGGCAACGCCACAACCGCAATCGACCAGGCACAATCCTCCTCATAATCTGGCATCCGGAACTCCGCCGGAACGCGCGCGTTCTCCTCGACACTCAGCACTAACCAAGCGTGTCCCGGGGTCTCAACCCAATGCGCCATCCCAGGTCTCCTTGATTCGGCGAGTCGTTACGTGCACGAACAACCATACCGCAAACCAGGATACACCGTGACGTAGGGCGCGTTGTTCACAGACCGATTTGTACGCGCGCCGAATCGTCTCGGTCATAATCCGTCTCGCATTCTCGGCGACGTCTGCCGGCGGATCATCGTACGAGGTTCGCTGCCACGCCGGCAGATTCATGCGCGATAGTTCATGCAGCGAAATCGCGTTTTCCGAACTCAAGCCGCCGATGCACCCAACCTCGACGTCGTACAACCCGCAGCCGAAAAGACTGGGCGTGGCATGCACGCCCCACACACATCGAGCATCAAGCCACATGTTCTCACCAGTGAATAGGCTCGTGCCTCGCTTAACCGGAAACAACTGCGCGAGTACGTACGCCAAGCGCATGAGGTCCGTTTTCAATTCGTCCGCCGTCGCGAGCGGCTTGAAATCGAACGGGGTCAACCACGCACGGCGGAAAACGGACCAGCGCTTGCGCCAGGTTGCCTGCTCGGTGCGCGCCTCAATCGGATAGGGCGCGTGAAATTGATACAACAAGGACGTTCCGACGTGTTTCAAAGCGATCATTCTTCGCCTCCTCGTAAAATCAAGCGCGGGAGGGCAACGACAGTCATCGCCCTCCCACATTTCCAGCGATCATTTCTGGGAGTCTACGCACGTAGAGAATCAACGCGCGCCCACTCGCAACGCGGGCTGTACAATCTGCCCCCACCGCAGCCTTTGCGCCTCCTTTGGGGTGCGGTGTCAGTTAGAACAACACCAACTGCCGCGCCGGTTTCGTCACCACCAGCGGCGGCAGCGCCTCCGTTGCGCCTTCTTCCACCTCGCGCACGTCGACCGGGAAGCCAAGCGGCAACGGAATCGCCACACCGCGAACAGGTTTTGGGAGAGCATGACCATTCCCGTTCCCGTTGTTCCCATCATCTGTCTTCACAGGTGACAGTGGCAACGCCAACGGCATCACGGGCACGAACACCGGGACCGGCGGATGCGCCGACTCACCTTGTGCGGTCGAGTTACTCCTTGTGCGCCCATTCTCATCGTGTCCGTTTCCATTCGGCGCGGCAAGTGCTGCCCTCTTGAAGTATGCGTGCAAGTCCGTGACCTGCGTGCCGGCAATCGCATTCCGCGCGAGTTCGG
>VGOB01000183.1 GCA_016865935.1 Chloroflexota bacterium | reverse complement strand
CATGCGTCCCGACAACTCGAGCAAGGACAGAAAGCCCAGGACGTGTTCGCCCATTTATTCGCCAAGCAACAAATTTCTGCGATGGCGTGACAATTTATTCGCGATTTTTCAAAACACAACTATCGAGTTAAATACAAGACCATTGACAAACCTTAGACAATCTGGTATCCTCGACGCGGAAGAAAAATAATGCACTCGAAAGGAGTCTGTCAATGAAATGGTCGTGGAAAGTTGGGCGATTTGCCGGGATTGACGTTTACATTCACGCGACGTTCTGGCTGCTGATCGGCTGGATCGCGGTCAGTCATATCTTGCAAGGCGATCCGCTGGCGCAAACGTTGGCGGGCATCGCATTCATCGCCGCGTTGTTTGCATGTGTGGTGTTGCACGAATTTGGACACGCGCTCACCGCGCGCCGTTACGGCATCAAAACGCGCGACATTACGCTCTTGCCGATCGGCGGACTGGCGCGGCTGGAACGAATGCCGGATCAGCCGATTCAGGAATTCTGGGTCGCGCTGGCGGGACCTGCCGTCAACGTCGTCATCGCCGCGCTCTTGTTCGCGTTCTTGGCGATTACCAACGCGCTGGAACCGCTGGAACGCCTGAGCATCGCCAGCGGGTCGTTCGTCGAACGATTGTTGGTCGTGAATATCGCGTTGGTGCTTTTCAATATGCTCCCCGCGTTTCCAATGGACGGCGGACGCGTCGTCCGCGCGCTTCTGGCGATGCGAATGGAGTATACACGCGCGACGCACATCGCGGCGAGTCTGGGTCAGGGGATGGCGTTTATTTTTGGATTCATCGGGCTGTTCACGAATCCGTTCCTGATTTTCATCGCGCTCTTCGTCTGGATCGGCGCGGCGCAGGAAGCGAGTATGGTGCAGATGAAATCCGCGCTCGGCGGCATTCCGGTGAACCGCACGATGCTTACCGATTTTCGCGCGCTCGCGCCGCGCGATTCGCTCGCGCGCGCAGTCGAACTGATCCTCGCCGGATCGCAGCACGATTTTCCGGTGACGGAGAAGGGCGCGCTCGTCGGCATTCTGACGCGCGATAAATTGCTCGCCGCGCTGTCGCAACTCGATCGCGCGACGCCGGTGGCGGAAGTGATGCAGCGCGAATTCGTCACGGTCGAGCAATCCGAGATGCTCGATCTCGCGCTGATGAAACTAGAAACGTGCGCGTGCCAAACGCTCGCCGTCACACAACGCGGACAGTTGGTCGGCTTGGTCACCAAAGACAACGTCGGCGAATTTATGATGATCCAAGCCGCGCTGGAAAAAGCGCGGACGCGCGGTCTGCGTCCACTCGCGCCAGCGTGAGACAGTGGGACACAGTAGCCGGTGAAACTGAGTCACTGTCCTACTGCCCCACTGGGTCACTGGGCGGTCGTTCCAACAACTTGCGCAACAAAAATTTCGCGACGACGCGCCCGGTTGCCAACATCGGCGCGGCGAGAAATATGCCCAACACTCCGGCGAGACTCGCGCCCGCGAGCGCGCCGATCAAGATCACGACCGGCGGCAAATCTACGCTCGATCCGATCACCTTGGGCACGATCAGATGATTCTCCAATTGTTGGATCACAAAGTACGCGCCGACGACGAGCAGCGCGAACGGGAGCGGATCAATCGCCCACACGGTCGAGCCGCGCAAGAGCGCGATCAGCACCGCCGGGATCATCGCGAGAATCGGACCCAGGTTCGGGATCACTTCGAGGAACCCGGCAAGCAAGCCGAGCAAGAGCGCGTTCGGCACACCCAGGATCGTCAGCACGACCGTGACGATCACGCCGATGATGAGCGCGAGCAACACCTGCCCGCGCAGAAAACTCGACCAGATGCGATTGAACTCGGCTTTGGTGTTGCGCCACTCTTCGCGATATTCCTCCGGGATCGCGTGCTCGATGTTGCGCCCGATCGTTTCCGCTTCCAGCAACAAATACAACGACAAGACCAGCGCCAGCACCGTACTCAAAATTCCAGACGCCGCGCCGGCGACTAGGCGCGGCATCGTCGCCGCGAGCGCGCGCAGTTCCGCGCCAAATTGCTTCAGCAATGAATTCGCGTCGGCGTGAATGCCCAACGCTTCCAGCCAGGTCATCTGGTGTAACACGGCGTCCGCGTGTCGCAGCGTCTCGTCCAGTCCCAGGATCGTCGCGCGCACCTGGCGAAACAGCGCGGGACCCGACCAGAGGACGAGTCCCATCAACAGCGCGACGAGCGCGAGATAAAGCACCGCCAGCGCGAGCGGACGCGGCAAGCGCGCGCGTCGCTGCAACAGCACGACGAGCGGATTGAGCAGGTATGCCAGCAAAAACGCGAAAATGATCGGCGGCAAAATCTCGCGCAGTTGGTAGACAAAGAACATTCCCAGCGCGAGCAAGCCGATGACGATCCAGCGACGCGTCTCGACGCTCCAGGGACGCGCGCGCGGCGGTGGCGGCGCTGGCGGCGGGGTGTCATTCGTGGTTGATTCGGTTTCCATTGCGTTGACTCCCAAAAAGAATTGCGGACGAGAGTTCCTCTCGTCCGCAATTTTACTCTATCTTTGCGGTTTTGTCATTTGCTCATTTGTCATTCAGCATTGCTACTGCCGCTTCCCACGCCCGGTACGAACTGCGCACGAGCGGACCCGACGCGACGTACTGGAAACCCAGTTTCATTCCTTCGTCGCGATAACGCGCGAATTGCTCCGGCGCGATGTACTCCGCGAGTGGCAGATTGCGTTTTTGTTTTGTCGGTTGCAAATACTGACCGATCGCGAGCAAGTCCACATTCACCGCGCGCAGATCGCGCATCGTTGCGATCACTTCGTCCGGCGTTTCACCCAGCCCGACCAGAATCGAGCTCTTGGTGCGTTGCTGCGGCGCGATCGCTTTTGCGATCCGCAACACGGCGAGCGATTGATCATACCCGGCGTGTCGGTCGCGCACGTCGGGCGTCAAGCGCCGGACTGTTTCGATGTTGTGTCCGAACACGTCCGGTTGCGCGGCGAGCACGGTTTCGACGCTGGCGCGCGCGCCGCGAAAATCGCCGGTCAGCACCTCGACGCGCGCGCGCGGCGATTTCGTTTTGATCTGCCGGATCGTCTCGGCGAAAATCGTCGCGCCGCCGTCCGCTACATCGTCACGATCAACCGATGTGATGACGACGTATTGCAGCGCGAGTTCGGCAACGGCTTGCGCGACGCGCGCGGGCTCCTCGCGGTCAACGATGCCGCGCGGGTTGCCGGTGGTGACCGCGCAAAAGCGGCAGGCGCGCGTGCAGACGTCGCCCAGGATCATAATCGTCGCAGTCCCCGCGCCCCAACATTCGCCGATGTTGGGACAGCGCGCCGATTCGCAGACCGTATGCAATTGCAACCCGCGCACCAATCCTTTGAGATGCGTATATTTTTCGCCAATCGGCGCGCGCACGCGAATCCAATCGGGATGGCGCGGACGCAGAGAAATCTGGGTAATCGGTTCGTCCATTTTAACCAAAAGATGAAAGATGAAGGCGGAAAGAAATTCATCCTTCATCCTTCCGCCTTCATCCTTTCTTAGCGCATATACTTGTTCATTATCTCGCGCACGCCGTAGTTGGGCGTCGTCACCCGCGCGCGCATCGCCGCGTAGCCCGCGTCGAACGCTTCGCTCTCCTCCTGGTAAAAGACTCCCATATAGAGCGTCTGCTCGTCCAACGCGTATTTCAGCGCGCTGGTGCGATCGCGCGGATTATGCTCGGCAGGCAAAAACTTTGTGATTGACTTGAAGTGATCGTACGTATCGTAGAACGTGACGCACGGCGACAGCACTTGCAAGAGCGAAAAGCCCTTGTGCTGAATCGCGGCTTTGATCAGTTCGCCCAGTTCTTTTGGCTTGCTCGAAAAACCGCGCGCGACCCAGGTCGCGCCGCAACCGAGCGCGAGTTGGAGCGGATTGAGCGGGCGCTCCACCGTGCCATACGGCGATGCCTTTTGGAGGATTCCGATCGGACTGGTGGGCGATGGTTGCCCTTTGGTCAAGCCGTAGATTTCGTTGTCCATCACGATGTAGGTGATGTCCATATTGCGCCGGATCGCGTGCGGAATGTGTCCCATCCCGATGCTGAACGCGTCGCCGTCGCCGCCCATCGTGACGACGATCAGATCGGGGCGCGCCATCTTGATCCCGGCGGCAATCGGCAGCGCGCGCCCGTGCGTACCGTGAAAGCCATACGCTTCCACGAACGCGGGAAAGCGCGACGAGCAACCGATGCCGGAAACAATCGCGAGTTGCTCGCGCGGGATGCGCAATTCCGAGATCGCTTTCAAGAAACTTGCCAGCACGCCGTAATCGCCGCAGCCCGGGCACCAGACCGGCGGCACGCCGCTTTTGTAATCGTTCGGCGTCAGATTCGCCGGATCGAAAATATATTTGGGTGGTTCGAGTGTCATAACCATTTCAGTTACCTCCGCGCCTTGCGCTTGGGCGCCGGTTTCTTCCGCGCCGTCACTTTTTTCGCGGTTGCCTTTTTCGCCGCGCGTTTGGGTGCGGGCTTGAGCAATTCATTCACGCGTTTGATCTCCGCGTACACTTCGCGCGTTTTGAACGGCGTGCCGTGGAACTTGCGGAGACTGATCACCTCGCGCCAGAATTCGGCTTGGATCATCCGCGCGAGTTGCCCGGCGTAGTTCAATTCCGGCACGATGATCGCTTTGCGCTTGGCAATGAACTCCTCGATCAACGCGCGCGGCAGCGGATACAACATTTTGGGATACAGCACGGCGACTTTGATTCCGTCGGCGTGCGCGCGCTCGACCGCTTCCATCACCTGTCCGATCGTCGAGCCCCAACCCAGGATGCCGATATCGGCGCGGTCATCGCCCAGGCGTTCGTACAGTTGCAGCGACTCGATTTCCTGTTGCGCCAGGCGAACTTTGCGCGCGCGTTTTTCCATATTCGTCGTGCGCCAGTGGAGATCGTAGTTCGGCTCGCCTTCGGCGTTGTGTTCCAAGCCCTCCGCGACGTATTGCCCGCCTTTCATCCCGGGCAACGACATCGGCGAGACGCCGCTGGGCGTGTCTTTATAGCGCGCAAATTTTTCGCCGCTCTCTGGATCCCACAGCAGACGCGGTTCGAGTTTGACGCGCGTCAGATCGAACGCCGGCACGGTTTGCATCCGCACCGACATATCTTGATCGGAGAGGAAAATGACCGGGACTTGGTATTTTTCGGCGAGGTTGAACGCGTGGATGATTTGATAAAAGTTATCTTCGACCGAGACGGGCGCCAGCACGATATGCGGCGCGTCGTCGTTGGTGCCAAAGACCGACATCCGCAGATCGCCTTGCGTGACTTTGGTCGGCATTCCGGTCGAAGGTCCGGCGCGTTGCACGTCCACGATCACCGCCGGCAGTTCCGTCATCGCCGCGTGTCCGATCAACTCTTGCATCAACGCCAGACCGGGACCGGAGGTCGCGGTCATCGCGCGCAAGCCACCATACGACGCGCCGAGGACCATTGCGAGCGCGGCGATTTCGTCTTCGGCTTGGATCATCGTGCCGCCGACGCGCGGCAATTCCGCGGCGAGAAATTCCATAATATCGGACGCGGGCGTGATCGGGTAACCGGCGAAAAAGCGGCAGCCCGCTGCGATCGCGCCCATCGAGAGCGACTGATTGCCGCTCAGCACCAGCCGTTCTTCTTTCTGCGCGCCCTGGCGCGGCTTGAGCTGGTACGGCGCGGTCGCGCTGATGTTCTGCTCGACATAGTCATAGCCAGTGCGGAGCGCGAGCAGGTTTTGCTCCAACAATTCTTTCTTGCGTCCGAATTGTCTTTCGATGACGACGGTGGCACCTTCGCACGGCAGATCGAACAACTTGACGAGCGCGCCGATCGTGATGATGTTGCGCCCGCGTTGAAAGTTGATGCTCTTCGCCAGATCGTTCAGCGGCAGCCCGTACGGCACGATGTCGCCCGTCGTCGGCGGATTGCCGTCGTTCGAGTTGTAGACCAGGATCCCGCCGGGGCGTACAAGCGCAAGGTAGCGCTCAATCGATTGTTGATCGAACGCGACGAGCATATCCAGTTCGTCGCCTTGCGACCAAACTTCCGTCGGCGCGATGCGTACTTGGAACATCACGTGCCCGCCTTTGATTTCGGCGGGAATCGTGCGGGTGGTGTACACTTCCAAGCCCGCAAACGCCGCGATCCGCGCGAACACTTCGCCGGTGGTGATGATGCCACCGGCGGCGGAATCGCCGCCGACGCGAACGGTCAGCGTGTTACTTGGCATTCCAATTCCTCCTTGAATTGTCAGTGGTCATTTTTCGGTGCGGCACTCTAACCCTCTTCCAGACTGTTCCTAATTGCGGCTCGCGCAGGAACCGCAGGCGGTACTCGTACACGAACCACAACCGCCGCCCCCGCCCAGCGCGCTGACGCCGCCGCCATCGCCGTGACTGAACGCCATCACCTTGGAGATTTGGCGCGCGACGCGATTGCCACGACACTTGGGACAGGTCGCCGGATCGTCAATCTGTTTGATCGAACGACGCAGTTCAAAGTTTGTCCGGCACTCCGAACAGATGTATTCGTATGTGGGCATTCGTTACTCCCTCGCGTTTCTATTTCCATTTTACTCGCTTTTGCGCGGTTACGCAAACGCTCACAACAACCCGCCAATGATACTGCTCACCGCGAACCACAACAAAACCTGCGCGAGCAACGCGCCGGTCGCCAGCAGAATCGTCGCGGCGCGCTCGCGCCGGTGCGCCGGAACGCCCAGCGCGATGTTCAACGCCAGCACGAGCGCGCCGATGATCGGCAGTCCGAAGATGCCGCTCTTCGACTCGATCCGGTCCGCCAGTCCTGCCGCGTCAAAATGCAAGGGCAGCGGATCCGGCAGCGCGTCAAAGCGAATGCCCAGATACGCAAACAGCGCGAGATTGCCGAGCAGCGCGAGCGCGATCAAGATCTGCAGCGCGTGATCGCGCGCCAACAGCGTCAAGCGACTTGGTTGCGGTTCGGCGGCGCTTTCTTCGCGCGGCGCGAGGATTTCGGGTGGTGGAGGCGGCAAGTTCATTACAATTTACAATTCACAATTTTCAATTGACAATCTGACGACTGTCTACTGCTCACTGTTCACTGACAACTGTTTCCCACTCTTTCAAGCGCGCCACGAGCGCGTGACTCGTCATATCCATTTGGATCGGCGTGATCGAAACAAAACGCTGCGCGACTGCCCACACATCCGTTCCTTCTTCGTCGAGATTGCCGGTGGGTGGTTCTCCGCCGATCCAATAATATTTTTTGCCGTACGGGTCTTGCCTTTCGACGAGCGCGTCGCGATAAATGCGCTTGCCCATTCGCGTGATGCGCGCGCCTTTGATCTGATCGAACGAGATATCCGGCACGTTGACGTTGAGAAACGTATCGCGCGGCAATCCGCGCGCCAAGACGCGCCGCGCGATTCGCACCGCCGTTTCCGCCGCCGGGGTGAAATCAATCGCCGCGTGATGGTTCGCGTCAATGGACATCGCGATGCCGGGAATGTTGTTGATCGCGGCTTCCATCGCCGCGGCGACGGTACCCGAGTACGTGAGATCGTGCGCGAGGTTGCTGCCGGGATTGATCCCGCTGACGACGAGCGCGGGTTTTTCCGGAAGCAAGCCCAGCATCACGAGCGCGACGCAATCGGTCGGCGCGCCGTCGGTGGTGTACGCCGGAGAGCCGTCGCGCAGCGTCGTTTGATTGACGCGCAACGGTTTGTGCATCGTCTTGGTGTGACCCGCCGCGCTCCAATTGCGATCCGGCGCGACGACGATCACGTCGCCAATTTTTTGCAACGCTTGTTTGAGCGCGAGCAAGCCCGGCGAATCTACGCCGTCGTCGTTGGTGATGAGAATCAGGTTGATACTCCTGCAAATTGTTGTTTGAATCAGCGGGGCGGATTGTAGCACAAGGGGGAAGTCTGGGCAAGTTGCAAACCGCGCTCAAACGCGATCGCGCGCTGCCAAGCCGACAAACAAAAACGCACTTGCATTTCTACGCAAGTGCGTGCGCTCATTTTTCCTCTTGCATTACAACTCCCCCGCAAACGCCTTTGCCAAGATGCTGGGCATCAGCGCGTCCAATTCTTTTTGCGTGGCGGTTTGCAGACGGCACAACTCATCCACTTTGGCGCGAAAATCTTGGATCACGAAACCCACGAAATTACGCGAAAGCCGCGAAAGGGAACGCCCCATACGCGTCAAGCTAAGGCTGGGATAGTGACCGTTCGCTGGTTGGTGAAATTACTTTTGGATACAATCAGTAGTGGTTCATCGAAGGATTTTCCACTACGCCTTGTAGGACTCAATGGGTTTCAC
>VGOB01000182.1 GCA_016865935.1 Chloroflexota bacterium | reverse complement strand
GGATCACGAATAAATGGCGGACACGTCCCGCTCGCGGGCTCGCGGCGCCTTGCCAGAGCCCGCTTTTTGTCCAATCCTGCCACCATTTATCTCGGACTTGCACCACCAATCAATTCGGCTCGTAACAGAGTAGGTCTGAAGGATTATGTTTGCATCTACACACAGATGTCTGCATCCACCCGTATCGCCTGCCTTGATCGCAATGACATTTTTCCCATTTTGCAGATTGGTTCTGATGTCTGTCTTTAGGAGAGGTCCCGCCACACCGTCCCAATCAGAGGCAACTAAGGTACCATTGATGTAGACATCGTGGTCATCATCACACCGAGTTTCAATCGTCGCGGAGAGGACTGCAGAGCTACTTTCAATGAAGAATTGCTTGCGTAGATAGATTGTTTGATATTGGATAGCGGACCACATCGTCGAAATATCAGGTTTGCCAATGAAGGAACAAGTCGGAAAACCGCAGTTGACTGGAGCTGGAATGACCGTGAATTCCCATCCGGAATCATCAAACTCAACGGTCTCCCACCCTGACACAAGAATCCCAGAAACAAGCCAGCTCGAGTCACTGACGATATGCAGAGTAGAAGTCAATTCGCCGCGCACGAGAGCTGCTACAGCAACGTCTAATGTAGATGTAGGCACGCTACCAAGCGCGAACAAGACCAAAATCAGAATGAAACTCAACAGCAAGGTTTGTGTTTTCATCGCGTTACTCCTCTCTTGCTCATCGCCACGCAAAACAGCCATCGCCAATGCGCCCGGGCGCGTCAGGCAACACGGATGACAACGGACAACATCGGATTGAACGGACAAATCCCTGGTGGCAAAGAGTCGTCCGTTGAATCCGTTCCTGTCCGTTGTAATCTTCCGTTCAAACAAAAACAGCCATCGCCAACGCGCGCGGGCGCGTCAAACGACATTCGCCCACTCTCGACGATCATTCTAGCACGAACCGATCAGCGCGTCAACCCAATCTCCACCATCACCAAAACTTGAGCGGCGCGCGTGAGTGATTCCGTGGTTGGCTCGCCGTTCGCGTCTAGGGTCAGCCCGGAGTATTTTGCCCACTGCGGCACGCGGCAAAAATATGCGCGCAAATCTTCGGCGACAGCATTCGCGTCTTCAATCGCCTTGCCTTCGCCGGAATAATCGCGTCCTTGCAAGCGAATCGTGACGCGCGCGCCGCCGCGCAAATTGCGCCACCATGTTCGTTCGCGGCGGCTGACGACGAAAACAGCGTTGCCCTCACGCACGTAATTCGTCGGCAGAGTGATCGGCTTGCCGCTCTTGCGCCCGGTGTACGTGATCAACATCATACTGCGGCTGAGCAAGCCGTGCAGCGGCGAGCGCAAAAGAAAAATCATGATTGGATTGAACCACATCTTCATTCTCCTGCGTCAAGAAGATAGCCGCACTCTGCCTACAGACAAGGAGACAAGGTGACACGGAGACAGGGAGAAAATTCCCCTTGTCTCCCCCTCTCCTTGTCTCCCTCTCTCCCGCTCATTTCTTCGCGCGTTTTTTTGCCGCTTTCTTCACGGTTTTTTTCACCGGCTTTTTCTTTGCCGGTTTCTTGGCGGCAACTTTCTTGACGGCGGGCTTTGCCGCTTTCACAATCGGCACGAAAATTTCCGCGCGCAATTCTTCGCCCGGCATACTCAGGTACATCTCGATGGGTGAACCGGCGTCGCGATAACCTTGCGCGCGCAGCCAATCGTACACTTCGTTGTACGCGCGCGTGATGTTCGCGTCACCTTGGTAGACGATTGCCGCCGCGTCGAACCCGGCGATCTCCTTCACTTGCACTTCGCCCGAACCTTGCGCACCCGGCGCGACCGGCACGCACAACTCGCTCCGCAGTTTTTCGACGGGAACTTTGGCAGGATCGTCGTGGTAGATTCCGAACGACGGTCCGAGCGGCTGGAGATTTTGCGCGCCGAGCCACGCGAATAATTTTTGGAAGCCGCGCGGAATCGCTTCGCTGAACGCGCCCACTTCGGTCACGCACGCGACGCGCGTCGTGGGAAAATGTTTGAACTCTGGCATTTTGTCCTCCTTTGATTTGGAATTTCGATCGAGATATAGCAAACTCAGAGCCATAATCGCTTGCCACGCCACCACTTTGAACTCGCCGCGCGCGACGGCTGTTTCGACTTCCGCGCGCGTGAGCAACAACAATTCTTGTTCTTCGAGATCGTCCGCGTCACGCGCTCGCACGCGGCGCGCGCCGCGCGCCAAAAAGAAATTGCCGATGGCGACGCCGCGATTCGGATCGACCCAGAACGATCCCAGGTCAATCCATTCCGTCGCGATGCAACCCGTCTCTTCGAGCAACTCGCGTTTTGCCGATTCCAGCGGCGTTTCGCCCGGCTCGATGTAGCCGCCAATCGGCGCGAGCGTAGTGCCTTGAATCGCGTATTTGACTTGGCGGAAAACGAGAAAGCGCTCAGCGGGCGTAACCGCGACGACGTTGATGTAATCGGGCGTGACGATCCAGCACCAATTCGGAATCACGCGTCCATCCGGCAATTCGACCGCGTGATCTTCGACGCGCAAAAACTTGCTGTGATCCAGAATCGTCTGGCGCGACAAGGTTTTCCAGTTTTCCAACTTTTGCCTTTTTACTTTTAATTTTGAACTTGGGCGCGGATCAGCCGATCCACCAACGTATTGCCAACGATCGCCAGCGCTTCCGTCGGCAAATAATGACTCGCCGATTCGTCGAACAGCACATTCGCAGTCGCGGGAAAATCTTCGTCGCCCGCGTAGTAGAGGGCGGCGACGCGCACACGCGGCAACGCGTCGAACGCAAACGCGGCATCGCCCAGATCGAGTTTCAGCCCGCCCAGGTTTTGCGCCGCGCGCACAAACACCTCCACGCGATTGTTGATCGCTCTAGCCAGCCGGTCGCCGCTGTACCCTTGGTACGCTCGATGATAGAACATCCCATCGGGCAAATCGCGAAACGCGATCCACTTGCCCGCCAACGGCGCGCCATCGGCGGTCTGCAAATAAAACAGAAACATCGCGGCGCGATACGAACTGCACACTTTGTTCGTCGCTTCGGCGCGGACCTCGAAATCAGGAAACGTGACCAGATACGGCTCGCCGAAAAATTGCAGACGCAATATGCCATCGCCGAATTCCGCGCCACTGCGCAACGCCAAATCGCGCGGGTCGCGTTCGCGCAATGCGGCGCGCAGCGCGGTCACTTGGGCAAGCATTTTGTCAGGCGGCGATGTCGTCATTCGTCTCTCATCATCATTTCGGATGCCCCACCGGAATCAGATACAACGGCTGATGCTCGCGCGGCAATGCCAGCGCTTGTTGGACACGATCATCCAGAAACGCGCCAAGCGGCACTGCGCCCAGATCGAGCGCGACGGCTTGGAGCAAAATGTTCTGCGCGGCGTGCCCGGCTTCCAGCGCGACGTAACGCGGCGTCCGTTCCTCGCCGTACTTTTGTGACGTGCGCGCGTACACCGCCGCGATGACGATCGTCGTCGGCGCGCGCAAGATCGAATCTTGCAGCAACGCGACGGTGTAGAGCGCGGCGCGCGCATCGCCGCGCGTATGCACGATCAATTGATGCGCGGCGGGTTCGTACCGATACACCGCGTCGCGCGTCACCGCGTACGCTTCCAACGGATAGAGCGCGCCCGCCGACGGCGCGGCGCGAAGTCCCGCCGGGTGCGTGATCCCTTGCGCTGCCCACAACAACTGTCCCAGTTCTGCCAGCGTCAAGGGCGCGTCCGTGAACTCGCGCACCGAACGCCGCCGCGCCAACGTTTCTTCGAGCGACAGCGTTCCTTTCGCGCGCGGCGGCGGCAATGCGATCGGCGGATCGGAAGGGCGTGTGGCAGTGCTTGTCGGCGGCATCCGCTTCGCTGTTGGAGTGATTGCGGACGCGCATCCCGCGAACAGCAAGGACACAATCAAGATCGCAAACGTCCAACCTGATTTCATCCTAACCTCACTTGGCGAAATAGTCAATTACTCATACACCTTCTCCCCATCCGTCTCCGCGTTCACCGCGTCCAACTCCACATCGCGCGCGGACGATTTTGCCGCGAGCAATTCCTTGTAATACTCGTGTTGAATCACAAGATTCATAATCTCGTTCGTCCCGGTCCAAATCATCATCAAGCGCGCGTCGCGGAGCAATCGTTCGATTGGGTAGACGTTAGTGTAACCGATGCCGCCGAGAACTTGCATCGCCGCGTTCGCGACGTCCCACGCGGTTTGCGTCGCGACTTTTTTCGATTCGGAGACGAGCCGCCGCACGCGACCGGGCTGATCGTTCGCGTCGATCGCGCGCGCGGTTTGATACACGAGCGCGCGCGCCGCGTCGAGCCGCGTGACGCTTTCCGCGATTTGGAAACTGACACCCTCGAACTCGCGAATCTTTTGCCCGAACGCGCGCCGCTTGTCCGCGTACCGCGCCGCAATTTCGATTGCCGCGCGCGCGAGTCCCAGCGCGCCCGCCGCGCTCGTCATCCGTTCCGGGATCATCATTTGATTGAAAATCTCGCCCGCGCCATTCTCGCGCCCGATCAGATTTTCGGCAGGGACACGCGCATCGCGAAAATAGACGCGACCCGTACCGCCGCCACGCGTTCCCATCAAGCCGTAGACGTGCTGCACTTCAACTTGCGGACTGCGTTCGACGATGAACGCGCTCAGCGCGCGCGGTTCGTCGCCGGTGCGCGCGTAGACGAAGAAAAAATCCGCGCCTTCCGCGCCGACGATGAAGCGTTTTTGTCCGTTCAGCACATAGTCGCTGCCTACGCGCATTGCGCGCGTCGTCGCGCCGAAAAAATCGGAGCCGCCGCGCGGTTCAGTCAGCGCCTCGGCAACCGTCAGTTTGCCCGCGAGCGCGGGACGTAGCCACTTTTCTTTTTGTGCGCGCGTGCCAAAAACGTTGAGCGCTTCACCGACGATGGACGGCAGCGAGAAAAGACACGCGAGCGACGCGCCGAGCACGCCGATCTCTTCAAGCGCGAGAACCTCGTGCTCCCAATTCAGCCCGCGTCCACCGAATTCTTTTGGGAATCGCAGTCCAAGCAAATTTCGCGCGGCAAGTTTTTGGACGTACTCGCGCGGATAGCGCACCTTGTCCGCGTCCATATCCAACAAAAGTTGGCGCGGCACCTCACGCGCAAAGTCGCGTGCCTCATCGCGCAGCGCGCGTTGTTCATTGGTCAATAAAATGTCGAACATCTTTGCTCCTCCCAAAATACGACCGCCGACAGTAGACCGCCGACCGTCGCAAAATCCTCACTCGTCCAATCTCTAATCTCCAATCTCTAACTTTGCCGCCTTCAACACGCGCAGCGCGCGCAGCGTGACCCACTTGCTCGGTTCGCCTTTCTTTTCACCGGTCACGCGCACCTTGGTGCTCAATGTGTGCTTGAGCGCCCAGCGCCCGTCCGCGTCGCGCTTTGACAACACGAACGCGATCGCGTTTTGCAAACGCGGATCGCGCGCCTGCCCGGCTTGCGCGAGCGCGAGCAATGCTTCCAACACATCGGAAGTATACGAAAGCGGGAAACCGAACTTGAACCACTCGCCGCTGATGCGACCGCGGTACGGATAATCCGCTTTCGCCAGATCGCGGCTGAGCAGAAATTCGATTGCGATCGCGGTTGCCTTTTTCACCTGGCGCGATTGCAGCGCGCGCGGCAAATTCGCCAGCGCGCGCAGCGACTTGACCGCGCCCCACGCGCATGGCTTTTTGTCATTCACGCCGCACTTGAAACCTGGTCCCGGCACAATCGCGTTGAACCACGGAAAATCGTCGCCGGTGATCGAACCGGCGAGCCAATCCACCGCGCGCGCGACGCGCGCGTCATCGCCGTACCCCAGCGCGACGAGCGCCCAGATCAAATTGCCGTTGAGACAATGGATCGCATAACCCGGCGGAGCATTCTGCCCGGCGGAAAATCCGCCGCTTTTTGCTTGCGCGTGTTCCAGCAAATACTCGCAGCCCTTTCGGACTTTGTTGTTGCGCCCATCCGCGCCCAGTTCCGCAAGAAAAAGAATTTGCCAGACGGTGGATTCGTACTTGGGCGAATAGCCCGCCCCCGGTTTGAACCAATACCCCTCGGGCTTTTGCGCGGCGAGGATTTTTTGCACCGGCACGCTCCGCATAATCGCACGGCGCGCGGCTTGCACGTCGCGATCATCTTCTGTGCGATCCAGCAGATACCGCAACGCGAAATAGCGGACGGAGGGGTTGTCTTTTGCGGGCAGCCAGTCAAGCGTTTGGTCGTTCATCGCTGCGCTCCTTTCGTTGCACGCGTTGGACAAGTTTGCAAACTTGTCCAACCCAACAAGACCGCGCGCAGTCCGCGCGTGTTCCCATAGCGCGCGTGGTTGACCCAGCCCTGCACCGAGGCGGTGACTTGCGCCAACGGGATGCCGTGGGCGCGATACTGGCGCACGAGCGCGCGCAACCGCCGCGCGTACGCGATGCCCTGACGCCGTTTGAGCCGCCGTCGCTCCGGAAAAACGCAAAAGCCCAAGAACGGAATACCGTGCGTGACCGGGCGCGCCTGCGCCGCTCCAGCGTGAATCGTCAAACGGAAACGCGCCAGCCGCGCGACGAGCGCGCGCTTGGATTGCCACAACGCGCGTTTGTCATCGGCAAAGAGCAGAAAATCGTCCACGTAACGCAGGTACGCCGGACAGCGCAATTCACGCTGGACAAAGTGATCGAACGGACTGAGGTAGCAATTCGCCCAAAATTGTGAGGTGAGATTGCCAATCGGCAAGCCGCGCGGACGATTGAACGCGAAGAGATCATCGCCGGGGAACCAGACCATCGCGTACTCATCCGAGAGCACGCCGACGCCGCTGGCAAGAATCTGATCAACCAGCCACAAGACTTGTACGTCGGCGATTGTGCGCGCAAGAATCTCGCGCAGAATCGCGTGATCAATCGAAGGAAAGAATTGCTTGAGGTCGCACTGTAAAACGTACCGATACCGGCGCGCGAATTCCTGGCAACGATCGAGCGCGCGGTGCGTGCCCTTGCCCACGCGATTCGCGTACGAATCGTCAATGAACGAACGTTCAAAGAGCGGTTCGATCACGTTGCAGAGCGCGTGATGAACCACGCGGTCGCGGAACGGCGCGGCGGAGATGAGACGGCGCTTGGGTTCGTGGATGTAGAAACTGGTGTACGCGCCCGGCTGGTACGTCTGCGCGCGCAATTCGCGCTGCAACTCGAGCAGGTTGTCTTCCAACCGATACTCGAATGCGGCGACGTTGGGCTGCCCGCGTTTGCCTTTGGCGGCTTGGCGGAACGCGAACAACAGATTGTCCCAGGAACAGAGTTGGGTGTACACGATGGCATTTTGTAGGGGCGGCGTGACGCCGCCCCTTGCGGAATGGGCAGGAAAACCCTGCCCCTACGAGGTTGCCCGCGCCAGGGACGCACCCAGGGCGCGGGCACGTTGGTATATGTCCGGCTCGGCAGACTGCGCGAGCGCGGACGGGAACATGCCCCGCCGTTTTTCTCGCCGCGACGCGACAGGTTTGATCCCACCGCGTAATTCTGGCTTCCACTTGTCATTTCGAGCGGAGCGAGAAATCTCGGCTCCAAGCGTACGAGATTTCTCGGCGCACAAAGCGCGCCTCGAAATGACAACCGGGTAGAAAAGCGTGGACACCACCAACCGCGCGCCGTTGTTCCTGTTCCTGTTGTCAGGGTTGTTCCTGTTGCGCGCGGCGCAGCGGACGTTGTTCTGATGGTTGTTGAACGACCCGCCGCGCAGAACCCGGTGCTGTTTCGGGCTTGCCCCCACAACACGCGCACGGGCGACGTGACGTCGCCCCTACGTGGCTGTCACTTTGCGCCAACCACCCAGCAAGCGTCCGATTTCCGTGACCATTGCCGCGACGTGTTCGTACTGTCCGCCGGTCAACCATTCCCAGCGGACCGCGAGCCGCAGACAAGTTCGGACGCGATTCAACGCTTCGTCCGCGCGATCCAAACGTTCCAGGCGCGCCTTGCCTTGCCGATAGTTGGCTTGTTCCAGATATTCGCGTAAATCAAACGCCGCGTCCAGTAGCCGCCGCGTAAACGTATGCCGATGCGCCCGCGGGAAATTGTTGGTCGCGGGCAAGAGCCAAGTAAGAAAATCAAACGTGCGCGTAAAGATGGGCATTTCGTTTTGACCGGTCATCCAGCATCCCCCAAAATTCGCGGCGACCAGAGGGGGGCAAAAAACGCCCCCCTCTGGACTCCCCCCAAGAGTCCAGAGATTCAGAGTATCAGAGTTCAGAGAGATCAGAGATCAGAGTCATAACGGGGACACCACCAACCGCGCGCCGACGAGCCCGCTCCCGGCGACAGG
>VGOB01000181.1 GCA_016865935.1 Chloroflexota bacterium | reverse complement strand
TTGTCGCCGTCACGCTTTTGCCGCTGTTTGGATTGTCGCGCAGTCAAGCGTTCACGTTCATTCTGATTATGCAAGCGTCGAACTATGCGGTCGTCACGGTGTGGGGCTTGCTTGGCGTGTGGCGGCTCGCCGCTCAAACGAGCGCACCGCGCGCAGAATAATCGGCGGTCGGCGGTCGTCCGTCGGCGGTTGCATTTTCGAGAGAGGTAATCATGAAAGTACTCAGCGTCGTCACCGGTTGTTACAATGAAGAAGAAAATGTGCGCGAGCTGTACGAACAGGTCAAGCAAGTGGTGGAGAGTTTGCCGGGCTACACGTACGAGCACATTTTCATTGACAACGCCTCGCGTGATCAAACCGTCGCGGTCTTGCGCGAGATCGCGCGCGCCGATTCGCGCGTCAAAGTGATCGTCAATTCTAGGAATTTTGGTCAAGTTCGTTCGGCGTACCACGCGTTGTTGCAGGCAAAGGGCGACGCCGTTATCGCCATCGTCGCGGATTTGCAGGACCCGCCGCGCCTCATCGCGGATTTCGTCCGCAAATGGGAAGAGGGATACAAGGTGGTGCTGGGCGTCAAAAAGCGGAGCGAAGAAGCGCGCTGGATGTTTTGGATTCGCAAAATGTATTACGATGTTTTGCGCGCGCTCTCGGATGTCGAACTGGTCCAGCAGTTCACCGGCTTTGGTTTGTACGATCGTGCGGCGATGAACATTCTACGCGAGATGAACGATCCCTATCCGTACTTTCGCGGTATGATCGCCGAGATCGGATTCGAGAGCGCGCGCATCGAATACACGCAACCCAAACGCAAACGCGGCATCACCAAGAATAATTTTTACACGTTGTACGATATGGCAATGCTGGGAATGACAAGTTACTCCAAAGTGCCGCTGCGCCTGGCGACGATCACGGGCTTTATGATCGGTGTCGGTAGTCTGTTGGTCGCGCTGATCTACTTGGTGTACAAATTGTTGTTCTGGGAGAATTTCTCCGTTGGGCAAGCGCCGCTCGTGATCGGAATGTTCTTTATGGCGTCCGTGCAACTCTTCTTCCTGGGCATCGTCGGTGAGTATGTTGGATCGATCCATACACAAGTGCTCAAGCGACCGCTCGTCGTCGAAAAAGAGCGGATCAACTTTGGGGCGAATAACCGGAATGGGGGATAGACAAAATTTCCGATTTGGTGCATACTTGCGCCAGAATCGTTTGATGGAGACAAACCGATGAAAGTGGCGATACTCGCGGGCGGACTTGGCACGCGATTGTCTGAAGAAACTGTCCTCAAGCCCAAGCCGATGGTCGAGATCGGCGGCAAGCCGATCCTCTGGCACATTATGCAAATCTACGCGGCGTATGGTTTCAAAGAGTTCGTCATCGCGTTGGGATACAAGGGCGAAATCATCAAAGATTATTTTCTCAACTATCACTACCACGCGCGCGATTTGACTGTTCGTTTGGGCGATGGGAACGTCGCCGTGCATAATCACAGCGGCGAGGATTGGATCGTGCATCTGCTCGATACCGGTCTTGAAACGGACACGGGGGGGAGGGTCAAACGGATTGTGCAGTTCATCGGCAACGAAACGTTTATGCTGACGTACGGCGATGGGGTGAGCGATCTGAATATCCATCGCTTGGTGGAGTTTCATCGGTGTCATGGCAAACTTGCAACGGTAACGGCAGTGCGTCCCCCTGCGCGCTACGGCAGCATCGTCTTTGACGGAGATTTGGTTACGCGTTTTGCCGAGAAGCCGCAGGTGGGCGAGGGTTGGATCAATGGCGGTTTCTTTGTGCTTGAGCCCGCAGTGGTTAATTATATTCCTTCGGACGATACGAATTGGGCGGTTGAACCGATGGAACGCTTGGCGGTGGAAGGACAACTCGCCGCGTACCGTCACGCCGATTTTTGGCAATGTATGGACACGTTGCGGGATGTGCGCCTCTTGGAAGATTTGTGGGCGACCGGACAAGCGCCGTGGAAGGTAAAAGATTGATCGCGGCTTTTTGGCAAGATCGCCCAACGCTTGTCACCGGCGGGACGGGCTTGCTCGGCGGTTGGTTGATCAAACGCTTGCGCGCCGCGCGTACCGATGTGGTGTGCTTGGTGCGCGATTGGGTGCCGCAAAGCGAACTCGTGCGTTCGCGAATGATCGATCAAGTCAAGATCGTGCGCGGCGATCTGCGCGATCAAACTTTGCTCGAACGAACGCTCGGCGAGTACGAGATTGACACCGTGTTTCACCTCGCCGCGCAATCCATCGTCCCGATTGCGAATCGCAATCCGGTCTCCACGTTGGAAACGAACATCGGCGGAACGTGGTCGCTCTTAGAGGCGTGCCGCCGCAGTCCGACGGTCAAACAAATCGTCGTCGCCTCGTCGGACAAGGCGTATGGCGATCAGGAGCAATTGCCGTACGACGAAACGATGCCGCTGCAGGGGCAACACCCGTACGACGTGAGCAAATCGTGCGCCGATCTGATCGCGCGCGCGTACGCGGTGACGTACGATCTGCCCGTGGCGATCACGCGGTGCGGCAATTTTTACGGCGGCGGCGATCTGAATTGGAATCGCATCGTCCCCGGCACGATTCGCTCCATTTTACGCGGACAACGACCGGTGATTCGCTCGGATGGAAATTTCATCCGCGATTATTTCTACGTGGAAGATGGCGCGGCGGCGTATATGTTGTTGGCGGAGCAACTTGCCGCGCGTCCAGAATTACGCGGCGAAGCGTTCAATTTTTCCAACGAATTGCAGATCACCGTGTTGGGGTTGACGCGCCAGATTCTTGCGTTGATGAAATCGGATTTAGAACCCGATGTGCGAAACGAAGCGACGAACGAAATTCGACATCAGTATCTCAGCGCGGAAAAGGCGCGCCGAATGTTGGATTGGTCGCCGCTCTTCACGTTGGAACAAGGTCTCCGCTTGACGATTGAGTGGTACCGCGAATTTTTGCGATAGGTCACCCTAACTTCGGACAAGCCGAAAACGAAGGAACATCCCCGAATGAATTCGGGGTCTCAGCGAGGTGGAAATCGGTTGAAACCGATTCGCTTCGTAACTCGATTTATCGAGTTTTCACCTCGTTGAGCCGCCGATTTCCAATCGGTGGCGGTAGCGCATTAACGAGATTTCTCGATGCAAAAACCGCATCTCGAAATAACATTGAGTAATCGAATGGAAAATAAGCGAGAGCGAATTCTTGAACTGGTGCGGCAATACTATCAAGCCAAGTTCGCCAATAAATCATTTGACCCATCGCGCGATTTGATCCACTACGCCGGACGCGTTTTCGATGCGGAAGAACTCGTCAACCTCGTTGATGCGAGTTTGGATTTTTTTCTCACCGCGAATCGGTACGCGGAGCAATTTGAAGCCGAGATCGCGGATTATCTTGGACTTGCGAATGCGCTCCTCGTCAACTCCGGCTCGTCCGCGAATCTCGTCGCGGTGACCGCGCTCACGTCGCCTAAACTGGGCGCGCGCGGCTTGAAACCCGGCGACGAAGTGATCACCGTCGCGGCAGGTTTTCCCACGACGGTCGCACCGCTCGTCCAGAATCGGCTCGTGCCAGTGTTCGTGGATGTGAACCTGGGCGATTACACGGCGATCCCGGAACGCCTTGCCGATGCGATCTCGCCCAAGACGCGCGCGCTGATGATGGCGCACACACTCGGTGTCCCGTTCGCTCTCGACGCAGTGATGGAGTTGGTCAAGCGGCACGATCTCTGGCTGATCGAAGACAATTGCGACGCGCTCGGGTCGCGCTACCGCGAGCGGTTGACCGGCACGTTCGGGCACATCGCGACGCTGTCGTTTTACCCAGCGCATCACATCACGCTGGGCGAGGGTGGTTGCGTTGTGACGAACGACGACGAGTTGGCGCGCATTGGGCGTTCCGTGCGCGATTGGGGGCGCGATTGTTATTGCGCGGGCGGCGAGAATAACACGTGCGGCAAACGTTTTGGTCAGCAGTTCGGTACGTTGCCACACGGATACGATCATAAGTATGTGTACACTCACATCGGTTACAATCTTAAGGTGACCGATATGCAAGCCGCCGTCGGTTGCGCGCAGTTAAAAAAACTGGACACGTTCATCGCGCGCCGCAAAGAAAATTTCCGACGCGTGATGGAGATCGTTCAACCGTTCGAGGATCGCTTGATTTTGCCGCGCGCGACAAAACATTCGGATCCGTCCTGGTTCGGTTTTCCGATCACCGTGCGCGACGACGCCGGTTTTACGCGCAACGATCTGACGCGGTTTCTGGAGCAGAATCGGATCGAGACGCGCAATCTGTTCAGCGGAAACTTGCTGCGGCATCCGGCGTTCCAAAACATCGAGCGTCGTGTCGTCGGCGATTTGGCGAACACGGATCGCGTGATGCGCGACACTTTTTTCATTGGTGTCTATCCTGGGATCACACAACCACAACGCGACGTGATCGCAGACGCGTTCGCGCGGTTTATGCGCGGCGAGCGCGCGTGAGAGTGTTTATGAATTCTCGCGGGCGACTCAAGTCGCGGCAACAAGGTCGCGAAGACTGCCTCCGCAGTCTGGCGCAGACCGAGCCGACGCAGGTCGGCTTTGTGCTGTCGTTGCTGCGGTTTCCAACCGCCGTTGGAGCAGATTGATGTCGGTCGCGCAAAAACTGCGCTGTCGCGTTGAACAGATCGTCAATCACGGCGAGCGCGTTTACACGGTTGATCTGATTCCCGAACGGCGCGTGCCCGCGTTTCGCCCCGGACAATTTTTGCATCTCGCGCTCGACGCGTACGATCCCAGCGGCTACTGGCCCGACTCGCGCGTCTTTTCAATTGCGAGTTCGCCGGCGCAACGCGAGCGGCTCCGCATTTCGTATTCCGTGCGCGGGCGATTCACCGCGCGGATGGCGCAAGAATTGCGCGTCGGTCGCGCGGTGTGGGTGAAATTGCCGTATGGCGAGTTTGTGATCGAAGATGCGCGCGCTGTCGTTTTGTTGGCGGGCGGCACCGGCATCACCGCGTTCACCGCGTTTCTGGAAGGACTGACGCCCGACGCGCGCAATCAAATCGTCTTGGCGTACGGCGCGCGCACGTCCGATTTGTTGATCTACCGCGATCTGATCGTGCAGCGCGCCGCCGCGATTCCGCAATTGTGCGCGATCTATTTCGTCGAGCAGACGCCCGCGCGCGGTGAGTTGCCGGGACGCGTTTCAATTGACGCGCTGGCGCGCGCGACAACGTTGCCGGACGCCGCGTTGTATTATCTTTCGGGACCGCCCGCGATGCTGAGGACGCTGGCGGATGAGTTACGCACGCGCGCGATTCCATTGAACGCGATTCGGATCGACGCGTGGGAGTGATGAGGGGGATATGTTTACACTCAAATCTGGCGAGCCACTCTTTATTTTCGAGATGGCGAATAATCATATGGGCAGTGTCGAGCACGGCTTGAGAATCATTCGCGCGTTTCACGCGGTCAGTCAGAACTTGCCCTTTCGTTTCGGCTTCAAGTTGCAATATCGTCATCTGGACACGTTCATTCATCCTGATTATCACGGACGCGACGACAGCAAGTATGTCAAACGTTTTTCCGAAACGCGTTTGGACGATCAGCAAATGCTCGCACTCAAAACGGAAATGCAGACGCTGGGATTCGTTTCGATCTGCACGCCGTTTGATGAGCGTTCAGTAGATTTGATCGAGGCGCACGAATATGACGTGATCAAGATCGGCAGTTGCTCGTTTACCGATTGGTCGCTCTTGGAACGCGTGGTCAAGGCAGACAAACCGATCATCGCGTCAACAGCGGGCGCGGCGTTGGAAGAGATTGATCGGGTGGTGAATTTTTTCGAGCATCGCGGCAAAGATTTCGCGTTGATGCACTGCACGGGCGAATATCCGACGGCGGACGCGCGTTTGCAATTGAATCAGATCGATTTTCTGCGGCAGAGGTATCCCCAAGTTCGCGTTGGTTACTCGACGCACGAAAACCCGGACAATGCGGATTCGATCAAAATCGCGATTGCAAAAGGCGCGACGATCTTCGAAAAACACATTGGCGTGCCAACCGATTCGATTCGTCTGAACGCGTACTCGGCGACGCCGGAACAAATCGGGCGGTGGCTGGAATCCGCGCGGCAAACGTTCGAGATGTGCGGCGTGGCGGGCACGCGTCCTGATTTCAGCCAGGAAGAAATCGCGACGCTGCGATCCTTGCAGCGCGGCGTGTTCGCGCGTCGCGCCATCGCGCAAGGCGAACGGATCAGGGGAGGCGACGTTTTCTTCGCGATTCCGACGACCGGCAATCAAGTGACCGCGAACGATTTCTCCAAGTACACCGAGTTTTACGCGCAAGCCGATCTTCCGGTGAACGCGCCGTTGCTCGCGACGAACACGCGCCGACACGAAACGCGCGAACAGGTTTACAAGATCGTCCAGCGCGTCAAGCAATTTCTGCGGACGAGCGGCGTCGTCGTGCCGCCGCGCGTTGATCTGGAAATTTCGCATCACTATGGCATCGATCGCTTCGATGAATACGGCTTGACGATGCTGACGGTCGTGAATCGCGAATATTGCAAAAAACTGATCGTGCTGTTGCCGGGACAAAGACATCCAGAGCAGTATCATCAGGTCAAGGAGGAAACTTTTCACGTTCTCTACGGTGATGCCTGGGTTGATTTGAACGGCGCACACCGACAATGCCGCGCGGGCGAAGTGATCGTCGTCGAGCGGGGGGTGCGGCATAGTTTTGGCACCGAGCGCGGCGTCGTGATCGAAGAAATTTCGTCCACGCATCACGGCGAGGATTCGTTCTACACCGATCCGTCGATTAGGCAGAACGAATCGCGCAAGACGTTGTTGACGTACTGGTTGGAGTGAGATGCGCCGATCCTTGGACGCGTTGTTGGCAGAACTGCACGACGCGTTGGGCGATCCGCGCCAGGGTTTGCCCGAACCGGTCTTTTTGTTTGCCAGCGCGATCACGCCGATGATCAATGTAGACTTGCTGATCCAGGACGCGGCGCGCCGGACGCTTCTCACTTGGCGGGACGATCCGTTTGGCGCGGGTTGGCATATTCCTGGCGGCGTCGTTCGTTTCAAAGAAACGTTGGAACAACGCATCCACGCGGTCGCGCGCTTGGAACTGGGGGCGCGTGTCGCGTTCCAGCGCAAACCGCTGGCGTTGCGTCAAGTCTTTTTGTCGAACCGCGACGCGCGCGGACATTTCTTCTCGTTGTTGTATCGGTGCGAATTGAAATCGCGATTGGATCCGGCGCGCGAATTTGTGTCTGGGCGACCCGGCTCAGGTCAATGGAAATGGCACGCCACGTTTCCCGCCGATATGTTACGCGTGCACGAAATGTACAAAACTTTCATCGAAGGAAAAGATGGCGACATTGAACCAGTCGCAATCGAACTCGCGCTCTGAATCCTGTCGCGTGTGCGGTGCGGCGTTTTTTGCCGAGCCGTTGTTGCGCTACGAGAATATGCCGCGCGTCGCGCAGTATTTGCCGGACGCTGACGCGCTCGCGCAAGATTGCGGGGTTGACTTGGCGGTCTGTCAGTGCTCGGGTTGCGGCTTGGTGCAGTTGCGCAACGCGCCGGTGCCGTACTACCGCGAGGTGATCCGCGCGGCGGGTTTCTCGCCAGAGATGCGCGAATTCCGGCGAAAGCAATTTGGCGATTGGGTAGAAAAATACGCACTTGCCGGAAAACGCGTCGTCGAGATCGGTTGTGGCAGAGGCGAATATCTGGCGCTGATGCAACAAACCCGAGCGCAAGCGTTTGGCTTGGAATATTCCGGCGACTCGGTTCAGCATTGTATCAAGAACGGCTTGCGCGTTTGGCAAGGATTTGTGGATCGGAGCGATTACCGCTTGCCTGATGCGCCATTCGACGCGTTTTTCATTTTGAGTTTTCTTGAACACCTGCCGGATCCGAATTCGACTTTGCGCGGCATCGCGCAGAACTTGACGGACGATGCGGTCGGGTTGGTCGAAGTGCCGAATTTTGATTTAATTTTGCGGCACAATCTTTTTTCGGAATTTATGACCGATCATCTTTTTTATTTCACGCGGGCAACTTTGGCGACGACGCTTTCGCTCAACGGTTTTGATGTGATCGAATGTCAAGAAAGTTGGCACGACTATATTCTTTCTGCGATTGTTAAAAAACGTCTTCCGCTAGACTTGACGCATTTTCGTGGTCAGCAAGCGCGATTGAAAAATAAAATTGGAGAATATCTCCAGCAGTTTGGTAACCGGCGTGTGGCGATCTGGGGCGCCGGGCATCAGGCATTCGCCGTGATCGCGTTGGCGCAGTTGGCGGATCGGATCAAGTACGTGGTGGACTCAGCGCCGTTCAAGCAGGGCAAATATACACCGGCAACGCATTTGCCAATCGTCGCGCCGG
>VGOB01000180.1 GCA_016865935.1 Chloroflexota bacterium | reverse complement strand
TGGGGGTTGTGCAAACGCGTTGTCGGGATTATCACTGCCTTCACGCTAGGCATTTATCTGAATGCACTGCTGGGGCGCAACCTGTTAGCGGTCAAAGAACTGTTCGCCTAATTTCGCATAATCGGTTCAAGACTATTTGACCTCGCACACGCGTTCGATTATAATAGCGGCGATGGAAAAATCCGCCAAGAAAACCGATCAAAAACCGCTCGGCGTGTTCGACGCACTGTCCGGCGGCTTTGAATTGATCTGGCTCAATCCGTGGATCCTGCTCGTGCCGATCGCGCTCGATCTGTTTTTATGGCTGGGACCGCAGGTGAGCGCGCAGCCGATCTTTCAGCGGACGCTCGCACTGCTTCCGTTGGCGACGCCGCCCAACGCGCCCGCCGACACGCTGCAAAATATCGAACTGCTCAAAAATATTTTGCAGACGGCGGGTGGATCGGTGAACGTGCTGGGCATCCTGACGACCGGAATGCCGTCGGTGATCGGACTGCAACCGCCCGCCGCCGAGATCGCGCGCGCGCAAATCACCCTCGCCGATCCGCTCGCGCTGAGCGGATTAGCCATCGCGCTGCTGCTGGGCGCGGTGTTGATCACAGGCGGCTATCTGGAACTGACGGCGCGTCCGGTGCGGAACGAAACTGACGCGCGCACGTTTGTCGCGCGCTGGCTGCGCGCCAGCCTCAACTTGATCCTGCTGGCGATTCTGGTGGTGCTCGGCGTCAGCGCGCTGATGATTCCGGTCGCGCTCGTCGCCGGAACGCTCAGCATCGCCAGTCAAGGGCTGGGCTCGTTTTTGTTGCTGGGCGGAATGATGTTGATGTTCTGGGCGATGCTGTATCTGGTCTTCGCCGTCCCGGCGATTTTTGTCAGCCGCGTCAACGCGCCGCAAGCGTTGCTCAACAGCGTCAGCATTTTCCGGTTCGATTTTTGGTCCGCCATCGGCTTGGTGTTCGTCGCGTATTTGCTGCGTTCCGGTTTCACAATCGTCTGGCAACTGTTCGATTCGAATACCTGGGGCGTGGTCTTCGTTCTGATCGCCAACGCGTTTCTCAGCAGCGCGCTGACGGCGGCGGAAATGATTTTCTACAACGACCGGATGTACTGGCTGGCAATGGCGCGGGAGAAAATGCAACAGCAGAAGAAAGGATGAAAGATAAAAGATGAGGGATGAATGATTTTCATCTTTCATCCTTCATCTTTCATCTTTTTGATTTGGAGTGTACTATGGTGAAAAAGCAAATCACAGAAACCGAAAATATGCCGTTAGAAGCGTACGACGCGTCCAAGATTCAAGTGCTGGAAGGATTGGAGGCGGTGCGTAAGCGCCCCGGAATGTACATCGGCTCGACCGATATTCGCGGCATCCATCACCTGGTTTTCGAAGTGGTGGACAACGCGATTGACGAAGCGCTCGCCGGCACGTGCGATCACATTCAAATCACGATTGATCAAGACAACATCGTGACGGTCGTGGACAACGGGCGCGGCATTCCCGTTGACGTGCACAAGCAAACCGGCAAATCCGCGCTCGAA
The DNA here is from genome assembly GCA_016865935.1 of Chloroflexota bacterium. Taxonomy (GTDB): domain Bacteria; phylum Chloroflexota; class Anaerolineae; order UBA4142; family UBA4142; genus VGOB01. The sequence continues at coordinate 6,896 of VGOB01000180.1, read as the reverse complement.
GTCGTGATGACGAAATTGCACGCCGGCGCGAAATTCGGGCAGGGCGGTTACAAGGTCGCGTCCGGTTTGCACGGCGTCGGTGTCAGCGCGGTCAACGCGCTGAGCGAATGGCTGCAAGCCGACGTGCGCCGCGACGGACAAATCTATCGCCAAAAATACACGCGCGGCGTGCCCAAAGCCGATGTCAAAGTCGCCGGTAAATATCCCAGGGACGAACGCACCGGCTCGACGATTTCGTTTTATCCCGACAAACAAATTTTCAAAGAGATTGATTACAAATTCGACGTGCTCGCGCAACGTTTCCGCGAGATGGCGTTTCTCACGCGCGGACTGACGATTTCGTTTCGCGACGAGCGCGATAATCGCGCGACGACGTTTTATTTTGAAGGCGGCATCACGTCGTTCGTGCGCTATCTCAACAAGAATCGCAATCCGATCCACGCGCCGTTCACCGTCGCCAAGCAAGTCAACGGCTCGCAGATCGAAATCGCGGTGCAATACACCGACGCGTACGGCGATTCGATGTACACGTTCGCGAACAACATCAACACGGTGGACGGCGGCACGCACTTGACCGGCTTTCGTTCCGCGCTGACGCGCACGCTGAACGATTACGCGCGCAAAGCAAACCTGCTCAAGGAATCCGATCAGAACCTGACCGGCGACGACGTGCGCGAAGGACTGACCGCAATCGTCTCGGTGAAATTGGAAGAGCCGCAATTCGAATCGCAGACGAAAGCGAAACTCGGCAACGCGGAAATCAAGACCCAGGTCGAGGCGACTTTTACCGAAGCGTTCGGCGCGTTTCTGGAAGAGCATCCGCGCGAAGGGAAAGAGATTGTCCAAAAGTGCTTGACGACCGCGCGCGCGCGTGAGGCGGCGCGGCAAGCGCGCGATCTCGTCATCCGCAAGAGCGCGCTCGAATCGTCAACGCTGCCGGGCAAGTTGGCGGATTGTTCGGAAAAAGATTCGGACAAGGCGGAGTTGTACATCGTGGAAGGGGACAGCGCGGGCGGATCGGCAAAACAAGGGCGCGACCGCAAGTTCCAGGCGATTCTGCCGCTGCGCGGCAAAATTATGAACGTCGAAAAAACGCGGCTGGACAAGATGTTGCAGAACGAAGAGATCCGCGCGATGATCACCGCGATCGGCACCGGCGTCGGCGATGGATTCGATCTGAAGAATCTGCGATACAATCGTGTCTTGATTATGACGGACGCGGACGTGGACGGCAGTCACATCCGCACGCTCTTGCTCACGTTTTTCTTCCGCTATATGACCGGGCTGATCGAGCACGGGCATTTGTACATCGCGCAGCCGCCGCTCTACAAATTAAAAGCGGGCAAGACCGAAGAGTACATTTTCGACGACAAAGAATTGGACGCGTGGAAAAAGAAGAACAAGAGCGATAGGTTCGAACTGTCGCGCTATAAAGGTCTGGGCGAGATGAACCCGGAGCAACTCTGGGAAACGACGATGAATCCGGAGAACCGCACGATTCTGCAAGTGAACCTGGACGATGCGGCAGAAGCGGACCGCACGTTCGAAATGTTGATGGGAAGCGACGTCGCGCCGCGCAAGCGCTTCATTCAGACGCACGCGAAGAGTGTGCGGAATTTGGATGTGTGAGGGCGCGGACGACCGCGCGTGAATGAAAGAGTTCCAAAGTCTACGCGACTTTGGAACTCTTTGCTTCTGCTACTTGCTCCGCCCCGTGCGCGCCCTGCCGCGCGCGCAGTAGAATCGCGACGAGTCCCGCCGCTGAACCCAGCGCCACACCGGCGAGCAATGCCCACGGCGTTTTGGCGCGCGGGCGCACCAACAAGTGCGGCGCCTCGCGCTGATGCGCCGCCACCCGCAAGCCGTCGCGCAAGCGCGCGCGAAATTTCGCCGACGGCGTGACCGGCTCCAGCGCGCGTTGCGCGTGCGCGGCAAGCGCGTCCAGGTCTACCGCTCCAGTTGTGCGACGAGTGTCCATTCCGATTTTCCTTCTACGTGGCGGGATACACCACCGCGCCGATCACGCCGGGACCAAAATGCACCGCGAGCGAAATCGCCACGTCGTCCACGAACGCGTCCGCGCACTTTAATTCCTGTTTGGCGCGCGCCAGAAATTTTTCCGCCTCGTCACGCGCTTCGCCGTGAATCACCGCGAACTTGATCGGCTGATCACCGGCGGCTTGTTTGCACAAATCCAAAAGGTGATCGAGCGCGGCTTGGCGCGAGCGCACGCGCCCGCTCGGCAACAACATTCCCTCTTGCAACGCGATGATCGGCTTGACGTTCAACAGCGACGCGATGAATCCTTGCAAGTGACTGATCCGCCCGCTCATCTGCGCGTACTTGAGCGTCGCCAGCGTCAGGTACAGCCGCACGCGCGCGCGTTTCTGATCGAGCGCGGCGACGATGTCGTCCGCGCTTTTTCCGGCGCGCGCCATTTCCGCCGCGTCCACGCACAAAAATCCCAGCGCGGCGGAACCGGCGAGACTATCGTACGGCAAGACGCGGATTTCGTTCGCGACTTCTTGCGCCGCGAGCGTCGCCGAGTTCATCGTCCCGCTCAGTTTGCCGGTGACGTGCAGCGAAATGATCGTGTCGTACCCCTGTTGCGCGGCGGCGCGATACGCGGCGATGAACTGCGCGGGCGCGGGTTGCGACGTTTGCGGAATGATCCCCAGCGCGTCCACTTTATTGTAGAACGTCGTCTGATCGATCGAAATGCCTTCCTGAAACGATTCGGTGCCAAACTGGATGTTGATCGGCACGACGCCGATTGCGTACTCGCGAAAATAACGCGCGGGCAAATCGCACGTCGAGTCGGTCAGGATTTTGATTTTCGCCATCGTCCCCCCTTTAGAAATTTTCGATTGTTGATTGCCGATTTTCGATTGTAACGATGAATCGAAAATCAAAAATCGAAAATCAAAAATGCTCTTGCAATTGATCGCGCAGCATCACCAGCGTGCGATGATACAGCGATTTGACCGCGCCTTCGGTGCGCCCCATCACGCGCGCGATCTCTGCGTTCGACAATTCGTCTCCGAATTTCAAAATCAATAATTCCTGTCGTTCCGCCGGAAGTTTGCGAATCGCGCTCAAGAGGAGGTGCGCTTCCTCGTTCTGTTCCGCGCGCTGATGCGGACCCTCGCCGCGTTCCGGCAGTCCGGCGATATCGTCCAGGCGGATATTTTTGTGGCGGCTGCGGTCGCGGTACCAATTCGCGACGAGATTATGCGCGATGCGATACAGCCACGCGGCAAAGGGCGCGCCGCGCGCTTGATACTCGGCAATGTGTCCGAGCGCGCGATAAAAGACGCGCGCGGTCAAGTCCTCCGCTTCCGCCGCATCGCCGGTGCGATAGAAAATGTAATTGTAGATGCGCGTCACGTACCGTTCGTACAACTCGCCGAACGCGTCCGCGTCGCGCTGGGCGCGCCGGATCAGCGCCTCTTCCGTTTCAGGCAATCCAGACTCCGCATCGGCGCGCGCGGTGAAATCGTGCACGCGCTAGAACACCGCGCCGCGCGCAAGGTTACGCGTTAAAAAGCAAATGGCAAATAGCGAATGGCATATAGCGAACAGCCATCTGCTATACGCTATATGCCAAACGCCATTCGCGCTTGTCATCATCCTCACACTGCCTAGCACTCGCCAGGCATCGTGATGCGACGATGACTGGCGACTGCTAATCCGTGTAGAACGCCAAGCCCAACGCGTTGGGTCCCGTGTGCACGCCGATCGCCGGACCGATTTCGGCGCAGAAGAACTCTTTGCACTCGTACTGCGCGCGCACTCGGTTGGCGAGTTCATCGGCGTCTTGCCGCGCGTTCGCGTGCAACACCGCCGCGTGCAAGGGGTGGTGATTGGAACGCTCGGCGAGAACCTCCAGCAACCGGGCTAACGCTTTGGCGCGCGAGCGCGGTTGTTCCAGCGGTTCGACCTGCCCGTGCTTGATCTCCAACATCGGTTTCACGTTCAGCAGCGTGCCGACCATGGCGCGCGCACCGCCGATCCGTCCGCCGCGTCGAAGATACTCGAGCGTGTCGAGAACGAAGATGAGGTTCAGTTTGGGAATAAGCGCGTTGATCGTCGCGACGACTTGGTCGCGCGACTGGCCCGCTTGCGCCGCTTGCGCGGCGGCGATCACCAACAAGCCCAACGCCATCGAAATCCACGGCGTGTCCACGATCGAAATCGGCAACGCTTTTTTGAATTGCGTTTCCAATTCTTGTTTCGCCGCGCACGCGGACGCGTACGTCCCGCTCAACTTGCTGGGCAAGTGCAACGAGACGATCTCTTTGCCCGCGTCGAGGAACGGGCGGTACACTTGCTCGAACTCACCCGCCGAGGGTTGCGAGGTCGTGGGATGCTCTTTGGCGTGCGGAAGCATCTGGTAAAATTGTGCATTCGTCAGATCAACTCCGTCGCGATACGTGGTCGTGCCGAAAATCGCTTTCAACGGAATCACGGCGATGTTGTGCTTCTGCCGTTCATCCACCGACAGATGCGCTGACGAATCCGTGACGATTTGAATCACGCGTGTGTGTCTCCTTCCTTCAAGATTTTCCGATCTGTCATTTCGAGCGAAGCGAGAAATCTCCGAGTGACTTGGATTGCTTCGTCGGGCACTAGGCTTCTCGCAATGACACGTTGGTTGGTTCGCGCGCAGTTCGCACTGCGAAGACGATCCACCCCATGCCGCCGAACGTGAGGATGCTCAAGCCGGAGATCAGCGCCAGGTTCAGCCACACCCACGGCGCTTGGATTCCCAGGGGTGCGCGCGCGGCATCGCTCAACTGCACCGCGCCAAGACCCAGCCCGATTGCCAGCGCGTTCCAGACGGCATGCAAAAATACGCTTACAGCATACGCGAGAAAAAGTCGGCTCCACCTCCTTTCGACGCGCGCGGCGTACCACCCGCGCGCCATCGTGACGCCGTTTGCGACGTGCATCATCGTCGCGCCGACGCGAAGCAACATCGCCAACGCCCACATCTCCAGCGCGGCGCCGGTGTTCAGCGCGTTCTCGACGATGGCAAAGCCCGCGCCCGCCGCAATGCCCCAGAGTACCGCGTCCCGCGCTTGCGTGCGGCGTGGATCGACGAACGCGATGATCAGCGTCTTGACGGCTTCTTCGATGAACGGAACGATCCCGGCAAAATAGATCGCCGCCAGCGCGATGATGGTGGGGTTTGCCAGCAACCACCGGACGATCGTTTGCTCATCCAGGGCGCGCAACGATTTCAACTCCGCGCTCAGGCGCGCGAGCATTAGCGCGCCATCCGGCGTCAGCGCCAACGCGACCCCCGCGCCCGCAACTATTATAACACCGATCAGCGCTTCCAGTGACAGCGCGAGAAATGTGGCGCCCAGCGCGCCCCAGCCCAACGACGCGGCGAGCGCGCGCACGCCCGAAGCGACGTTCAATTGCCGCGCCGCGTACGCCAGCACGATCAGCGGCGGCAGCGCGGACGCGATCAAATGGAACGGCGGAAACGCGAACGCGGCGATCGGTTTGTACGCCAACGCGCCCAGCCCCAGCAAAATCGCGAGCAGAAACGCAATCAACAAAATGATCGCGGATGGGAAAATTCGCGCGGCGGAATCGGGTGTGCGTTGGCGGATCGCGCCCAGACCTTGCCACGCGAACAACGCGCCAAACGCAATGCCCAGCGCGGCGAACGATCCCAAGAAGATATTCGTTTGCACCGCGCTATCGCTGTTTCTAGCGAGAAACGGCGCGACGAGGTAGAACGCGCTGGAACACAAGCCGCATAAAAGCAAAAACGCTGCGAGGACAAGCAGCCAAACCCCGGCGACGAACAACGTATTCGGTGATTGGGCAATTGGGTGATCAACAGATCGGGTGATTAGGTGATTGGGTGATTCCATTTGCAATTTTTGTCATTTGCTCATTTGCTCATTTGTTCATTGCCAATTGATAAACCTCGCGCCGTTCGCGTCCCGATTCGCGCGCCACGCGCTTGACGGCGTCTGTCCGCGCGACGCCCGCCGCGATCAACTCGCGCACCGCCGCGATCACGCGCGCGCCATCCCATTCTTGGTCTGTTGTCTGTTGTCTGTCGTCTGTTGTCTTCCCCGCGATCACAAACGTAAACTCTCCGCGCGGCGCGTGCGCGGCAAAATGTGCGCGCGCTTGCTCGATAGTGCCGCGAAAAAACTCTTCGTACAGCTTGGTCAACTCGCGCGCAACACAAATCGCGCGATTGCCCAGCGCCGCCGCGATGTCGTCCAGCGACGTGCGGACACGATGTGGCGCTTCGTACGCGATCAGCGTGCGCGGCTCGTCGGCAACCGACTGTAAAAATTTGCGACGTGCGCTTTTCTGGCGCGGCAGAAAACCTAGAAAGATGAATTGATCCGTCGGCAAGCCGGACGCGATCAGTGCGGTCGTCAGCGCGTTTGCGCCGGGAATCGGGACCACGCGGAAATCGCGCGCGAGCGCGGCGCGCACCAGTTCGTACCCGGGATCGGAGAGACCGGGCGTGCCTGCTTCCGAGATCACCGCCACGTCGCCGCGCGCGAGCGCGTTCAAAATCGTTTCCAGTTTGGCGATTTTGTTGTGCTCAAAGTACGACGTGATCGGCTTGGTGATTTCGAAATGCGACAGCAATTTGCGCGCGGCGCGCGTGTCTTCCGCCGCGATCAGCGTCGCCTCTTTCAAGACGCGCAACGCGCGCAGTGTAATGTCTTCCAGGTTGCCGATTGGCGTGGCGACGAGATAGAGTGTTCCCATAAATCCTTAAATTGGCAATACCGCAAAACTCACTTTGGGATTTGACTAAAGAGGGTTCTCATGGATACTGTCTCTATCCTATCCGACCGAGGAAAGAGGAGCGCATGAGAACCCCAAAGACATTATACCATACGACGCCG
>VGOB01000179.1 GCA_016865935.1 Chloroflexota bacterium | reverse complement strand
GCTTCAATGCCGATTTGCTGCGCGCGGAAGAGATCGCCGATCCGTTCATTCGCGCGTTGACGTTTGCCGCGCGCGAAACGCCGCAACCGATCTTGCTCGGCGGGCATTCGGTCGTATCGGGCGGAATATACGCGCTGGTAGAAACGTCGGCGCAAACGCGCGGGCTGTAACATTTGGAGCGCACTCGAATTTGCGTACAATAAATTTTGATCGTAGCTCTGTGGAGAATGAAATGTCTCAAGTTTTCGTTATCGGTCTCGACGGCGCGACGTTCGATCTGATTCGCCCGTTCGTCGCGCAAGGCAAATTGCCGATGTTCAAAAAATTGATGGACGCCGGCGCGTGGAGCGAACTGCGCTCGACGGTGCCGCCAGTCACCGCGTCCGCGTGGTCGTCGTTTATGACCGGCAAAAATCCTGCCGCGCACGGTCTCTTCGATTTTATGCGCCGCCGCGCGAATTCGTACGATCTCGCGCCGGTCTCCGCACGCGATCGCGATGGCAAAGCCGTGTGGGATTTGATCGGAGCGGCGGGCAAGCGCGTGATCGTGATGAACGTGCCGGTCACGTGGCCCCCCGCGCCCGTCAACGGCGTGCTCGTCACCGGAATGTTGACGCCGCGCAATGCGGAAAACTATACGTACCCGAAGGAACTCGCTGAAGAGTTGAGACGAGAGATCGGAGATTATATTGTTTACTCCGATGAGGTATACAGCAAGGGTCGCGGCGAAATATTTCTGAGCGCGCTCAAGTATTCGGCGGAACAGCGCGTTCGCGCCGCCGAATATCTCTTGCAAAAATATCCCGCCGATTTTTTTATGCTCGTCTTCCCGGAAACCGACACCGTATCGCACGGCTTGTGGTCGGCGTACGATCCGGCGCATCACGATCACGATCCGGCGGAAGCCGAAAAATTCCGTGACGGGATTCTGGAAATCTACGAACACATTGACCGACTACTTGGACGACTAATCTCTAATCTCCAATCCTTCGACTCAGCTCAGGACAAGTCTCCAATCTCTATTCTCCTGATGTCCGATCACGGTCACGGTCCCGTCCGCAACTTTCTCTACGTCAACAATTTTCTGGCGCAGCGCGGTTATCTCAAATTCAAACCGAACCTTGCGTCGCAATGCAAGCGCGCCGCGTTTCGACTTGGATTGACGCCGCGTTTTGCGTACAACATCTTGCTTGCGCTGGGTCTCGGCAAACTGCGCCGGACGCTCGACAAGCGACGCGGCGGGCGCGGCTTGCTCAAACGGTTCTTTCTTTCGTTCAGCGACGTGGATTGGTCGCGCACGCGCGCGTACTCGATTGGCTACATCGGCGAGGTGCATATCAACTTGCGCGGACGCGAGCCGCACGGGATTGTCGCGCTGGGCGAAGAGTACGAACGCGTGCGCGATCAAGTCATCGCGGATTTGCGCGCGCTGAAACTGCCTCCTGAGCGGACGCTGAGCGAGCAGAGCGAGTCGAAGCGGGAGTCGAAGGACGGCGCGCCGCTCGTCGAACACATTTGGAAGAAGGAAGACATCTATCACGGCGCGCACCTCGCCGCCGCGCCCGACATTTTATTTTTGCCGCGCAACCTCGAAACGATCGCGTTCGGGGATTTTGAATTTGGATCGAACAAGGTGATCGAAAAATCGTTTGGCGTGTCATCGTCGCATCGAATGAACGGCATTTTCGTCGCGAGCGGCGCGGGCATCAAAAATGCGGGCGAATTTCGCGGGGCAGAAATAATCGATCTCGCGCCGACGATTTTGCACTTGCTCGGCTTGCCGGTGCCAAGCGACCTAGATGGACGCGTGCTGACGGACGCGCTCGCGGACACACGCGCAGTCGAGTACGGCGGAACGTCGGAAGGCAACGCGGCAGCGCGCGATGGCTATTCGGAAGAGGAAGAGCAAGAAGTGATCGAGCGGTTGGCAGACTTGGGGTACATTTCTTGATGACCGATTGGGCAAAAGAAAGCCGCACATTCGACACCGTCGCCGCGGATTACGACGCCTATCGCCCCGATTATCCTGAGAGAGTGTTTTAAAATTGCCCGTAGTAACGACTTTAGTCGTTTTGGGGCGTGGCACGGGCGACTGAAGTCGCAACTACGAGTGCGCTCTCTAATTTTCAAAACACTTTCTGACGCGTTGATCGAAACGATCATTGCAGAAACAGGCATCACGCCGAACGGCAAAATTCTGGAAATCGGCAGTGGCACCGGCAAGGCGACTCCCTGGTCGGCGCGGTATGACACAACCCAGTATCTCGGTTTGCTCAACACGTACTCTGATCATTTGCTACTGACGCCCCAGGTCAGGCAGTATCTGTTTGATGGCGTCGCGCAAGTGATCGCGCGGTACGGTGGTTTCATCGAAAAACTCTACCTCGCGGTTTTGTTTGTCGCGCAGAAACGCGGCGCGTGAAATGCAAAGACCTGGAAGGTTTTTGGAAAACCTTCCAGGTCTTTCCTCACTTGATCCACCCGCGCGCGCGCAAATATTCCGCGTTCGCCGGAACGATTTTTTCTCCCTGCCCCGGCACATAGCCCTCCAAGATCACAATGCCGTTGTATTTTTCGCCGAGCGCGCTCAGCGCGGCGGAAATTTCAAACGCGCCTATTTCTTTGCGCCAAAATACGCGGTAAAGTATTGCTGCGTTTTGGACGATTGATCCGCTTTCAATAATCCCGCGCCTTTCAGCGTTGCCTGCAATTCGGCGTACATTTTGTCCACGTCCGCGCGCTCTTTGACCGAGCCGGTAAACGCGAGCTCCACCAAGAACTTGTCGGTCGGCGGGAAGAACCACACTGCCACGCCAGCGGCGGGGACCTTGCCAGCCAAGGGATGTTTGAGTTTGGCGTCCGCGCTGTACATATTCGCGATGCCGGGGATTTCAATGTTGCCCGCGCTCTTGACAGGCGCTTGGATTTGCTTCCAGACCGCCGGACATTTCTTTTCGATAAACTCCCACAGTTTCGCAACGGTCAGTGCGGGTGGTTTGACGTCGAATTCATCCGCGTTGAACTTGAGGTCGGATGAAATGGAATAATCGGGCGTGCCGAAATAATCCATCTCGTATTTTTTCGACGAGCAGCTTTCCAGGTCAAGCAACACGTCCAGCGAAGAAGCGCGGGCTTTGAAGGTGATTTGCCCTTCCCGAACGCGCACGATCAAATTGCTTTTCTCCAATCCATACTCTTTCGAATCCACGTAGATGCCGGGCTTGGGTTTGCCCAGCGCGCCCACTTCGGCAACATTCTTGAGCGCGTCGACGACGCTGGTTTGGTACACCTTGCCCAGATCGGCTTCCTTGAGATCGGCGACCTGAATCATAAAGTGATACTCGACCGTTTGATCCGGCTGCGCGAATTTTTCGGCAAGTTTGGATGCGACCGGCGCCGTCGTCGGCTTGGGCGCTTCAGTCGGTTTTGGCGCTGCCGTCGGCGGCACCGCAGTCGGCGGTACAGCCGTTGGCGGAATTGCGGTCGGTTTGGGCGCGGCGGTCGGCGGCACCGGCGTCGCCGTTGGCGCGGGCGCGCACGCGGTCACGATCACGACGAGCAGCGCGAGCACGAGAAACAATTTCCATTTGAACATTTCGAAATCTCCTTTTGGGAGAAACCCGTTTTCTTTTCAGGAAACGGGTTTCTTGATTGGGTTTACCAGAGCGCGCTCTTGAATCCCATTAACGGCATCACGTACTGTGCCCAGAAGACGAGAATGACTGTGATGAGCAACAGTTGGAAGATGCCGAATTTGAACGATTCCCACATCGAGTACTGATTGGTAAGGTAACTGATGTTGGCGGGCTTGGAGTTGTAGTACAACACGTACACCTGGTTGATCATAAACGCCATCGGCAAGCAGAAACCGATAATGTCCCAGCCAAACGATTTCGCCGTCGCGATGAGAATGGGGAACATGATGATCGTGCGGGCAGTCTTGCTTTCGCTAACCAAGGTGGTCAAGCCGAAAATCAATGCCATCACGGAGAAGACGAGTACTTTGGGTGTGGCAGCCGTGATGCCCCACGTCTTGAACAGACTGTCCAGCGTCAAGCCGACGATGTTCGTGCTGTCCACGAACGCGCCGAGCACATACGCGCCCCACGAGAATATCAACATATGCCAGGGGATATCCGCATCGTTCCATTTCATAACCCCCAGGCGTGGCAAACCCATAGCCGCCGGCATCAACACCACGCACGCGCCTGCCAACGCCACTACTTCGGCGCGAATGCCGTGAATGCTATCGGTTGCCCATAGTCCGAGCACGATCAAGAAAATGATGCCCGCGCGGATCTCGGCTGTGGAAATGGGACCCAGCGATTTGAGTTCGTCTTTCAGTCGTTGGACGCCACCCTCGAGTTTCGGGGTCTTGTCTTCTTCCTTGATCGGCAGGAGCCAGCGCGTGCCGGTCCACCAGCCGATGACGCATTGAATGATCGCGAGCGGGAGCAACGCCATCAACCAGGTCGCGTACGCCACGGGTGCGCCGGCTCTTTCCATTTGTTGCGCGGCGAGCAGGTTCGCCGCCGAGCCAGTCAAGAACGCGCTCGCGCCTACATTGTTGTACAACAGATTCTGCAGAACCATATTTCTGCCCACGCCGTTGCGCTTGTCGCCGCCGGTCGCGCCGAAGGTAGCCGCAATGACCATGAAGACGGGGAGCATCAGCGCGGTCTTGGCGGAGGTCGCGCTGATGAACGCGCCAAAGATGAGGTTGAGGATGATGAACACGATGAACAGCTTGTCGAGCGAAAGACCGCTCTTCAGAACGAGCGTGAGCGTCAGGCGTTTTGCCAATCCGGTCACGACGAGCGCGCTCGCCATAATGAAACTGGCGATGTTCAGGATCATCACCGGCTGACCGAGTTGCGCGAACGCGTTCTGATAGGTCATCAAGCCGACCAAAACGGTCACGACGATGACGATCAGCGAAGTGAGGTAGTTCGGCAACGCCTCCGTGATCCAGAGGATCAACGAGGCGAGAAACAAACCGGTCGCCGAGTAGAGTAACGTTGCCGGTTTGATCTTGGTCTGCGCGTCGAATATACCGATCGGTCCGCACCAATGCAAGTGAAAAAAGAGAAACGCCAGCACGGCGAGGGGAATACCGATCAGTTTGAGTCGCTTCGCCCAAACACCCGCAGGCAGTTCAGGCAGTTTTTCGAGCGCATAGTTTTTCAAATCCAGCGGATCAAACGCTGGCTTGACAGCAGGTACTGCGGACATAAATTTCTCCTTGAATCAAAATTTTTCGCGCGATTTTTTCGGGCTTATTCCATCCCGACCACGCGTTTTGCCGCTTTGAGGTAATTGGTGTTGGGCATCGCGGCGATCCCCAACCCGTCGATCACTTGGCGCATTCCGGCGTAATTCTCGCTCTCGCAACACGCCGATTCGACCATCGCGCCATTGAAATACACTTGCGCGTACTCGCAAATGATTCCTTCGATGGTGAAACCGTACCGCATTTTTTCGACGACGACCGGCGCGAGATCGGGATGCTGGCGCGCCATCGCGACGAATTCGTCGAACGCGTACGTGTCTTTGTTCAGCGGCATTTCCACTTTGAGATGCGACAGAATCGTCGCAAGTTCGTCTTTCTTCACGGGAAACTGGAATTTGCCGCGCGGCTGGAAGATTTCGTACCCTTCCGGCGTTTCGCCGACCTTGGTCTTGATGTCGAGCAGACCATCGCGCACTTTGACGTTCGCCTCGTTCGTTTTGTGCGAGAGAAAGTACGTTTCCGCCGGCATCTTGCGCGCCTGGAACAAAACGGTTTTGCCGTTCCACATCTTGGACTTGACGATCTCGATCACGCCTTGCCCGAAGACGCGAAATTCCGCGCGCGGCACGATCTTCGCCGCTTCTTCGGCTGACGTGGCGACGTTCTTGGCAAGTACATCCGTCATTTTACCCTCCCTTTGCCCACTTGGTGTACGGATTGCTGATCAGGTTGGCGTTAAAGTAACGCGGATCGCCGGTCACTTCTGCGCCGATCCATTCGGGTTTTTTGAATTGCTGATCTTCGCTTTGCAGTTCGACTTCCGCGACGATCAAACCCTGATTCTCGCCGAAGAACTCGTCAACTTCCCACGTCAGTCCTTCGAACGGAATCTTGTAGCGCTTTTTGTCAATGATCGGTTTCTCCGCCAACGTGTCGAGCATCGCGTTGCAATCCGTCATCGGAATTTCGTACTCGTACTCTGCGCGCGTCGCGCCGACGGTGAGCCCTTTGATCGTGAGAAACGCTTTGTCGCCGACCGTGCGGATCCGGACCGTGCGTTCCTTGACGCTGTTCAAGTACCCTTGCCGGTACTGCGTCGCTTTGCCGAGCGCGCGCCACGCGTCGCCCTTGACCAGAAATTTTCGTTCGATTTCCTTTCCCATTCGACCTCCTCAATTTGGATTTTTTGGCTTGACAAAAAAAACCTCCAGCGCCCGATGCGTTCTGCATCGGTCAATGAGAGGGCTGTCATCACCATCTTGGTTGATTACAAACACAGCGTCGTGCTTGTTGTATGCGGAGAGCCAACTTGACTCTTCGGTTGACTTGTATTATAAAGCATAAAGTCCATAATGATAATCAATCTTTTGTGTGATTATCATAATTAAAACCTTATGGATTTTGAGAGGCGAAAATGACGCTCGATCAACTTCGCACGTTCCGCGCGGCGGCGCAATTGAAAAGTTTTACGCGCGCGGCGGAGCGCTTGCATCTGACTCAGCCCGCCGTCAGCGCGCAGATCGTCGCGCTGGAAAAGGAATTTCGCGTCAAACTCTTCGATCGGATTGGCAAGACGGTGGTGCTGACCGAAGCCGGTCAGATTATGCTGACGAGCGCGGAAGGAATCCTGGGGCACATCCAAACGATGCAACAGGCATTCGAGGATTTGGCGGGCTTGGGGCGCGGGCAGATTCGCATCGGCGCGAGCAACGTCGTGGGCATTTATCTCTTGCCCGAAATTCTCGGACGCTTTAAGAAAAAATATCCGCCAATTGATTTGATGCTGGAGATCAATTACGCGCGCCACATCATCGATCAAGTTCTAGCCAATCGCGTCGATCTAGGGATCGTCGGCGAAGGCGCGCCGCTGACCGACGAGCGGCTCAGCGTCAAGCGCTTTGCCCAAGATGAATTTGTCATCATCACGCCCAAGCAGCACGCGTGGGCGAAACGCCAAACGATTGCGCCCGCCGAACTGGCAAAACAACCGTTTGTGATCACCGAACGCGGTTCTGCGACGCAAGAAAGTGGTTTTCGGTTGCTGGAAGCGCAGGGGGTTAAATTGAATGTAATGATGGAACTGGGAAATATCGAGGGAGTGAAAAAAGCGGTGGAGGCAGGTCTGGGAATCTCGATTGTTTCGCGTTGCGCGATCCTGAAAGAGGTGGAAGCGAATCGCCTGAAAGCGTTACCCCTGTCCGGGCTTGCCCTGCAACGCAATTTGAGTTTCGTTTGGCGCAAGGGAAAACATTTTTCCAGAGCGACCCATACCTTTATTGATTTTTTCCTAACGTGTCTAAACGCTAGCAAGGGGGCGTCCCCCAAGCCCATCCTGGCAAATTTCACTGCAGGGAAAGAAGAGTAGCCCATGATCTCGGAACAACAAATCGTGATCCGTTTGCTCGCGGCGGCCATCCTCGGCGGCTTGGTCGGCATCGAACGCGAAATGCACCAACAACCTGCTGGCTTGCGCACGCACATGATTCTGGCGATTGGTTCTGCGCTGGCAATGTGCCTTTCGATTGATCTGGCGATGCAGTTCCAGCCGCTGGTGCCCAATGGCGACCCTGCCCGGCTCGCCGCGCAGGTCATTTCCGGCATCGGCTTTTTGGGTGCCGGCGCCATCTTCCGCTACGGCGCGACGATCAAAGGGCTTACGACGGCAACCTCCTTGTGGACTGTTGCGATCGTTGGGCTTGTCGTCGGGGCAGGGCATTTCTTTTCGGCTGGGATTGCCACCGCGTTGTTGCTCGGCGCGCTCAGCGTGTTGGACCAGCTGGAAAAACGATTCCTCGCCAATTCGGTCACGCGTACGATCAACATTCGAATTCAAGACCGGCAGGGCTTGGTTGAAGAATTGCGCCAGGTTTTCAACGATCTCGGATTCGAAGCCAAGTCGCTCGGTTTTTCCAAAGATACCCAGTCCAACGAATTGCACATTCGCGCGATCGCCAAGGTGCCACGCCAGCAAAATGCCGATCAAGTGATCGCGCGATTGTCTAACCTTCAAGGCATTCGCCAATTCGAGTTCCAATAGAAAAGGGAAGAATGCACAACACAGAAACCGCTGCTCGAAAAATCTTTGGCGCGCGCGCATCGAAATATACCACCAGCGCGTCGCACACCGATCCGCAAGTGCTCGCGCGACTCGTCGCGCTGTGTGCGCCCGATCCCGATTGGTCAGTCCTCGACATTGCGACTGGAACCGGGCATACCGCGTTCGCTTTGGCGCCGCACGTTCGATCGGTGATCGGGATCGATCTGACGCCGGAAATGTTGGCGGAAGCCCGGCATTTGCAAGCCGCACGCGCGATCGCCAATGTT
>VGOB01000178.1 GCA_016865935.1 Chloroflexota bacterium | reverse complement strand
CGTATTGAGAAAGTGCGTCAAGGTTTCAAGACCGATCATGGTCGAGTGAATCATCTCAAGCTGTTCCTGTGGCGGCGGTATCTGCGTCCTGCTGCCACATGATTTCACGCCAAGTGGGATATACTCGCTTTTCTTTCCAGAGACGGAAGAGATAGTAAACCGCCGCGGCAAAATTGAGAAAAAATAGATACTGACGACACCATAAAGCTCCAGCCATTGCGATGGCTAACCATCGCGGATTCTGGTTCCTGATTGCAGTGCACGCGACGGTCAAGAAAAAGATAGCCAGCATGTCGGTGAACACAAAGATACTGAACGCCAACATATATGGATTGAGGGCGAGGAATATCGTTCCAAGCAGAGCGATTCTTCCATCTCGCAAGATCGCGAACAACAAGTGGTGGAAAGAGAAATAGGTAATAAGCGCAACAAAGACAGATAGAATGCGCAAGGACTGTGTCTGAAACCCTACAACCTTTCCCCACGCTGCATACATGACAAACGGCAAAGGTGTGGACATTTCGTCGTAATGCTTGAGCAGGTTCAAATCCAACCCTTGACCGAAAACGCGCACTGTCTCAACGAAATGGCTTTCGTCTCCCCAGTACGGACGATTGATATTTAGCGTGATTTCTATGAACGAATATAGAGCGAGAAATGCCAGCAGAAGTATCGCCGAGTTTCGATATATCTCTACCTGGTTCCATTGAAAAGCGATTACCCGCCTCAAAATATTCATCTTCGAGTGTTCATCCCCATTCAGATATTCTATCGCATGCTCCTGTCAGATGTGTCTTTGACAGGGAGGCATGACGCTAACCGTTCCGTACCCGCCACGTTTTACTCTGAGCATCCGGCAAAACGGTGGTACTCGCGGTAAAAAAACGTAGCGGTCATACACTCAGCCTGATCCGAAGAATCACTGCGTCCGTTGCAACCCCGCGCGCCGCCCCAGATAACAACGGACTTGATCGGATTGAACGGACAGACCCGTTTGGGCAACCGTCCGTTAAATCCGTTTTCGTCCGTTGTCATGTCCCGGAGCGTTACGGCGAACGCTCCCTACTGCGTCCGCTGCAACCCCACGCGCCTTCCGCTGATCGTCCACACGAGCACAAGCACCAGCACCGCGACGCCGACGACTGACACAGTGAACGCGGTCGCGCCGCCCCACATAAAATCGTTGATGAGTTGGAAAATCTTGATCGTCGCGACGGTCGTGCTGGGCGTGAACAGGAAAATCACGACGGACAAGGTCGTCACCGCGCGAACGAACGCGGTCACAAAGCCGGTCAGCAGCGCGCCGTCGAGCATCGGGAACAAAATGTCGCGGAACGCGCGCAAACTGCCCGCGCCCAAACTCGTCGCCGCGTCGTCGAGCGAGCGATCGATCTGCTGCAACCCGGCAATCGCGGCTTGATAGGCGACCGGGATGTTCCAAAAGATCATCGAGATCGTGATCAGCGCGCCGCGATCGATCCAATCGAGCCAGGGTTGGTTGAACGCGGTCGCGTAGCCGATGCCGAAGAAGATGCCGGGAACCGCGGCGGGCATAATCGCGATGAAATCCACGACGCGCTTGCCACGCCACTCGCGCCGCTGAACGAGAAAGCCGAGCAGCATCGCGAAGAGCGCGCAGATGATCGCGGCGACGGTGCCGTAGACCAGCGTATTTTGCATCGGTGTAATGTTCGACGTGAGAAACTCAAAATGCTTGAACGTCGGCGTCCATTTCACCGGAAAGACCTCGACAATCGCGCTGACGAACAGCACGCCGTAGACCATCAAGATCAAAATCGCCAGCAACGAACACGCGACAAAACAGAAAACGTTGACGATCATCGGCACGGGCGGACGCGGAATCGTGCCGGCGCGCCCGCTGATCGTGACGTACGACCGTTGTCCTTCGATCCGGGTTTTCGTGATGTACAGCGCGAGTGCGAGCAGCAGCAAGATCGTGCTGACGACCGACGCGCCGGACACATCGCCAAAGCCGGAGATCAAGCCATACGCTTGCGTCGGCAAAACGGTGAATTGCCCGGCGATCAGCGCGGGGTTGCCGAAATCTTCGACGATGTAGATCGCCGTCATCAGGATCGCGGCGAGCAAACCCGGGCGCGCCATCGGCAACGTGATCGTGCGGAACACTTGCCACGGTCCAGCGCCGAGATTGCGCGCGGCTTGTTCCATCCGCGCGTCGCTGCGCGCCAGCACGTCGGCGATCAGTTGGTACGCAAACGGGAAAAACGCAATCGTCTGCACGCCCCACAAACCGCCCAAACCCAGGATGTTCGGCGATTGCCCGAAGACAAAGTACGAAATCACGCCGCGCGGACCGAAAAGCAAAATGTAACTCGCGGCGACGACGAACGGCGGCGACAGCAACGGCAAAACGCCGATGACGCGGAAGAACGGCTTGAACGGCATTTTGCTGTACACCATCGCGTACGCGTAGATGAAACCCAGGATCACCGCCGTCGTCGTAGATAAACACATCACTTGCAAGGAATTGAAAAAGGGCTTGACCCAGGTTTGCTCGGCGAGAAATGACACATAACCGCCCAGACCTGGGACGAGGACGACTTGGACTTGCGGATAGATGATGAACGCGAACATCAACCCGACCAGAAGCGCGAGCGTGATGACGACGGATGGTTCGCGAGAGATTCGACGCATAACATTCGACCGATGACCGAGGACGGAAGACCGATCTTTTCGTCGGTCATCGGTCTTCCGTCTTCCGTCAGAGATTTACATTCCGACCGCCGCCTGCCATTTCTTCAGGATGCGATCTTTGTTGTCCGATGCCCACTGGCGATCGTACGGCACGAGTTTCACTTTGTCGAGCGTGGGCGCGCCGGGCGCGGGCGGAACTTCTTTGCGCACCGAGGCGCGATTCGAGAGTTTGACGTTGAGTGCGCCGGCTTCGGGCGTCAACACCCAATCCACGAATGCTTTTGCCGCCGTGAGATTGGGACCACCCTTGACGATGCTGACCGCGCCAATTTCAAACGCGGTCAACTCCGGCACGATCAACTCAATCGGCAACCCTTGCGCCTTGGTCGTCAAGATGTCGTGCCCCCAATTCAAGCCGCCGATGAATTGACCTTGCGAGACCAACTGGATCACCTGGGGTGAGGTGCCGGTGTACTGTGCGACGTTGGCGTGGAGTTTCTTCATATACTCCATCGCCTTGTCTTCATCTTTGTTGAAGCGGAAAAGTTGCGCCGCCATAAAGATATAGCCGCCGCCGGTCTTGATCGGATCGGGATAAACCAGTTTGCCCTTCCACGCCGGATCGAGCAAATCGTCCCAGGTCGCCGGCTTTTTCACGTTCGCCATTTCTTTGCCAAAGCGATCGGTGTTGAGAACAAAGCCAAAGATGCCGATGTACCAACCGGTCCACAAGCCATTCGCTTCTTTGAACGTCGCGTCCACGGTCGCCGCGTTCGGCGATTTGTACGCTTCGAGCAAACCGTCCTTGCCAAGCGGATCGTGGAATTCGCTCGACCCGCCGATAAAGACGTCGCACTTGGGTGACGCCTTTTCGGTGCGGATACGCGTTTGCAGTTCGCCGGCTGCCCCCATCGGCAAAAGATCAACGTCAACGCCGGGGTATGCGGCTTTGAACGCTTTGATGAATTCGTTGTTCGTCGTTTCGTTGAGCGCGGAGTAGACCGAAAGTTTGCCGGTCGGTCGGGCAATCGTTGGCGCGACCGGCGCGGTGGGCGCCGCGACTGGGGCTTTAGTCGGCGCAACAGTTGGCGTGGGCGCGCAACCGGCGAGTCCCGCCGCGGTCAATGCCGCGCCTGCGCCAACCATTTTCAAAAATTCACGTCGGGTAATGTTGTCCATTTTTCTCCTCCATTGAGATTCAAAATCGTCGTTGATCGATCCGTCCTGAGAATTGGCTCGCGCGATCACCTCCTTGTCAGTAGACAGTCAACAGTAGACAGTCGCCAGACATTCCGTCTAATTCATCTGACTACTGGCTACTGACGGCTGATCGCTGATCGCTGATTGCTGACGGCTGTATTTTACCCCAGAACGCGCAACCTTGAACATCGAACTTTGAACTCACGTCGCTATCACCACTTCCACATCCGCCAGCGCGCCGCGCCAGGGTCCCGGTTTTTCCTGCTTCAACGTCGTGACCGCCGCCGCAAAACGACACGCGTCATCCGGCGTCGCGCTGAGCCGCCAACTGAGGTACGACATAAAGCAGGTGTCGCCGCGTCCGGTGCGTCCGGCGAGCGAGCGCGGCGTGAACGGCGCGGTGAAAATTTTTCCATCGGCGAAAACGGTGACACCGGACGATTGCGTCAGCACGATTTCGCGCGGACCGTACGCGGCGAGTTTGCGCGCGGCGCGCGCGAGATCGGTTTCGCCGGTCAAGAGTTCCGCTTCGGCGCGATCCACTTTCAAGTACGTGACGTGCTTGAGTCCGTCCGCCATTTCTTTCCAGGGACGCGAAACCAGGTCGCGCCCTTCCGACATCCGCACGAATCCTTGCACGTCGAGCGCGACCGGTCCGCGCGCCGCCAGCGCGTTGAGGTACGCCAGATCGAATTCTCCGGCGATGATCGGCACGACTGCGTAGATGCGCGCCGTCGCGTTCGGAATATCCGCGCGTTGCATCGCTCCGGCAAAACCGAGCAACTTGCACACGCGCCGTTCCATATCGGATGATTTGTACGTGTTTTCGATGCCGGACGTTTCGGGCGCGGATGTTGCGAAAACGTCAATGCCTTCTTGCTTCAGTTCGTCCAGCCGCGCGAAATCGTCCGCGCGCAAGCGCGTGACGATTCCGACGCGCAAGCCGATCCGCCGCACGACGACACTGCCATAGTACACCGCGCCGCCGGACGCGATTTCGCCGTGACCGTCCACGACGTTGCGATCTTTGGCGAAATGCCCGAACATCAAAATATCGTAGGTGGGTTGGGATGACATCGTTGACCTTGACGACCGATGCCGCGTGTCATTGCGAGCGAAGCGAAGCAATCCCCTAATCGCAAATTGGAGATTGCTTCGGCGCGAAAACCGCTCCTCGCAATGACACGCACCGGCCCGTCGTTGCTATTTCGCGACGTACGTCACTTTGCAGTTGCTGCGATCCGTCTGCAACTTGATGATATTTTCCGGCAATTCGTTCAGCCCGACCTTCTTCGTGATCATCGGCGTCAGATCCATTCCGTCCGCCATACATTCGATCACGCGCGGGAAATTGCCGTGTCCGGAATGTCCCTGCGCGCCGATGATGCGCGCGCGGCGCACTTGCAGCACTTCGCCGGTCACCGGCATTTTCGCTTCCGCGCGCGCGGTCACGACGACGGTGCTGTTCAGCGTTCTGCCTTCCCAGATCACGCGCTCGATCCCAGGATACACGCGTTCGGGCAAGCCGGTCGCTTCCATAAATAAATCCGCGCCCATTCCCTCGGTGATTTCCAACACGCGATCGGCGAAATCTTCTTTGCTCGGATCGATCGCGTGCGTTGCGCCCAGTTTCAGCGCGAGATCGGTCCGCTCTTTTTGCGGCTCGGAGAGGATGACCTTGGACGCGCCGGCGCGGCGCAAGATCGCGCACGCCGCGATGCCAACCGGACCACCGCCAAGAATCACGACGCGATCGCCGGGGCGAATGCCGCCGCCGCGTTCGATCACTGCGTTGTACGCCACGCACGCCGGTTCGATCAAACTGCCGGCGAGGAAAATATCATCGCCCTTGTACCGCTGCGCCATCGGCTCCAGACTCCAAATCGTGCGCGACGGCAAAACGATGTACTTGGCGTACGCGCCGTTGACGTTGAACCCGACTTCGTCCAGGCGTTCGCAGTGATTCGGTTGACCGTCCGCGCAGGGACGGCAACTCGCGCACCACAACATTTCTTCCGACGTGACGCGCTCGCCGCCTTTGAACGGCTTGTTCGTCCGTTTGTCGAACGCGTTCTTGCCCGCTTCGACGACGACGCCGGAGAATTCGTGACCCAGGATGCTGGGAAAGCCGGTCAACCCAGGATAGAAAATGTAGCCCTCTTTGTCCGCTTGCGCCATATGCACATCGGAACCGCAGATACCGCACGCTTTGACTTCGAGCAACACCTCGTCGGGTCCCGGCGTGGGAATATCGTATTCACGAATCTCGATCCGCGGATTCCGCCACACCAAACTGCCGAGATATGTTTGGCGTCCTTCAATATCCTTCGATCCCAACTTGAAACCGGGTTTAGGTTTCCAATCCGCGATCAAAGTGACACCTTGCATTTTGCCGTTCATAATTCTCCTTCGGAGTTCAAAGTTCAAGGTTCGAAGTTCAAGGTTCGACAATTTTGAACCTTGAACTTTGAACCTATTTGATTTCGCTCACCTTCACCGGCCGATTCTCGCGCAACGATTTCAGCGCGGCGTACCCCAGCACGACCGCCGCGCGTCCGTCCTTGCCGCCGACCGGCACCGGCTTGTTATCGCGCACACATTCGACGAACTGCCGCACTTCTTCCACGTAGCAGGACGCGTAACGATTCATAAAAAAGTACGGCAGACGATCCGAATGATAACCCTCTTGGTTGCCTTTGATCACCGTGTTGTCTGTTTCGTTGTTCGCGGCGGCAGTGCCGTTCGCGCAAAAAACTTCCACGCGCTGATCGTAACCAAAAACCGCTTGACGACTGTTATCAATCACGCCCATCGCGCCATTCGCAAATTTGAGCGTGACCAGCGTCGTGTCCACATCGTCCGCTTGCTTCAACTGCGGCGCGACCAACACATTGCCGATCGCGTACACTTGTTCGATTTCGCCGCCCTGGTAGCGCGCCATATCGAAATCGTGGATCGTCATATCGAGAAACATTCCGCCGGACGTGCGCGCGTACTCCACCGAGGGCGGCTCCGGATCGCGCGCGATGATGTGCAAGATGCACGGTCGCCCGATTTCGCCGGACGCGACGATTTCATGCACGCGCCTGAAACTCTTGTCGAACCGGCGGTTGAACCCGACCTGGAACTTGACGCCGTGCTTTTCGACTGCCGCCAGCGCGCCGTCTACATCTGCCAAATCGAGCGCGATCGGTTTTTCGCAAAAGATCTGCTTGCCCGCCGCCGCCACATCTTTCACGATGAACGCGTGTGTGTCGGTGTTCGTCGCGATCAAGATCGCTTCGATGCTCTGGTCAGTCAGCAGTTCGTGATAATCGCGCACGACGCGCTTGACGCCGAGTTCGTCCGCAATCGCTTGCGCGACATCTAATCGAATGTCGCAGACCGCAACCAGATTCGCTTCCGGGATCGCGCGCGCCAGATTGCGCGTGTGGACGCTCCCCATTCGCCCCGTGCCGATCACGGCGATGTTGACTTGTTTTGTCATAGTTGCCTCGTTCGGTGTCATTGCGAGCGAAGCGAAGCAAGCTCCACATCGCAAATTGGGGATTGCTTCGTCGCAAACAACGCTCCTTGCAATGACACTACCTAAACTTTCATCACGATCTTCATCGCGCCTTTGGGCTTGTGCTGCATCGTCTTGAGATCTAAACCCAGATCGCCAAACGCGTTGGGCGCGTCCGCCAGCGGGATGACTCTGGTGAAGAATGGTTTCATATTCAGACGATTTTCCTGAAAGATACGGACCGAAGGCACCATCGTGTTCTGACCCAGGTACAGACCCAGGATTTTTGTCGCCCAGCGCGTAATCTCGTTCGGCACCACCGTCGCCTTGATGCTCGAATCCATTCCGAACGGCAACACTTTGCCGCCAGGCGTCACGCACTTGAGCGCAGTTTCGAACGCGTTGCCGGTCGCTTCGATCACGATATCGGCTTTGCGTCCGTACGTGAACTCGGTGATCTTTTTCTCGACATCCACTTCGTTCGGATTCCAAACCGTGAGTCCACATTCTTTCGCGACGCCGATGCGGAACGGATCGATCTCGGTCACCGCGACTTTGGCGGCGATGTTCTTGGCGAACTGCGCGAACAGATAGCCGATCGGTCCGAAACCCAGGATCAGCACGTAATCGTACGGCAACATCAACAACGTGTTCATCCCGTTGACAACCGTCGCCAGCGTTTCGACCTGGGAGCCCAACACGTCGTCAATCTCCGGCGGCAAAACAAAACATTGCTTTTCCGGGACGAGACAGTACTCGGCATAGCCGCCGTCGCGCATCACGCCGAGCGCGCTCGTCTTGATCTCGACGCACTGGCTCGACAAGCCCATCCGGCAGAACGAGCAAAAGCCGCAGCGAATGTTGTTGTCAATCGCGACGCGGTCGCCCACCTTGACGTGATGAACGTGCGTTCCAATCGCGAGCACCTCGCCGCAAAACTCGTGCCCCAGCACCGTGTCGTCTTTGAAATGATGTTTGCCTTCGAGAATTTTCACGTCCGTCCCGCAAATGCCGACGGCTTTTACCTTGAGCAACACATCATCCGGGTCTTTCACTTGCGGAATCGGTCGCTCGATCAATTCGAGTTTGCCGACGCCGCGCATTACAAACGCTTTCATCTTGCCCATTGGTTCCTCCTCAAAATACGACCGCCGACCCTTCGCCTGCGCTCAGGGCAGGCTAGACCGCCGACCGTCGCAAAAAATGTATCATCTCAATCTTTCAGGGGAGACGCCGGCGAAACTCTTGTGAAAATCTGACCGCCGTTTGACTCGGCTTGATACCACCACCTGCGATAATCATGGCAACCCTGATACCGGTAGGCGACCTGA
>VGOB01000177.1 GCA_016865935.1 Chloroflexota bacterium | reverse complement strand
TTGCATATCATTCAGGTTCAAGTCTTCCAACATGGCTCAAGTATAAGCGGATGTGAGCAACTTGTCTATCCCAATTAAGTAGGATTGACTATTGCGAAAAGATTACCCCAAGTTATTGAGAAGATACCCCACCACGTCGTTTGCACAAAGACCGGCACGACGACGGTAGAACGAACTTTTTGCGCCATCAGCGGGGTTTGTTCGTCGGGCGGAAAATCTTTGACGTTCCCTTGAATCCATTTGCCCTGTTCGAGTGTTTTGACCCAGCGCGCGAACCCGCTCTCCAGCGGTTGAATCTGACGCACTTCGATTTGATTGATCTGCGGCGCAACGTACGGCGCGACCCATTCGAACCGCTGGTGCCACTGCAGAGTCCCGTCCGGCTCCCAGTGGTTCTCAAAAATGTAGATGCGGCTCATCTGGGTTGCTTCGCCCAGATGCTCCATCACTTGGCGAATGTGATCTTGCCACGCCGACGTTCGCAAAAAGCGTTCCGCCGCGAGGGTTGCCGCGTTGAGGATCGCGTCGCGGCGCGCGAGCACCTGCTCCGCGCGCTTGCGCTCGGTAATATCGCGGAACACGCCGAATGTGCTGAGGAGTTGGCCGCGCGTGTCGAAATGCGGCGTGCCGGTCAGCAACAACGTGCGCGTTTCACCATCGGGGCGGACGATCTCAAATTCATACGAACTTTTTTCACCCGCGCGGCGTTGCTTGGTTTGTTCCTGCAAGCGGGCAAATTGCGCCGGAGTGGTGAACGCGCGCAGATTCTTGCCCAGCAATTCTCCCGGCGGCACCCCAAAGATTTGCTCGGCGGCAGGATTGACGAAGGTGAGATTTTCCTGCAGATCCGCCACCGCGACCCCTTCGCCTTGATTTTCCACCAGCACGCGATAGTGCGCTTCCTGCTCCCGTAATTGCCGCTCGATTTTCGCCTGACGCGCGCTCATTTGATTGATCAGTTCCGCGATCAGGATCAGCGTAGGAAATTCGATCCCGAGGGTCACGAGCGAGGATGCAAATTGTGACGACAGCGACCAGGTGACCCAGAGCGCGGGCGCGATGAGCGTCAGGAGCATCGTCAGGTAGACCCAGCGCGGATAACTGAACGCGACAAAGAGGATCGGCACGATCGTCACGATGAAGATTTGATGCGGCAACCGCAACGTCACCAAGACCCAAGCCAAAGCGACGAGCGCGACCGCGTGCCCGCCGATAATCGCGAACGCGCCGCGCCGATCTATGCTAGCGCGAGGCGACGATTGGTCTGTCGAAAGTTCTTTGCCTAACGACGCGTCCATAGTCACTCACCAAACAATTTCATCTCGACCACCTGGCTCACGTTCAACCCCGGCAGCTGGAGCGCCCGCGCGGCAAGTTGCGTCAACGCTTCCAGCGGCACCAGCCCGACGATTTCACTTTCCAGCACGGCAACGCCGCGCTGCGCCGCTTCCGCTCTCACCGTCTCAAACGCCTTCAAAATTCCCGTGACGTTGAAATCGGTCAGGTTCATCGAAACCTGGACGATGCCGCGATCCTTCAATTCGAATCCCAGCGCTTTGACGCCGGGCAAGCCGCCGCCGCGTTCGCGCACGACTCGCGCGATATCCTTGGCGATCTGCACGTCGCTCGTCGCCAGATTGACGTTGTACGCGATCAAGAACGGACGCGCGCCGATCACCACCGCCCCGGCTTTGCCGATTTTTTTCGGACCAAAATCCGGTTCGCGCTCCGGGTTGGTCGCAATTTCGCGCTGGAGGGTTTCGTACTCGCCGCGCCGAATGGATGCGAGATCGCGCCGCTCGGGGCGCGTCGCCGCGCGCTCGTACAGGTACACCGGCAGATCGAGTTCGCGCGCGACGCGCGCGCCGAGTCGCTGCGCGATCGCGACGCACGCGTCCATCGTCATCCCGCGAATCGGGACGAACGGGACCACATCGGTCGCGCCGATGCGCGGATGCTCGCCGCAATGCGCGTCCAGATCGATTACACGCGCCGCCGTCGCGATGCCGCGAAAGACCGCCTCTTCGACCGCACCCGGATCGCCCGCCAGCGTGATGACACTGCGATGGTGATTCGCATCCATCTCGCGATCCAAAATTTTGACGCCGCGCAACTTCATCGCGTTGACGATTTCATCCACGACACGGGCGCGACGCCCCTCCGAAAAATTCGGAACACATTCGACGATCTTGTCCATTGATTCACCTGATGACCCGACCCAAGATTTCTTCCTGCCGCCGCCACATTCGCGCGCGTTTACGCGGCATCCGATCATCGTAACCGAGCAGGTGCAAAATGCCGTGCACGGCGAGCAAGTCCAACTCGTCGGCGCTGCGCCAGCCCGCCGCGCGCGCCTGCTCACGCGCGCGCTCGTACGAAATGATAATGTCGCCTATGTAAGGGCGTTTAATTAAACGCCCCCACATTAACCCCCCCTCCCCATCTGACGGAAACGCCAGCACGTCCGTCGGCGCGTCGGTCGCGTGAAACGCGCGATTCAGTTTTCGAATTTCCGCGTCGTCGGTGACGTAGATCGTCAGCGCAACGTTCGCGTTTTCCGCGCGCAACGTTTTACGCGCAACACGCGCCAAGCGCGCCCAGACCACCCGCGCCGAATATTTCGCCTTGACCCGAATTTCAACTTGACGGTCCATTCCTCACTGCTCCGCTGTTTCACTGCTCACTGTTGACGGCTCGACTGGTCCCGGCGGTTCCGGATATTTCACGCGCGGGTGATACAGCCCTTGCAACACGCCAAAGAACGCTTCTTTGACTTGCTGAAGATCGCGCAAAGTCAGATCGCTTTCGTCTAACTGTCCGTCGCGCAAACGTTCGCCAAAGATGTAATCAACGATCGCGCGAATTTGCTCCGGCGTCGTCGGACGTTCGGCGCGCGTCGTCGCCTCCACGCCATCGGCGAGCATCAGGATCGCGGTTTCGCGCGATTGGGGTTTGGGGCCGGGATAGCGAAAATCTCTTTCTTCCACCGGCGCGGCATTGCCGTTTTGTTTGGTCGCCTTGCGGTGAAAGTACGCCGCGAGCGTCGTGCCGTGATGCTGGGGAATGAAATCGCGCAGCCGTTCCGGGATGCCGAATTTCTTCGCCAGCGCGATGCCGCGCGCGACGTGATCGATCACGATACCCGCGCTCGCTTTGGGCGCGAGCGTGTCGTGCACGTTGATGCCGTCCATCTGATTTTCGACGAACGACTGCGGATCGCGCGTCTTGCCGACATCGTGATAGTACGCCGCGACGCGCACGAGCAACGCGTCCGCGCCGATGCGTTGCGCGGCTTGCTCGGCCAGTTGGCTGACGATCAAACTGTGATGATACGTCCCCGGCGCTTCGACCAATAGTTTCTTCAAGAGCGGATGCGTCGGACGCGCGAGATCGAGCAGTTCGAGCGAGGTAGTGATCCCGAACAATTTGCCGATGAGGAACAGACTGCCCAACGCGAGCAAGCCGGAGAGAATGCCGTTTCCCAATGCCGCCAGCAGCGCGGCGCCCCAGACCATCGCATCTTTTTCGAGCGCGAGCGCGCGGAAAATCGCGACGACGGCGGCGTTCGCGGCGGCAACGTAGACGCCGCTCCACAAAAACGCGGGCAAGCGTTCGATGCGTCCCAGACTGAGCGACGCGACGATTCCTCCGGCGAGCGCGTACATCGTCAACTCCAGCGAGCCGTGCGCGAAAAAGCCGAACGACAGCGCGAGGATCATCGTCGCGCCCAGCGCGACGCCGGAATTGGCCAGCACCGTGAGCAACATCGCCGCCGCGCTGATCGGAAAGAGATAATGCAGCATAGTCGAACGGTCACCCAGCATTTTGGCGCACGCCGCGAAAATCAAAATCAGGAACGCGAGCAACAACAAGGTGCGCGGGTGCGCGATCTGCCGCGGATGCGAATGGATCAGAAAAATGGCGAGGAGAATCGCCAGCAGAATCGCCAAGAGCGCGGGTCCGGCATAATCGGCGGCGGAGGGACTGGGGCGCAAAAAGCCGGTGCTTGCCAACGCCTCCAGCGCGAGCGGCGTGACGACTTCACCTTCGCGCGCGAGTGCCTGACCTTTTTCGACGGTGTGATAGACCGCGCCCACGCGGGCGCGCGCGCGGGCGCGCTCTTCGTTCGTGCGAATCGGGTTGAAGAAGCTATTGGGCGCGATGAACACTTGCACCCACGCCGTCGCCAATTCGGCGTGCTCGGCGGAAAACGCCAGACTGACGCGCGAGGGAATCCGGGCGGCTTCGGCGGAGAGATCGCTGGGACGGATCGCGTTGCGCATTGTCACGTCAAGCACGTAAACAACTTCGCTGACGATGCGCTGGTACGCGGGCTCTTCCAGCGCCAACGTGCGACTCAGGACTTGCGAGGCGCGCGTGAGCGTGGGAACTTGATGCACCCATTCCAATTTTCGCTCGGGCGAACTGTATGGATCGTGGCGCACCGAATCAAAGTAATTCAGCACGCGGTTGGCGGCGCGCACTTGATTGCGCGCGAGACTGGCGTCCGGCGGATCGTACACGTCCCGGACTTGGGCTTCGGCTTTGGCGCGCGCATCTTCCGTCAAGAGCTCGCTGATAAAAGTCACGCGTTCGGAAGCCAGGATCGTTTTGGGACTGGGTTTGCCCGCTTCCAAACGCAGGGGTTCGGGTGCGGCTTGAAAGGCAAAAACGAGCGCGAGCGCCAATGCAAACAGCGCGCCGATCAACAGCGCGCGCAAAATAGTCAGCGGTGTCAGGTGCGCGGAACGGCTGAGCAAAGGATCGCCCGCGATCATTGTACTCCTCGTGCGATTCGATTCGGTGCGCGGCAAGCCGCGCGTTACGCCCCTGCGCGCCGCGCGGGATCAAGCCGCGCGTCGCGCTCACGACCTGGGTGCGTTCGACAGGTGGGGGGAGGGCGAATGGGGGCTGCGCCGGACGTCAGCGTTTGCGCGCGCGCCCTCCGAGGTAATCGTCCTCGCGTTCGTCCGCGCCGCCCCAATCTTCGTCCTCGTCTTCCTCTTCTTCTTCGTCGTCTTCAAATTCTTCGAGATCGTCGGAGAGTTCGTCGTCAAATTCGTCGTCGTCGTCGTCTTCGACATCCTCACGCAGTTCCAGCGTCAGGCAACCCGCGTCCGGCTCGTATTCGATTTCATCCGAAGCACAAATTCCATTTTTGTTGAATGTGCATTTCCGCTCGCGGCATCGAATGCGTGTCATCGGCAAGCCTCCTCAGTGAAAAATTTTCCGGGACTAGAGCGACGCTATTATAGGCAAATTGTCAAGTTTTGTAAAGAATTTTGATGCGCGCAAATGAAAGCGAGGCAACCGGATTCGCCGCAGAGGACGAAGGTTGCCTCGCCGTGAGTGTTGAGCGCAAACCGTCAAGCCAGTTCTTCCAGCACGCGAAACGAGAAAACATCCGACCACGCGCTCCAGCCGCTATCGTTCCCGCCGCGCACGCGCCAATAGTACGTTCCGCCGAGGCGAAGCGGTTCCTCCACCGGCACAGTCGCTTCAGTCGCGATGGAGAGAATCGTGTGATGCTTGGTCAGCGCGGATTCCTCGCCCCAGATAATTTCATAGCGCGTCGCACCGCCGATGGAGAGCCAGCGAAACGTCGGATGGAAACTATCCACGTACTTTTCGTTTTCCGGCGAGAGCAGAATCGCGCGACCGAGCGGTGGAACGGGTTTTGGCGGCGCGGGTTCGGCGGGTTTGGGTGCGGGCGCGACCGGCGGCAAAACTTTCCGCGCGTGTGCCGGAATCGTTTTTCCGCGCGGCGGCTTTGGTTTGGCGCGGCGCGCGACCGTTTTTACGCGCGGACGCGGCTTGGACGCGCGCGGCGGAGTTTTGCGACGCGCCGGTTTCTTCTTGGGCGGCTTGCGTTTCCCTTTCGACGCCGCCAAGAGCGACGGCGTCGCCACTGCCAAAACCCAAGCGAGAAGCAAATTCATCAATCTGCCATTTCCCTTACGGCGGAGTGATCGGCGCGGCGGGTGGTGGCGGCGGCGCGGGCGGCAGTACCGGTGGTGGCGGCGGGGGCGCAGTCAATTTGGGCGCGGCTTTCTTCGCCACTTTTTTCTTGGGCGCGGCTTTCTTCACCACTTTTTTCTTGACCACTTTTTTGGCAACTTTTTTAGCGGCTTTTTTCGGCGCCGCCAAGAACAAGGGAGTTGCCAAGCCCAACAGAGTCTCGAACAATTCGCTCATCAGAACCTCCCTTAAATCGAATAGGTTGCCCCATCCGTGCGGAGACGGGGTGACGTTCACGATCATACGCGCGCACATCGCCGATAAAACGTACCGTGAAATCGAACCTGGTTTCCGATTTTGTTATCGCCGGGCACCTCCTCTCCGCACCATTGCATCCAAAATGCTTGGGCAGAGTATAACACACATCCCGCGCGTTTTCAAGACCCAGTTTGATACTTGGGCGACGAATTTCGATTGCGCCTCACACATCCGCGTTCGGACGATAGAGGATGCCCCCCACTTTTCACAGAACCGGGGGGGCTTGCGCCAAAATGCTAGGGGAACGTGGCACAGATTGCGTACGAGTTGACCAACTGACTCGCTCCGGTGTCATTTCGCATATACGCGATCCAACTCTGCCCCGACGACTTGAATTGGGAATAGACTTGGGTGGAAAGACCGTGCGTCGAAGCGAACCCGCCGCCGGTGAGGATCCCACTGGCGCACGACGCCGTCGCCGAGCCGACCGCACCTGCGCCAACCGATGTTTGCACCACAGGCGCTTGGGTCGTCGTCGCACTGGTACCTGTCAAACAAACGGCGTAGACGTTGAGCAAGAGCGCAGACCCCGTGCTGTTGTAAGCATACGCTTGCCAACCATTGCCGCTCTTGGACTGGGTGTACACCTCTTCACCCAAATTCAACGCAAAGCCGCCGCCGGTCAACACGCCGCTGGAGCATATCGCCGTTGCTGATTTAGTCGCTCCGGCGGGCACTGAAACCTGGGTCCCTACTTGCGTCGTCGCCGCGCCCGCACCCGCGTTTGCCAAACAGACGGCATACGCGTTCAAGAGCGCACTGCCCGATCCTTTATTCTTGGCATAGACACGCCAGCCGTTGCCTTCTTTGGACGAATTGTACACGTCCAAGTCTTTGGACGAGGCATAACCGCCGCCGGTCACAAGACTTCCACTGGGACAGCTTGCCGTCGCCGATCCGGTTGTGCCCGCCGCCAGCGAGGTTTGGGCTAAAACTTGCGAAGTTGCAGGTGTGGCAACGGGCGGGCTGGAAACCGTCACCGTCACCTGCGCCGTCTTGGTGTTCGCGCCGCAACGCGCAGTCATCTTGTACGTTTTGGTCGAAGTGGGATTGACCACGCGCGAGCCCGGCGTAGCAACGCCCCCAATTCCTTGATCGATCTCCACCGATTCGGCGTTGGTCACGGCACCCCAAGTCAACGTGGACGTTTCGCCAACCAGAATCGAACCTGGCGCAGCCGCAAACGACGCAATATTCGGCGTACCGCTACAGGACGCCGCCGGTGGCGGATTGACCGTCACGGTCACTTGCGCGGTCTTGGTTGCGGCACCACAGCGCGCGGTGAGAATGTAGGTCGTTGTCGCCGCCGGAGATACCGTGCGCGTTCCCGGCGTCTCAATGCCGCCGATCCCCTGATTGATTTCCGCCGAATCGGCGTTGGTGACGGCGCCCCAATTCAACACCGTCGAAGCGCCGGTAGTTATCGTCGCCGGTGACGCGGTAAACGACGCGATGTTCGGCGTGCCACTGCACGTGCTTGCGGGAGGCGCGCCCCCCGGCACATTGATCTTGACGATGACACTCTGCCCAAAGAGAACACCACTCGGGCTTCGCATCTGCCAATGACCCGAATGGAGACCGGGAGTAGTAGATGCAGTCATTGGAACCGTAAGGTCTGCCGTTGCCCCGGGCGCAGTGGCGGGCGCCGTAATCACGGTGTTGCCTGTCATCGCTTCGCCACTGGTGAAAACGAATTGATACCCTGCGCCCCAGACACAAGTCCCGTTATTGGACAATCGCCAAGTTTTGGTAAATGCTCCACCCGCCGGAACGGACGCGCCATCTGGAACTGTGACATCCGCGACGAATGCCGCGTTGTCGGTGCAGGTGGCTGGAGGCGCGGGCAACGGCGGAGTATTGGTGACGCTCGCTGGCGGTGGCGGTGGTGGCGGCGGCGCGCCAGGAAGCGTCGGCGTGGGCGGCGCTTGCGCGGTGCGTTGCGCAACGGTGATCGAAATGCCGACGGGATCGCTGGCGGCGCCAGTCACGCTGTACGCGCGCACGACGATCGTGTGCGTACCGGGTGTCGCTTTCCAAGTTTGGATCAGCGTGAAATTCGGCTGACCTTGCGCGGTGGGCGATGGATCGACGCGGACGACGTTGCCATCTACGACCAATTCCACACGGACGATCCCGCCCGGATCGCTGGCGGAAGATTGGATCGCGACATCCTCGCCTTCGAAAAACTGACTGCCGCTTGGCGGCGACATAATGACGACGAGCGGTTTGCCGGCGGCGGTGCAAGCGATCAGCAAGAGCGCGAGCAAAGTAACTGCAAAGATCAGACGCGATTTCATTTTTCCCCCTTCGAATAATTGGGGACGGTTCCCCGAGCCGTGATATGCTCAAGATATTGGTGGGCTAAGTTTTGACAATCGGGCTGCCTCTGGTAAAAACGGTGTATCCCAATCACCCGTTTCATCAGGAGGCAACCCGATGGCGAAT
>VGOB01000176.1 GCA_016865935.1 Chloroflexota bacterium | reverse complement strand
ATCCCAACTGTTCCGCCAAACCTCAACGGCGCTCGTGACCTTTTTCCACCAACTGGTGCAGGCAGTTGTCTTGATGGGACATCGTGACCGGTGCCGCTCACCAGCTTAAGTTTACGGATATGGGGCTAAGAGTAATGCACGCCCTGAGGATATTCCTGCTGTACCTGATAGAACCTATCAAGATGAAGGTTGGACAAATTGGGGTGATTGGCTGGGCACAGGTTACATTGCAACATCTAAAAGAACCTATCGTTCATTCCCAGAAGCCCGTTTGTATGTACGTGGACTTGGGCTGAAGAATGTTGCTGAGTGGGAAAAGTGGACCAAGAGTGATGCACATACAGATGATATTCCCACAAATCCCAGCAAAATTTATAAGAATGTAGGATGGAAAAACTGGGGTGATTGGCTTGGGACGCGGAACAGAAAGAGCGGCTATCTTTCATTTAAGGAAGCACGTGCGTTTGTGCGTAGTCTTGGTCTGTTGGATAAGAAAAATTGGAAAGCATGGTCTACAAGCAATGCACGTCCAGACGACATCCCCGCTAGTCCACAAGCAGTATATGACGACGAAGGATGGATGGGTTGGGGCGATTGGCTAGGTGCAATTAGCCAATGGAATCGCAATGCAATAGTAAGTTTTTTGCGTAGCATAGAATCTATCATACCAAGTCTTCAACCCACTGAACTCTACGCGATTATGCGGCAGAATGGCATGATCGCATCTATTTCATACAAGACAACTCATTCTCAACTTCTCAAGCGAATTCAAGATCTTTGTTCTTCCTCTAACCCCGAAGCCGATTATGAAAAACTTGTTTCCGAAATCGAAAAGCAAAACGCGGAAATTGAGAACAAAGAATTAGACGGCGAAGGAGAAACAACCCAGGTTGTTCCATCGGAAGAAGAAACCAAAGAAGAACTGCCCGCGCTCCATTCGCTTGCCGCGCTCAAAGCGGTGGACGCACTCGTGGATGCAGGCATCACCTCGGACGAAGAGACCATTGAGTTTCTTGTCGCCAATCGCGTCAGCGGTCTATGGCAAGCCGCGCTCAATAATGATCCCGCGTTTGAACTGAACGCCCTCCGCGCAGAAACAGGCGGCGCGTATTTCAACACCATCCGCGCGCGTTTCCTCACGCAGTATGACGGCGCGCAAGCACTCGCACTTCCCCCAGGTTATGCGTTCCACGCTCAAGGCAAACTCGCGCCGCCCAACTTGATGCAGCGCCTCGCCGCGTACCGCATTCTCACCGAACGACGCCTCGGCAATTGGTCGGGCGTCGGCGCAGGCAAAACGCTCTCCGCAATTCTCGCCAGCCGCGTGATCGGCGCGCGCCTCACCGTCGTCGTCGCATTCAACAGCACTGTCGAACCGTGGGCAATGCGCATCACCGAAGCATTCCCCGATAGCAAGGTGCATATCAAGGAACGCGGACACATTCGGATTGATGCGAACAAGCCCAACTATCTCGTCCTGAATTTTGAAACGTTCCAGCAACCCGATTCCGCCGCGATGGTGCGCCGCTTGGTCGAGCAACATCGGATTGATTTTGTCGTGCTCGATGAAATTCAATCCGTCAAGCAGCGCACACCCAAGGTCGCCAGCAAACGTCGCCAGGTGGTTGCGGGCTTATTGTCCGCCGCGAGCGAAAAGAATCCGAACTTGTGCGTCCTGGGAATGAGTGCGACGCCCGTCATCAATAATTTGTACGAAGCCAAAGCGCTGTTGGAATTGGTGAAAGGCGTCGAGTTTGACGACCTCAAAACGTTCAGCAGTATTGCCAACGCAAGCGCGATGCACGAGAAACTGATTCTCTACGGCATCCGCTATCGTCCCCAGTATTCGCAAACGATTGAAACTGAATACAAGGAAATCGTGGGCATCGAATTTTTGCCGCGCTTGTACAAGGTGAAGAAAGGCGCGATTCTGGAATTGGAGCGCGTCCTGCTCGATGCAAAAATCGAAACGATTCTGGCATCGCTGAGAAAAGGCACGCTCGTCTACACGCACTATCTCACGGGATTGGTCGCGCCGTTGCGCCGCGCGATTGAAAAAGCGGGATTCAAGGTCGGCTTGTTCACGGGCGAAGACAAGAGCGGATTGGAGCCATTCAAACAACGCAAAGTTGATGTGCTGATTGGTTCTGTGCCAGTGGGCACAGGCGTTGATGAATTGCAGTACGTCTGCAATCGCTTGGTCGTCGTCAGTCTTCCGTGGACGAGCGCTGAGTACGAACAACTCATCGGGCGATTGTATCGGCAAGGTTCAGCGTTTGATAAAGTCGAAGTGATTATCCCGCAAGTTGTGCTCGAGCACGATGGCAACGTGTGGTCGTGGGACAAGATGCGGATGCATCGCATCCAGTACAAGAAAACGCTCGCCGATGCCGCGCTCGATGGCGTGATTCCCGAAGGCGAACTTGCGTCACCCGAAACGATGTTCAAGCAAGCGCGCGAAGCATTGCAGGCGTGGATTGCGCGCGTCGAGCAAGATGGCGTGGCGATTATCGAACGCGCGAAATTGCGCGTGCCGCTGCCCGAAGAACAAGCGCGCGTCATTCAGCGGCGCTTTGGCGATTTGTCGGTGATGAACAGCCGCATCAACACGGCGTACAGCCAAACGACGCACGAACGTTTGCGCAAGAATCCTGAAGAATGGTACTTGTATCACACACTCTACCGCGAGGCGCGACAAACCTGGACTGAGATTCCGTTCGAGCGCATCGCCAAATCGCTGGCGAAACGCCCCGATTGGGTCATCGGCGATTTTGGTTGCGGCGAAGCGCAACTCGCCGCCATTCTGCCAAACAAGGTCTATTCATTCGACCACGTCGCGATCAATGATAAAGTTATCGTGTGCGATATGACACACACGTTGCTCGAAAACGAAACGCTTGACGTTGCCGTTTTCTCACTTTCATTGATGGGACTGAACTACGCGGATTATTTGCGCGAGGCGTACCGCACACTGAAATTCGGCGGGCTGCTGAAAATCGCTGAGCCGATTAGTCGTTGGGCGGAGAAAAGATCGGAGTTGATCGCGCAGATTGAGAAAGCAGGGTTTTCACTCGTCGGCAATACTGAAGAATCGAATCAGTTCTTGTACATAAATGCGATCAAGGTGATTGCATGAGGTCTCGTGCCAGATGTTAAACGAAATCCATTCTCGCGTCGCCGCCCACCGCGCCGCGATCCTCTCCTTCCTCCGCGACCTCGTCGCGATTCCCAGTTACGATTCCGACATCCGCGACGTTGCTGCGCGCACATCGTGACGCGCTTGCCATTTTCCTCCAAACCGTTGTAAAATAGGCGGCGCAAAGAACAATCTCGTGAGAGGTGAAAGATGAGTCAGGCAATTCA
Organism: Chloroflexota bacterium; assembly: GCA_016865935.1. Taxonomy (GTDB): domain Bacteria; phylum Chloroflexota; class Anaerolineae; order UBA4142; family UBA4142; genus VGOB01. Next base: position 5,397 of record VGOB01000176.1, on the reverse strand, counting down.
GTTATCGTTGGATGATTGGGGACGTATCTTGATTCCAGATGCGCTGCGTAATCGCTTGGGACTAAAACCAGGAATGACACTCGTGGTCGAAGATGCGAAACAAGGCGGAGTGCAATTACGCGTGCAAGAAGAATCATCTGCGTTAATTGAAAAAGACGGGTTGTTGGTGTTCGCGGGTGAACTGATTGGCGATGTCACAAACGTTGTTCGAGAAGAACGTGAACGGCGTACCCAAGAACTCATTCGGCGGTCGGGCTTGTGAAAATTCTGCTTGACACTTCGACGCTGGTCGCCGCGCTGGTCGAAACGCATCCCAATCACGCGCTTGCATTTCCGTGGTTGCAGAAGGCGAAAGCCAAAGCGTTCACAGGTTTCGTCGCGTCTCACTCAATTGCTGAATTGTATAGCATCCTCACTACTTTGCCGATTCGCCCGCGCATCTCGCCCGCAACTGCCGTCCAATTGCTCAAGCGTGATGTGTTCGACCAACTCGAAGCCGTGTCTCTTTCAAAAGAGGATTACGCGGCGGTCATCGAGCATCTTTCAGGATTGGGCATCAGCGGCGGCGCGATTTACGATGCGCTGATTTTGCGCGCGGCGATCACGGCGAACGTTGACCAAATCGTGACGTTCAACGCGGACGATTTTCGCCGAGTGTATCCCGCGCTCGCGGAAAAAATCGTTTCGCCGCAACCTTGAAATGGCGCAGGACCTGACTGACATTCTCCATCATCGCGTCGCGCTCCACCGCGACGCGATGCTCTCTTTCCTCCGCGATCTCATCGCGATTCCCAGTTACGATTCCGACATCCGCGACGTTGCTGCGCGCGTCGAACGCGAATTGCGCGCGCTCGGCTTCTCCGATGTTCACTACGCGCCGTATGGCGACCTCGTCGCAAAAATTGGCGATGGCAAACGTGTTTTGCTCTACGACTCGCACCTTGATACGGTGGGCGTGGGCGATGAGCGCGAGTGGAAACACGGCGCGTTCAGTGGCGCGATTGAAAACGGCGTGATGTACGGGCGCGGCACGGTGGATGAAAAAGGTTCCACGCCGCCGATGATTTACGGCTTGGCAATCGCGCGCGACCTGGGTCTGCTCGACGGCTTGACCGCGTACTATTTCGGCTCGATTGAAGAATGGTGCGAGGGCTTGAGCGCGCAAGTGTTCGTCGAAGAGGAACGCGTGCGCCCCGATTTCGTCGTCATCGGCGAGCCGACGAATCTGCGCGTCTATCGCGGACAAAAAGGGCGCTGTGAAATGCGCGTCACTGCGCGCGGGCGCAGTGCGCACGGCGCGTCGCCCTGGCTCGGCGACAACGCGATCTATAAAATGCAAGACGTGATTCGCGCGATCGCCGAACTCGACGCGCGCTTGCCTGACGATCCGTTCCTGGGACGCGGCTCGATTGTCGTCACGCACGTCGAATCGCGCGAAGCGTCGCTCAACGCGGTGCCCGATCGCTGTTCGATTGTGCTGGATCGCCGCTTGACGCGCGGCGAAACCGCGCACGACGCGCTGGAACAGGTGCGCGCATTGTTGCCGTCGCCAGATTTTGAGATCGAGTTTCTGCGCTACGCGCGTCCATCGTACAATGGCTACACGCGCGAACACGAGCAGATTTTTCCCGCGTGGACGTTCGAGGAATCGCATCCGCTGATCCACGCGGCAATCGAAACATCGCGCGCCGTCGGCTTGGAGACGACGACGGGCAAGTGGAATTTTTCGACGAATGGCGCGTACTGGGCGGGCATCGCGCAGATTCCATCCATCGGCTTTGGTCCTGGCGAAGAAGAAATCGTCCACACGATTGACGAGCATGTGCGCGTGGACGACGTGGTGCGCGCGGCGGAGTGGTACGCGGTACTGCCGTCAATGCTCCAATGAGCCAATGAACCAATGAGCCAAAATGCAAAGCGCGCGCGGACTGGATTATTCTCCAAACTGACATACGATTGACACAAAAGCATGGTAAAATCCGAGCGATGAGCAAAATTCTGGTCGTGGACGATGAGCCGTCCATCGTGGATGTGCTGACGTACAACTTGGCGAAAGCGGGACATCAACCGATTGTCGCGCGCGATGGCGAGCAGGCGTTGAAACTTGCGCGCGCCGAGCGACCCGACTTGGTGATTCTCGATTTGATGTTGCCTGGGATTGATGGGCTGGAAGTTTGCCGCGCGCTCCGCAAAGATGGTGACTTGCCGATCATCATGCTCACCGCGAAAGACGAAGAAGTCGATCGCGTCGTCGGATTGGAAATTGGCGCGGACGATTACATCGTCAAGCCGTTCAGCACGCGCGAGTTGATGGCGCGCGTCAAAGCGGTGCTGCGCCGCGCGCAGCCCAGGTCTCCCGATACCGCGCCCGCATTGCAAGTCGGCGATTTGCGTTTGGATGTCGCGCGGCGTCAGGTCACGTGGCACGGTGCGCCGTTCGATCTCACCGCGATCCAATTCGAGTTGCTGCGCGTACTGATGGCGAACCCAGGTCGCGTTTTTTCGCGCGAGGAATTGTTGAACCAGGTGTGGGGCTATGATTACTACGGCGACACGCGCGCGGTAGACTCGACGATCAAACGCTTGCGCGCGCGCTTGCGGCAGGTTGCGCCTGACGCTGAATTGATCGTGACGGTACGCGACGCGGGCTACAAGTTGAGCGACGATGTGTAGCCGTTCCATTTTTGCCACAGAGGACACAGAGAACACAGGGAAAAAGTCATTTCGAGCGAAGCGAGAAACCTCTCTGTGCCCCCTGTGTCCTCTGTGGCTTGATCGCAACGATGTTCAATAAACTTTCCACGCGTCTGATTGCAAGCCACTTGCTCGTCATTGCGATTGCGATGACGCTGCTTGGATTTTTGTTGCTCTCGCTCGCGCAAAGTTATTTTGAGCAAGCGCTGCAAACAAGTTTGATCACGCAGGCGCGCCTGACCACGCAAGCCCTCGTCTCCTCCAACGCGTCGAACCTTACGCCAGTCCCGTTGCCCGCCGCGCAAAACATCGTTCAACAAAGCCAGATCACCGCGCCGACCCAGAACGTCTCTCCCACGCTCGACAACACCACGCTGCGCTTGAGCGCGGAATTGGAGACGCGCATCCGCGTCACCGACGCGCGCGGCATCGTCCAAGCCGACAGCGCGAATACCGAGCGCGGACGCGATGTAAGTAGCGATCCCGCGATCGCCGCCGCGCTGCGCGGACAAGAATTCGCGCGCACGCTCGACGATTCGATTTTCGTCGCGGTGCCGCTCCGCCGCGACGCGCGCATTGTCGGCGCGGTCTACCTGAGCCAGCCGATGCGCGATGTCGCCGCCGTCCTCGCCGATTTGCGCGCGCGGTTGCTCCTCTCCGCCGCGATTTCGCTCGCGCTCTCCGCGCTCGTCGGGTTGTTGCTCGCGCGCGCGATTGCGCGCCCCGTGCGCGAACTCACGCGCGCCGCGCATCGTCTCGCGCAAGGCGATTTCGATTATCCATTGCCCGACAAGTCGTCTGACGAGTTGGGCGAACTGGCGCGCGCGTTTCGCGCGATGAGCCGCGATTTACAGCGCACGCTCCAAGCGCGGACCGATCTCGTGAGCAACGTCAGCCACGAACTCCGCACACCGCTCACCGCGATCAAAGGACTGATCGAGACGCTGCGCGATGGCGCGGTGGACGATCTGAACGCGCGCGACAAATTTCTCGCGTCCATCGAGGGCGAAACGGATCGGCTGATTCGGCTCGTCAACGATCTGCTCGTCCTCTCGCGCGCCGATTCGCAGGCGTTGACGCTGCACCGCGAGAAATTCGATTTGACCGCGCTGGCGCGCGCGTGCGCCGATCAACTTACCACCGCGCGCGTCGCGATCGTCATAGAAGGTGAACCCGCTCCCGTTGACGCCGATCCCGACCGCATCCGCCAAGTCCTCGTCAATCTGCTCGACAACGCGATTCGATTTTCGCCGCCGGGCGAAGTCGTGCGCGTGACGATCGAGTCCGCGTCCGACGGCATGATCGTGTCGGTGCAAGATCGCGGTCCCGGCATTCCCGCCGCCGAGCAGGCGCGCGTGTTCGAGCGTTTTTATCGCGCCGATAAATCGCGCGCGCGCGACGCGGGCGCGGGGGGCGCTGGCTTGGGTCTCTCCATTGCGCAAACGCTCGTCCAAGCGCACGGCGGACAGATCGCGCTGGAAAGTCACGCAGGTCAAGGCACGACCGTTCGCTTTAAACTCCCTGCCGCGTAATTGTCCCCAAACTATTTCTCCATTGCCACAGGGCTGACACATTCCTCTGGTAGTTTGTAGTTGGATAGTTGGGTAGTTTGTAGTTGGGTAGTTGGGTAGTTGGATAGTTGGATAGTTGGGTAGTTGGTTCGTTGGTTTGTTGCATCGTTGGTTTGTTGTGCAATCACCAATCACCTAATCACCCAATCGCCCAATCACCAATCACCCAATCACCCAACTTCAAGGAGGAAAAATGAAAAAGAGTGTTTTGCTTGTGGCGATTCTGTTCAGCGGAGTTTTCGCGTTGACGAACGCGCCGACATTGCGCGCGGAAAATCGCGCCGCGCCCGCGTTGGCTGCGCGAGCGATCACGACGACGGGCGACGCCGAGATCAAAGTCGCGCCCGATGAAGTGATCGTGGTTCTGGGCGTCGAAACCTGGGATAAGAACATCCAGATCGCGAAAAAGCAGAATGACGACCGCATCAAAAAAATCACCGCGCTGGCAAAGGATTTCGGAATCGATCCCAAGCACGTTCAAACAGACCAAATTAACGTCGAGCCGCGCTATCGCAATGGCTATTACAATGACGCGGATTTCATCGGCTACTTTATCCGCAAGACGGTCGTCATCACGCTGAAGGACGTGTCCAAGTTCGAGGATGTGTTCACGGGCGCGCTGGGTGCGGGCGCGACGCACGTGCAGGGAGTTCAATTTCGCACGACGGAACTGCGCAAGTATCGCGATCAGGCGCGCGCGCTCGCGATCAAAGCCGCGAAGGAAAAGGCAAGCGCATTGGGGAGCGAACTGGGACGCAAGATCGGCGAGCCGCAGTCGATCCAGGAAAATTCTTCGAACTGGTGGTCGTCGTACAGCGCGCGCTGGGGCGGCGCGATGACGCAGAACGTCGTGCAGAATGCCGGCGGCGGTAGCGCGTTCAGCGAAGAAGGTACGTTCGCGCCGGGGCAAATCTCGATCAGCGCGCGCGTCACCGTGACGTTTGATCTGGAATGAGGGAAAAGTGACAGGGGGCAGGTGACAAGAGACGTGAAACGTCCCACATCACCTGACACACTGATTTCCCTGAAGTAGAAAAGACTGGCAAGTATTCAGACTAGCGAATTGGACTCCAGGCGGAACTGGAGTAGATTGTTTGTGCCACAAACGATCTTCTCTCAGGAACGCCACGGA
>VGOB01000175.1 GCA_016865935.1 Chloroflexota bacterium | reverse complement strand
ACACGATTCCCGGAGAAAATGCAAAAGCCGCCCTCATTGGACGGCTTGACGGATGGTGCTGGGACACACCGCCATTCTATTCAGCCGAAACTGGCGCGATCGCTGTCAAAGATTTCGGACGGGGACACGCAACGCTCGTTTTGCTTTCAACTTGGACGGTGACGGCGCAAGGACCCAAGCCCACACCGACGCCGGTACCCGCACGGAAAGAACCGGCAAGCCAGCCGCCAGATCGGGCAGAGATCTACACGCCATCTACGGAAATGCCATTGCCTCTGGATGGAGGTGGCGGAAAACCATTCGCGCCATCAATCCTTCCTAGCAGCGCGCGGAGTGCGCGCTCTCCCAAAGTTACCCTTGGTGAACCGGGTCTGAGTTTCCGCTACGTTCAGACTTTCGGCGTGACCGAGTCTGCCTATCCCGCGCCCGATAACTATCACCTGAACAGCCCCGGCGGTCTGTTCATTGACGGTAGCAACAACGTCTATGTTGCCGAGAGTCGTGGCTATCGTGTGCTCAAGTACAACTCATCAGGCACCAACACGCTCGCCATTGGCACAGCGGGCTTGTGTGTTGACGGCAACAATCCCACGCGTTTCTGTACCCCCAATGACATCGCGATGGATAGCGGTGGAAACTTCTGGATCGCGACAGGAAGCCGGGTGGTTCAGTTCGATTCTAGCGGCACATATCAGAGGCAACTACCAGTTCCCGATAGTAGTGGCAACTGGTCATCCGGCACTGGCAACACCCAATTTAACGGAGCGCAAGGCATCGCTTTCGACAACAGTGCCGGGCGGATGTTCGTTGCGGACGTGAATAACCACCGCGTCCAAGTTTACAACTACAGCGGTAGCGGCAGCCCCACCTACAGCGCGACAATCGGCGTGACGGGTGTGTCGGGCAGCGACAATAGCCACTTTAACTATCCGTACCGGCTCGCGGTGGATAGTAGTGGCAGATTGTATGTTGTGGACAATAGCAACCATCGCATTCAGCGTTGCACCCTCAGTGGAACATGGACTTGCGCCACGTTCGTTGGTACTGGATTGACATACCCCGAGGGCATCGCGCTGGATAGTGGAGGTAATGTTTACATTGCCAACAGTGGTGGTTCCCCGCGTATCCTAAAATGCGATCCGGCTGGAACATGCAACGATTTCATCCCTGGATACGGTTGGTATACCCAAGATCTGGCGGTAGACTCAAGCGGGAATGTCTATGTTGCCACACACAGTCGCGCCGTAATTCGCAAGTACAACAGTAGTGGCGTATTTGTTGGCACCTTTGCGGGGACATTTGAAGTGCCCTACTTCGCTGACAGCTCGCGCATCAATTCACCTTGGGGCATCGTCGTGGCATCAAACGGCAGTGTCTTTGTATCCGAGCGCTATGGCAATCGCCTTCTCAAGTACAATGCGGCTGGCGTTCAGCAATGGGCTTTTGGCACGGCAGGAGTGGGGGGGAGTGACAATACCCGTTTGAGCACACTGGAAGGGAAGCCCGCCCTGGCTGCCAATGGGAATATATACGTGCCAGACACGGGGAACAACCGCATTCAGATCTTCGATGCAGCGAGCAGCGCCTATGTAGGCACCTTTGGCAGTTACGGCACCAGCGGCAATGACAAGTTTTCTTGTCCCAACGGGATTGCCATCAGTCCAGTCAACGGCGATTTCTACGTCGTAGACCGCTGTAACCATCGGGTGCAGGTCTATGACAGCACGCTGAGTCTCGCTGGCTACAAAGCGACACTCGGGGAAACCGGCGTGATCGGTTCCGATGGAACGCACTTTAGCTGGCCACGTGACGTAGCCGTAGACGCAAGCGGAAACATTTACGTGGCTGATAACAGCAACCAGCGCATTCAGAAATGTACCTTGAGTGGCAGCAGTGGCACCTGCACGACCTTCGCGGGAGAAACCGGCGTTCGGGGCAATGACTTTGATCATCTGCACAACCCGCGCGGCGTAACGGTTGATAGCGCGGGACGTGTGTATGTCGCGGATCAATCCAATAACCGCATCCAGGTATTTGACTCGAGCGGTGCGTATTTGACCAGCATCGGACAGAGCAGTGGAAATCGCACTGGTCAGTTGCGTAATCCATCCGGAGTCGCGCTTGACAGTGCGGGCAATCTGTATGTCGCCGACCGCGAAAATCACCGCATCCAGAAATACGTGATCGGCGTGCCGGGGTGGTTGCAGTCAAATATCAACGGGTTTGGCGACCGGCTCAATTACAGTGCTGGCTCGTTGGCGGTTTTCAACGGGCAACTCTACGCCGGCACTCATAACAACAATGTTACGGGCGCGCAACTGTGGCGTACCGGTAGCCCATGGACTTCGGTGATGACTAATGGTTTTGGCGATCCGAGTAACTATACCATAGTTCACATGGCCGAGTTCAACGGCAATCTGTACGCGAGTACATCTGCGTGGGATTACGTCAACAACCTCAGTCTTGGCGCCAGAGTCTATCGAAGCAGCAACGGGACGACTTGGTCATCCATCACCACAGGCATTGATTCGTCGAACAGCACAATCACCCGGTTTGCTGTTTTCAACAACAAGATCTATGCCAGCACCGGGAGTGGTACTACCGCGCACGGCGCAGAAATCTGGCGTAGCGATACCGGAGATAGCAGCACTTGGTCGCAAGTCGTTGCCAATGGGGATGGAAATGCCCAAAATAGTGGAATCCCATCCATGCAGGTATTCAACGGTTACCTCTATGCCGGAGTTAATAACCTGAACACTGCCGTCACTCCGAATACTTCTACCGGCGGTCAAGTGTGGCGCACCAATGATGGAACGACCTGGACAACAGTGACCACCAATGGTTTTGGCAACACCGACAATTTTGCGGCGCGATCGTTCGCCGTTTTCAACGGAAGCTTGTATGTGGGGGTCACATCGTACAACTTTGCCACTTGGACTTCCACAGGCGGCAAGATCTTCCGGTGTGCGACATGCGATGGCAGTGACTGGAGTTCGGTTGTGACCGACGGCTTCGGCGACACAAACAACCAAAACATCAACGGGATGATCGCATTCGATAACGCGTTGTATGCGGTGACGACGAACAGCAGAACAGGAATGGAGGTCTGGCGCACCACGAATGGTACAACGTGGGTTCAAGTCAACCCGGATGGTTTCGGCAACAGCAACAACACAGCGACCTACTATAACAACAATACGGTTGTGTTCAACAACGCACTGTACATCGGCGCAAGCAACAGCGCCAATGGTGGGCAAGTGTGGCAACTGCAGCCGCAGCTTTTCCTCCCGCTCATCCTCCGCTAACACGCCAAGACCCTTCGGGTTTCCAAAATTCGAAGGGTCTCTTATTTCTTGCGTCCGGCGGTAGCCGCGCGCGTTTGCGCGCTTATTTGCCCAACCCCTTCCAAAACGCGTGCTTGTTCAAGTCGCTGTACTTGGACGGCACGCGTTTGACAATCACTTTTAGCCACACCTCCGGATCGAGATCGAGTTCGCGCGCGAGCGCGCCGAGCAACACCGTGTTCGCGAGATGTTTGTTGCCGAGCGCGCGCGCGATTTCCAAACCCTCGACGTAGACGACGCGATCGGTCACGGCGCGCAACGCGCGATCGATCGCGTCGTCGTTGGGGTACGCCGCGTTGCCGACGGTCACCGACATTGGCAAGATGCGTTGCCGATTCACAATCGCGATGCCGCCGGGCTTGAGCATTTCGATCCAGCGCGCGCCCTCGATCAACTCGAACGCGAGCAGATAATCAATGCGCCCCGGCTCGCCCAGCGGCGCGGCGACGCGCGGCGCCCAGCGCACGTGCGATTCCACGATCCCGCCGCGTTGCGAAAATCCATGCACCTCGCTTTTCTTCGCGTCGAGCCCACACGCCATTCCGACTTCCGCCAGGATATCGCTCGCGGTGAGAATGCCTTGCCCGCCGACGCCGGCGAGTAAAAAATCGGTCTTGTTCATTTTGTCTCCAGCGGAGAGTGATTAGTGATCGGTGATTAGTCAACTAGTCACCAGTTGACTAATTGACCAATTGACCAATCACTAATCACGAACTCGCACAATCGCATCGCGCGGACACACTTGCAGACAAATGTCGCAGCCGACGCAGAGCAACGGATCGATCACCGCTTTGGGTTTGCCGGTCGTCGCGTCGAGTTCGCCTTTGACGATCGCGGGGCAACCGACGCGGAAGCAGAGCGAACAGCCGTTGCATTTTACCGCGTCCACTTCGTCCACATAGTTCGCCTGGAATTCCGGCAAAAAGACGCACGGACCGCGCGCGATCACCACGGTCGGACGATCCTTGATGGCGAGCGCGTGCTTGATCGTTTTCTCGACGGCGGGCTCGTCGAACGCGTCGACGACGAACACATCGGCAACGCCCATTGCGCGCACGACCGCTGCGATATCGATCTTGGTGCTGAGCGCGCCTTGCAGCGTCACGCCGGTGCCCGGGTGTTCTTGTTGCCCGGTCATTCCGGTGATGTCGTTGTCGAGAATCAACACGACGCTGGCGCCGCGATTGTAGACGATGTTCGCCAGCGCGGGCAGTCCGGCGTGGAAAAAGGTCGAATCGCCGATGACCGCGACCCAGGGTTCCTTGTCCGTGTTCGCGCCCACCGCGTCGATGCCGTGCGCGACGCCGAGCGACGCGCCCATACAACCGAGCGTGTCCATCGCGTTGAACGGCGGCAGCACGCCGATCGAGTAACAACCGATGTCGCCCGCGACGCGCACTTTGAATTTGCGGAGCGCGTAAAACGACGAACGATGCGGACAGCCGGGGCAGAGCGCGGGCGGACGCGGAGGAACCTGGGGGGCGACGCTTGGCGCGGCGACCGGCGCGTGCGTCGCGACGCCCAGTTTGCGCGCGCCGGCGCGCACGACCGCGAGCGACAATTCGTGCGTGAGCGGAAAATATTCTTTGCCGACGCACGGAATGCCGAGCGCGCGGATTTCGGTTTCGTAAAACGGATCGAGTTCCTCGACGATGACGAGTCGCTCGACCTGGGACGCGAAATCGCGCAGCAATTTTTCCGGCAGGGGCCAGCTCATGCCCAGTTTGAGGATCGAATAATCGCCAAAGACCTCGCGCGCGTACTGATACGCGACGCTCGACGCGACGATCCCAAGCGTGCGCTTGCCCCATTCGATCCGATTGAGGGACGACGCGCTCGCCCACGCGCCCAGTTGTTGCAAACGTTCTTCCACGACCGGATGCCGCCGTCGCGCGTGCGCCGGAATCATCACGTACTTGGTCGGATCGGGCGCGAACTTTTTTGCCGCGCGTTCGGCGCGCGGAAGGTCGTTCACGTTCACCACCGACTTGGAATGAGAGATGCGCGTCGTCGTGCGAAAAATGACCGGCGTATCGAATGCTTCGCTCAGATCGAACGCGGTCGCGAGAAAATCTACACACTCTTGCGAATCGGCGGGTTCGAGGCACGGCGCTTTGGCAAAGCGCGCATAGTGGCGATTGTCCTGCTCGTTCTGCGAACTCCACGCGCCCGGATCGTCCGCGCTGACGATGACCAGCCCGGCGTTGACGCCGGTGTACGCGAGATAGAAGAGCGATTCGCTCGCGACGTTCAAGCCGACGTGTTTCATCGCCGCGAGCGCGCGTGCGCCGGCGTAGCACGCGCCCGCCGCCGCGTCGAGCGCGACTTTTTCGTTGGGCGCCCACTCGGCGCGCACGCCCGCGTGCTGGGTGAGATGTTCCAGAATTTCAGTCGCGGGTGTGCCGGGGTACGCGCTGGCGTATTTGACCCCGGCGCGATCCGCGCCGAGCGCGATCGCTTCGTTCCCGGAAAGTAGTTTCTTCATCGAGGCATCCTTCTCGTTGGACTTTGGCAGACGTGTCGGCACAAAATTTTTGGATTCGCGAAGAATAAAGTGAGCGCTATCCGCGTGATGCGCGGATCAGTTTGTTTTCGGCGGGCTCGGGTTTTTGGAATCCACTGACGCAAAGACAACTTGCACAATCGGCTCCGGCTTGCGCGCGCAGATCGACCGAGTCTACGAGCCAGCCGAGACGTCGCGCGTTGAGCATCGGCGCTTGTCCGCCGAGGGTGCGGACGCCGGAGCTGTATTCGGGAAATGGGGAGGGGTTGATGGGCGTGGGCATCGCGTTGTCTCCAAGACCTGGAAGATTTCCAAAACCCTCCCGGTTTGGCAGCGCGATATTACTATGAGACAAAGTAAAAGTCAACGTGGAGGGGTAGTGTTTTTTCTTGTGAACATAGCCGAGGGATCAGAAAGAAGACTTTGAACGCCATAGCACCACGCAACGGCGGACGAATTGAAAGTACCTTGCAATCGCGCGCCGCCCCGCCGTTGTCGTGGGGCGTGTGTTGCCGATGTCCGTTCGAGTTCAATCAATCTCGGACGGCGGATGTTCGCCCATCGAATACAACACGCGCCGTAAGTTGACGAGTTCCGCTCGATTCAAGTGCAGTGTTTCGATTGTGGCGCGTCCTGTGGGCGTTAGTCCGACGACGAGAGTAAAATCATCGCTCCAAGCAAAATGGTCGTGCCAGCGTTGTTGTCGTGGATGATAGAGCGGAACGCGATTGTCCGAGACGGGGTCGCGCGCTTGTGTCTTTGTGTATTTGTGGTTGTTGCATCCCTGGCACGCGAGCGCGAGATTATCGAGCGCGGCTTGTCCGCCCGAATGACGCGGAATGATGTGTTCGGTGGAGAAAGCTTGAGTCGCGAAACGCGCTTGGCTTTTGCAGTATTCGCAACAACCGCGCGCGCGTTCAAGTACGGCTTGCCTTTGTTCGGCAGTAACGCGTTGTTCAGCCATAGGCAGGCGCCCGAATTCCCAGGTTTTCCATCAGCGCGGTCAACGACGTTCCGCGCAAGCGCGCCAGCTCTGCCAAGTATTCGACGCGACGCGCTTCCAACTTTTCAACTTGCTGCGTCAGTCGTAGCAATTCTTCGTACTCGTTGGGCGTCAACGTCTCGGCTCGACGTTTAGTCATCAGTTCGTTGTATCGCGTCTGAATATCAGACGGCACGCCTTCATTGATTTTGAGCAAAAGTTCAGATTCGGCGCGCGGCAAACCTGCCGTTTGTCGCTTTGCGCGCAATGCAATCACCTGAAAAACAAACTGTTCCAAATCGGGTTGGCTTAACCGTCCCACTGCCTTCAACAATTCGTCTGTTGGTACTTGGGCTTCGACTTGAATAACAGGCATATCTACCTCCTCCACGCAATTATACTACAAAAATGGGCAAGTGAACAACGCCAAGCGTGTCCGCTCGCCCACAGGCATTGCCGAAGTGCGAATGCCATAAAGAACAAACCACCCGCGGCAAGAATCCAACCCCGAAGAGTAGCCACGTCAGAGCGCATCCTGCTCCCTGGTCTTGGACTTTGGTTTTGTATCCACCGCAATTTGGACATTGTGCCAATTCGCGCCTCCTATGGCGTTGTGAGCCGCTCCGCTTTTTCAAAACGGGATTTCGGCAAACGCCATAGCGCACCGACCGCGCCCAAAGTGACCCGCGAATTGAAACCAACGTCCAAACGCGCCAACCAACTTCGCCAAAAAGCGCGTACCGTGAGTGGTCGGCGTGTGCGTGTTTCACGGCGTTCTATCGTTCAACCACGCGTATCTTGTGCTGACATACTCCCACCATTTTGTCAGCCCCAGTCGTTCAATTGCCAATTTGCTGAACAATTGCTCGGTGCTAACGCTTGTGAATCTATCTGGCGTGCGTACCAATTTTTTCCAAACGTCTATTACCGATTCGCCGAATGGACGTAGCGCGGGCGATGTGATACGGCGGAAATCAGAATTGTGTGCGGGGGCAATATGCAAGACGCTGACAATATCTGCACCCAACTCGTGCGCCTTTTCCATTTCGTTCGCCAAAAATTGCTGGCGCATTAGTTGATAGAACGGTTCATAGAAAAGGTCATCGAAACTTGGCAAAAGTGCTTTGTTCAGCGGGCAATCATCTTGGTTGTAGAGATGCGCGTATATGGTTGTCCTGTCCTTTCCACTTTTAGCAACTTTGAGAAAGGTATCGCCATACGACTCGGTATACTTCCACTCAATCAACGCGATTTGTCGTCGTCCGTTCGTGTGCGTGAACATCACCGCCGCGTCTGCGCTGGTAAAATTTGCTCCGCGTGTGCGTTTGCCGTTGCGCGAGATTATTTCACCCAGATAATTTTTCTCACCAATCCACTCGAAGGAAACATACCGACCATCAGTTTCCATTGCGAGCACTTGTTTGATGATTGGGAAAACTTGGCGTAGAAGTTCGGTTAGCGCGTCGGGTTTGTCTGCGAATGGAAACAGAAAATTGGCGCAACAAACTTGCGAATCGCAAAGGTGATTGCTTGGTCGCCTGTCTTGTCCATCGTGCCACTTGATTTCCTTTACGCCGAAATACGTTGTAATTGAATGGCGAATATCAGGGAAGAGATTTTCTTCAGCGCACTCACGCGGTAAGCAAAACGGGTATGCCTTTTCTTTGTAAACTCCATCGGCACGCGCCGCGTCAGAAAAATATGGCGATGTGGATTTGAAAGCGGCTTGTCGCGGCTTTTCGTTTTCAAGAAATGTGCTCATTGACGCTCTTGTGTGGGTGACAAGGAAATGTCGTGAAACGCCATAGCACCACGCAACGGCGGGCGAATTGAAAGTACCTTCCAATCGCGCGCCGCCCCGCCGTTGTCGTGGGGCGTGTGTTGAACGGAAATGCTTCGCATTGCATTGCAGGGTGTTTGAATCGCGAGTAATATTCTCACCATGATTCGCCTCGCTGAAATTCTGGACGCACACTGGGACGCGTACGTGCATGAAGGCGGGCGCTA
>VGOB01000174.1 GCA_016865935.1 Chloroflexota bacterium | reverse complement strand
AGATGCTCGCGACGGCACACTCCATCGGGTGCTTTCAAACCGAGAGCCCTGGGATGCGGATGACCTTGCGCGAACTGACCGCGCGCACTACGAATGATTTACTCGTCGCGCTCGCCCTGTATCGTCCGGGTCCGCTCAAAGGTGGATTGAAAGACGCGTTCGTCCGGAGACATTTGGGACAAGAGCCAACCGAGTATCTGCATCCCGCGCTCGAACCGATCTTGCGCGAGACTTACGGCGTGATTCTGTATCAAGAGCAAGTCTTGCGCATCGCGCACGAGGTTGCGGGCTTTACGCTCGGTGAAGCCGATACCTTGCGCCGCGCGATGTCGAAGAAATTATTACGTGAGATGGAGCAATTGCGTCACCAGTTTATCGAAGGGGCGAAGAAAACCAGTGGCATTGAAACTCCCATCGCGCAAAACATCTGGAACTTGATGGCGGTGTTTGCGGGCTATGGCTTTCCCAAAGCGCACGCCGCGGGCTACGCGGTCGTCGCCTACCGCATGGCGTACCTCAAGACGCACTATCCCGCCGAGTTTATGACCGCGCGGCTCGCGGTGTGGGGCGGGTTCTATCGGCCGAGTGTGTATCTGAGCGAAGCGCGGCGATTGGGATTGATCGTGAATCCGCCGCACGTCAATCACAGCCTCGAAGTGTTCACGCTCGAACCGCCCAAGACGTTGTGGATGGGATTGGGACAGGTGCGCGAGCTGACCCGCGCGACGATGCAACGGATTACGGCGCAGCGTCCTTTCGCGTCGCTCGATGATTTTCTGATGCGCGCGCAGCCGCAATACATCGAAGCCGTCAACCTGGTCAAAGCGGGCGCTTTGGCAGGACTCGGCAATCCAAAAGCCATGCTCGCTCAACTCGCGCACAGCCGTTGGCACGGGCGGCACACGGGGCAACTGGGATTGCTGAGTGCAGCCGAGGAATCCTCATTGCCCGAACCAACCATGGCTGAACACGCGACCTGGGAACGCGAAATCCTGGGACAACTCGTGAGTGTTCATCCCTTGCAATTGTGCGCGGACGAACTCGAAAACCGCCCGCACATTCACAGCGATACGCTGGCGCAGCACATCGGGCGGGAAGTGAACATCGCCGGAGTGCGCTTGGCGACACATCGGTTTGCATCCAAACGAGAAGTGATGTGGCTGGTGGATATGGAAGATGAGTGCGGGATGTTCCAGGTCTTGTGGAGCGGCGCCGCGCTGCCGCGCTTCCGCCGATTACTTTCACTGCGCGAACCGCTGTTCATTCACGGGCGCGTCCGCACGGATCGGCAAGGGTTGTGCGTAGTGGCGGGCATCAATCTTGAATTGTTGCGCTAGACGGCTCCTCTGCATTCGACAATCTGGACGGGTTTGGTATAATACGCGCGCCCGATCCATTTCTGGCGATTTCTCATTCATCGAGTGCGTTCCGCGCTGAGGGCGGAGAACAGGCGAATGGACACCACAAGGTTCATTCGATGCCGACCGATCACGTAACTGGACCACCCCGCATCGCATTCAGATGACTCCTGCCTTTTACCGCGCGCGAGTGAAACAGCGAGCCAATCCACCGAGAGGATACGTCGATATGCAAAAGTTAAAGCCAGCAAGCCGGATGAACGCCATCCCTTTCTCCGGCATCCGCCAGATCGTGCAACAAGCCACCGAGTTGGAAAAAGCCGGCGCGCGCATTCTGCACTTGGAAATCGGACGTCCCGATTTTGACACGCCCCAGCACATCAAAGATGCCGCCACGCGCGCGCTCGACGAAGGGCAAGTGCATTACACTTCCAACTATGGGATCATCGAATTACGTGAAGCCATCGCCGAGAAATTGAGCCGGGAGAATCACATCACCGTCGACCCCGCGACCGAAATCATCGTCACGGTGGGAACGAATGAGGCGGTCGCGCTGGCGATGCTCGCGCTCATCAATCCCGGCGATGAGGTGCTGATTCCCGATCCGGCGTGGCTGCATTATTTCTACTGCGTTCAACTGGCGGGCGGTGTGCCGGTGCACGTTCCCTTGCGCGCCGAGAATCGCTTTCAACTCGATCCCGCTGATCTCCGGCGCGCGCTGACGCCGCGAACCAAAATGATGATCGTCAATTCGCCGCACAATCCCACGGGCGCCGTCTTCACACCACGACTTTTGAACGAGCTGGCTCAGGTTGCGATCGCACACGATCTCTGGGTGCTCTCCGACGAGATTTACGAGAAAATCATCTACGGAGATGCCCAGCACATCAGTCTGGCGAGTCTGCCGGGAATGGCTCAACGCACGATCACCGTCAATGGATTCTCGAAGACGTATTCGATGACAGGCTGGCGCCTCGGGTATGTGGCGGCGCCGCGCGAATTGACCGATGCGATGATCCGCGTGCATCAGTATACCGCGACGAGCGCAACCTCGTTCGCGCAATTTGGCGCGCTAGCCGCCTATCGCGGTTCGCAGGAATGTGTGCGCGCGATGGTGGACGAATTTGAGCGACGCCGGCGGTTTCTATTGGATGCGCTCGCGCACATCGCAGGATTCGACTGTGTGGAACCGCAAGGCGCATTTTACGTCTTTCCATCCATCAAGCGTTTGGGGATTGATTCGAACGCGCTGGCGCTGCGCCTCCTGCGCCAAGCAGGCGTGGCGGTAGTGCCTGGTTCGGCATTCGGCGAATACGGGGAAGGGTATCTGCGGCTGGCGTACTCCAACACGTACGAGAACATCGTCGAAGCCGTTGAACGAATGGCGCGCGCGGTGCGCGAACTGCCGCCGAGTCGTGAATCTTGATCCGCGCACGACACGAACACGGGTTTTCAATCGCGCGAGGCGCGGAGCAGTGCGTTCATTTGTCGGTGCAAGTGACGGCAAGTCGTCGCCTGTCGGAAGGAATCGGGAAAGCATGATCTACGTTGGCACGAGTGGTTTCTCGTATGACGATTGGGTCGGAGCGTACTATCCGCCCAATCTCTCCAAAAACGATTGGCTGACGTTTTATGCCAAAGAGTTCAACGCGCTCGAAATCAATTACACCTACTATCGGATGCCAACCGCGAAGACTCTCGCAGGAATGGCGCGCAAAGTGCCCGATGGATTTCTCTTCACGCTCAAGACGCCGCAAGAGATGACGCACACGCGCGACGCGGACGCCTCACTCTTCCTGCAATTCATCGAAGCGCTCAAGCCCCTTGCCGAGCAGAAGAAATTCGGCACGGTACTCGCTCAGTTCCCATCGTCGTTCCACAACACGCGCGAGAATGCGGATTACCTCAAGCATTTCCGCGAGCATCTGCGTGACCTACCTATCGTGGTCGAATTCCGTAACGCGCAGTGGTTGAATGACAAGACATTCGCATTCTTGCGCGAGCACAAAACGGGATTCTGCTGTGTGGATGAACCGCGCCTGAAAGGGTTGTTACCACCCATTGCGGAAGCGACCTCCCAGGTCGCCTATGTGCGCTTTCACGGACGCAACGCCGCCAAATGGTGGGACCACGCGCAAGCGTACGAGCGGTACGACTATACCTACAGCAAAGCAGAACTCGAAGAGTGGACGCCCAAGATCCAAAAACTGAATCAACTGTCCGAGACGGTTTTCGTCTTTGCGAATAACCACTATCGCGCGCAAGGCATTGATACCGCCCGGCAATTGCGGTTGTTGCTGGAATGAACTTTAGCGTCAGATAAGTATGCTGACCTGGGTTGACATGGAGCATACCGTGCCTGTCGGAATTGGTGTCCGCAACGAAAAATCACTGCACGCCGCGCTGAAGCAATGGTACGCCCTGCCCGGCGATCAACTGGAAGTCAAGCTGGATGGATTTATCGTCGACATCGTGCGCGACGACCTGCTCATCGAAATCCAGACGCGGAATCTGGCAGCGATTCGCCGCAAGTTACACAGCTTACTGGAGCACCATCCGGTTTGTCTGGTGTATCCGATTGCGCAAGAAAAGTGGATCGTGCGCAAGACTGGCTCAGGCAAGAAAATCCTGGGTCGCAGAAAATCGCCCAAGGTTGGACGGCTCGCCGACCTCTTTGAAGAATTGGTGAGCATTCCCGAATTGATCAATCACCCGAACCTGACCTTGGAGATTGCGCTGATTCAAGCAGAAGAGATTCGGCACGATGATGGACGAGGCAGTTGGAGGCGACGCGGTCAAAGCGTTCACGATCGCCGCCTCATTCAGGTTCTCGAAACGGTAACCTTCGCCACGAAAGAAGATTTTCTTCGTTTTCTTCCGAACGGGTTAGAGCAACCCTTTTCAAATCAAGACCTGAAAGAGCGTAGTGGTCGCTCTATCCACGCCGTGCGCCAGATGTCGTACTGCCTGAAGAAGATGGGGTTGATTGAGCAAGTGGGCAAGCACAGGAATCAACACCTCTTCAAAATCATCGAGTAGCCACCTTGGCTCTTTCCGCAAACTCGAACAGCGGTCCCCAGGATTCCACCGTCTTCTTAGCCAAATCGCGTTGAGCGCGTTCGGCTTCGCCGGTTCCTTCTTTCACCCATTCTGCGATCTGTGAACCATCAACTCCCAAAGGTATCAGTACTGTCTCGACGGCGCGCAGCAACAATTCGACATATTTCTCCGCATCGTACGGCTCTTGACCGCGATAATGTACAAAAGGTCGCGCGCGATCGATCTTCGCGTGGGCGTGTTCCTCCGTGATGATGTATTGAATCGATTCCCCAGGACTCAACTCGACACCTGAACCGAGTAATTCTTTCGCCGCAATCGCGAGCAGCGTGTCTTTGGAGTACGCCATCGGGTCGCGCGAAAGTCGTTTGGTGATGACCAAGTTCTGATAGGGCACTTGCCCCGACCTCAGCGCGTCGGCGTACGCGCAGGCGATTTCGATCACGCGCGGGACAAGCGTTTTCAACTCTTTGCATGATTCTGCCGACGCGAGGACTTGGAGCATCTCCATCTGCGCGGCAACGACGAATGGCGGAGTATCGCGTCGACGCGTTTCGATGCCACGCATTTTGATCTCCCCCTCTTCAAAGACACCGATGTAGCGGTTAGCAACACTCATCTTCTCATCCTGACGTGATGGCAGAAACGCTACCCAGCGATAGATGCCTTCGAGCGCAATTGGAATCCGAGTCACCTGTGTGATTTCTTCCAGGAGCGCATCGTAGTCGCTGACAACCGACCGCTGACCACTGACCGCCGCAGAGCCATCGCGGTCAGCGGTCAGCGGTCGGCGGTCTTGTGCCACCCACACCGAATCCACGTTCGCGTGCAGCACGCGCAAGCCGCGCGACTCGGCAATCTCTTTGGCGCGCAAGAGGCACTCGCGTCCGTACGCGGTAACCGCTTCGTGCGCTTCAATCCGCCCGAAGCGCGCATTTTTGTAACCGAGGTAACCAAAACAGGTGACGAGCAGCCATTTGTGCGCCGACTGGCGACGCCGATACACTTCACGCTCGGGACCATCGGGCATTTCGCGGATTCTTTTTTTGTACTCAACGCGTTTTCGGATCAGCGGCTCGACTGTTTCAGGAACAAGACCGCGCCGCTTTTTGCAGATCGAGTAGCCAATTTCAGGGACACGATTGTCGGGGCAGCACTTGCAGTTGACGGTTTCAGGCGAGACATTCAGGCGTGCCATGATGCTGGGATACATCGAGACGAAATCAATCTCCGCCACATCCTCGTGCAAACCCAGCACGGGTTGATACACCAATCCACCCTTGTCGCTGCGGACCAAGTCGAGTCCCGACTTCCACGCTTCAGGTTCTTGCTTGTGCCAGGGAACGAGCACGCCGCGCCGATACGCGGTCGCGATTTCCATCGCGCTGATGCCCGTACCTGTACTCGTTCTGACGACGCGCTGGACGGGAATCTGTGTGAGCCGCGCGATTTCAAACGCGCCTTCCAAGCCATAGTCGTCGGTGAGAAAAGCGTTATGGCGATCAATGTGCCAGCGCCCAAAGAGAACCTGGGACGCGGTTTTGTAGACGATGCGTCCGTAGGAGAAATAGGAATGGGGTGGACGAAACTGCGGCGGACGCGATGGATCGCGATTGAATGGCAATGGAATGTTGTACTTCTTGGACATCTGCAGCAAGCGTGGCAGAATGAACGAATCGCCCCAGTCAGTTACGATCAAATCAGGATCGTGGCGCATGAGCAGGTCACGCAACGTCTCCAGCAGCGCGCGCGGATCGTCGCCGTTTAGTTCGCGAGTAGCACCCTCGGTCTCGACCACAAGCGGTGCGCGGTAACCATGGTTCGGGTTTATGGCATCACCCTCCAACCGAATGACCATTCGCTTGAGAGGTGGAAGTTTGTAGTCCAATGCCCAGGGTGAATCGTCCACCTCGAGCGTGAGAATCCGATTATCGCCGTTCAGGACAAAATGGCAGAAAGCCAGGGGAAACGCGTTGCGCGCAAAAAAGTACATCTGGGGAAGCGAAATGTCGCCGTTGTAATAACTGAGTCTCGGTTTGGCGCTGGTTAATCGCTCGAAAATGATAGTGAACAGATTTAGATTCGTAACTTCGACTTGCAGTACGCCGATGCTGTGACCTGAGAAAAGTTCTGTACGCTTGGTGCGAGACGCTTTCACGCTCCATCCCTGATCGATCAGGAAATGCGCGACCGCGAGTAGTTCCGCTGGATCGCCCCCCACAAAGAAGGCGGGCGTGAACGTGTCGCGCAGGCAATGAGCACGCCCTTCCGTGTCGATGACCCAAACAATCATATCCTGTCCCGCAGGATAGACGTCGAAAATCCACCCATCAAGTACTTTCACCGTCCGACCCCCACTGTTCAATTTGCTTCTGCAAGCGCAAGACTAGCTTATGTTCTTCCAGCAGCATCGCGAGGAGCATCACTTCAAACGGCAGGGCGTGTGACGC
The DNA here is from genome assembly GCA_016865935.1 of Chloroflexota bacterium. Taxonomy (GTDB): domain Bacteria; phylum Chloroflexota; class Anaerolineae; order UBA4142; family UBA4142; genus VGOB01. The sequence continues at coordinate 2,235 of VGOB01000174.1, read as the reverse complement.
ATACGCCGACTCCGCCGCGTGATAGTGTGCCATGCGGAAGAGATCGTCAAACGCTTCCTGATCCTCGCGCCGCAAAGCACGCCTGAATTTCGCCAGCGCGGTTTGCTCGCTCAAAATCACTTGCATAAACGAAGGTAACGTTCGTCCCATTAACCAGGTCTCCCCTCGCAAAGACGAGTTGTCGTTGCGTTGCTACCGTGCGCGCTGTGCTTGTCGGTGCCGGCGCATCCACCCGTTCGACTTGCTGCGCCGATGCTTTGAGCAAATCGAGCAGAACCATGCGCTCGCGCAATCCCGCGCGCGGCTCACGCGCCGTGATGAGAATGTGATTCCCGCGTTTTGCCAAATCGCCAAGACGCGCCGCAACAGTTCTGACCAGACGAATCGCGTCGGCGAGTGCGACATCGTCGTCGTAGAACGTCTCCAATAAATCGAGACACGCAATCGTGGCAGATGCAGAAGGGTGGATTGCCGCGCCCAACCTCCGGGTAATCAATTCGCTCATTTGATAGCAGGTGAACGCGCGCGACAGTTGAATCCGCGACAGAACGACTTCGGGCGCCATGCCCCAGCCGCGCGCGAGACGCGCCACAAAATAGGCGTCGAATGAATTCCCACCGTCGAGCACCCACACGGCGCGTTGCTCAGCCGCCACGCGCACAATGCCGAAGAGCGCCAGGCGCGTCAAATCGGCATTGCCGAAAAGGAGTGCGATCTGGATCGGGTTGTACGCCGAGTCGTCCAAGACGCGCAAACATCGAGTATGGGATTGCATTCGATTTTTCCTCGTGCAATCCAGAATAGCATGCTCGCGCTTGCGCGTCTATTCGTACAGTACTGATTTTTTGCGGCTTGCAGGGCGCGGGGGGAAAAAGAAAATGGCTCAGTGCAGTACTGAGCCATTGGTCGTGGGGAACGGGGATTTACTCCTCCAGATGTTGGACGATGTATTTGAGTTCGTGCCGGGAGCGAATGTTCAGCTTTCGATAAACGCGGTAGAGGTGACTCTCGACGGTCCGGACGCTGATCTGCAATTGTTGCGCGATCTCCATATCGGTTTTGTCTTGCGCGGCGAGGCGCGCGACTTTATTTTCGCGCGCGGTCAAGGTTCGCCATAACGCTTGACGTTCCGAGATTTCGGAAGATTGCGCAACTTGGATGAGATGGACTCTCAAGTCTTTGGACGCGCGCACGCGGCGCTTGTGGTCGGAAGAGTGCAGGGCGGAACGCAGCAGCCAGAATGCGAGCAGCAAGATGAATGCGCCGAACAATCCGTAGAAGGAAATAGATGACAGGTCGGTCGTTGTCATGGTCCATCAAAACCAGAAGATCAAGGTGGCGGAGTTGAAAGGAGATTGTGAGGCGCATTATAAAAGAACTGTTGTTCTATGTCAAATCGGTCGTGCGTCTGTCCGCTCAAATTCCCCACGCGCGCCGCACGCGCCTGTCCGATTCGTCATCCGAATTGGAAACGCGGCGGCTGCATCGCGATGATGCCGACGAGCATCGGTGCGCACTTGCGCTACACCTTGGATCGGAAGAGTGCGCGCTACCAAGAGATTTACGATCAACGCACCGCCGTCGAGCGAATCAATGCGCAAGCCGTCGCGTTGGGCATTGAACGTTCGCATCTCCGCCGTGGCTCCGCGATCGCGAATCACAACATGCTCATCTACATTCTGATCAACCTGCTTTTCCTCCAGCGTTTGCGCCAAGGGCAAATGGAAAACGATTGAGTTGTAATGTCGCTCAGAAAATCTGCGGCGACGCGCAAAGCGTAACCAGTCAAATCACTGGTTACGCTTTTATGTCCAATTGGCTTTGACGCAGGCGTAACCAGTCAGGACCTGTCCTACCCTCCTATTTCAGCAACGAAACAAACGCCGCAGTGGAGTGACACCACTGCGGCTTCTTGTGTTCGCACAGACAAATGCCAACCGTATGTCAGAGAAACTTGTTGCGACGCCAGCGTTGTGCTAAAATAGCATCCATTCGGAGCAGACATAGTGGGTTCTAAACGATTGATCAAATACCTTGCCATCATGCGAACACAGATCATCAACAGCATGACCTATCCGGCTGACCTCGCAATGCGTAGTTTGATGATCGGGCGATGATCTTCGTTTCGGCCATTATGCCCCAGCGATAGCTGGAGCGAGATATGCTTTCGGTTTTGGCTTGGACCGTTTTTGAGCGGGCCAGCCCGGGAGATCCACTCGCTCCAAGACCCAGTCA
>VGOB01000173.1 GCA_016865935.1 Chloroflexota bacterium | reverse complement strand
ATGTTGTGGTCGTTGCCATAGTTGCTCAAGAACTTCAGAAGTGGCACCACTGTATATTGTGGTCGAGTCATCTCGACGCCACTAAAAAGTTGCATGGGCTGAGTAGTTACCTTTTTTCTGCCACAGAATCACACAGAAATTCACAGAAAGAGAAATTTTCCGTGTGATTCCGTGTGGTTCTGTGGCTAATCTGACATTGCCAAGATAGTTAAAATTTGGTAATCGCGTTTGACTTTTAAGGTGTTCCTCTTGCGTTCCATTGCGAATTGTGATACACTACGAACGCACGAGCAGTTGTAGTTGACTTGTCGTCCACCACAATCTACGGGGTTTGGGAAGATCTTTCCAAACCCTGTTTTGCGCCCATCGCACATTTTTGCGGAGGAACACTTATGCAATGCCCCTTTTGCGCGACCGAAAATAACAAAGTGATTGACACGCGCGAATCCGCCGATTCGATTCGCCGCCGCCGCCAATGCGCGAAATGCGGCAAACGGTACACGACGTACGAACGGATCGCGCAAACTGGGTTGATGGTGATCAAGCAAGACGGTCGCCGCGAGGCGTTCGACCGGCAGAAGTTGTTGGGCGGCTTGGTCAAAGCGTGCGCCAAACGTCCTGTGCCGATGCCCGCCGTCGAATCGGTCGCCGATGAAATCGAAATGGAATTGCACGCGCTTGCCAAATCTGAAGTGGACTCGCAAAAGATCGGACAAATGGTGATGGCGCGGCTCCGCAAACTCGACGATGTGGCGTACGTTCGCTTCGCGTCGGTCTATCGCCGCTTTGCCGATCTCGATTCGCTCGCGCTGGAGATTCAGCGTCTGAAAGAACGCAAGCAGCGCGAAGCGGAAGAGCGAATGCAAGTCAAGATGGCGATCTAGAGATTGGAGATTGGAGATTAGAGATTAGAGATTGGAAGTTAGAAAGACGCGCTTTGGTCTTCCAATTTCCAACTTCCAACTTGCAGCAGAAATGATTTCACTCATCATCCGAGTCATCCTCGTTCCCCTTTCACTCTGACGTTCGTTTTTTCTCCTCTGAGGGCAGGCACACCCAGGTTCCCCCAGTGGTGTGTCTGCTCTTGTTTTTTTGTGCAACATCTTTGAACTATCCATTGAGAAGGAGTGTGGTATGGATCAGCGCGTCAACGTTCCCGTGCGCGTGGCGACACTTGCGCGTGAGGATGCGCGTGTGCGTCGACCGATCGAGCTAACTTCGAATGCGCGCGTCGTTTTGGAAAAGCGCTATTTGCGGCGCGGGCTGGACGGCGCGCCGATCGAAACGCCGGAAGAAATGTTCGACCGCGTCGCGCGTGTGATGGCGGAACCGGATGCGCGCTATGGCGGCGATCCGGTCGCGACGCGCGAAAAATTCTACGATCTGTTGACGACGCTCCATTTTTTCCCCAACTCGCCGACGTTTACCGGCGCGGGTACGCCGCTCGGGCAACTTGCCGCGTGTTTCGTTCTGCCGATCACCGACGATATGGGGCGCGACGCGCGCGGCATTTTTTCGACGCTGCGCGCCGCCGCGCTGATCCAGCAAACCGGCGGCGGCAACGGTTTTTCGTTTTCGCGCTTGCGCCCGCGCGGTGATCGCGTGGCGACGAGCGCGGGCGTTGCGTCCGGTCCCGTCGGCTTTTTGCGCGTCTACGACACCGCGTTCGGCGAAGTGGCGCAAGGCGGCACGCGGCGCGGCGCGAATATGGCGGTCTTGCGCGTCGATCATCCGGACATTCTGGAATTCGTGCGTTGCAAAACGACCGAAGGCGCGATCAGCAATTTTAACATTTCTGTCGGCGTCACCGACGAATTTATGCGCGCGGTCGAAAGCGACGGCGATTTCGATTTGGTCAATCCGCGCGATGGCAAAGTGTGGCGCACGATTCGCGCGCGCGAACTCTTCGACGAAATCGTCAAGCACGCGCACCACAACGGCGAGCCGGGCGTGCTGTTTCTCGACGCGGCGAATCGGCAAAATCCGGTGCCGCATCTGTACGAATTGGAAGCGACGAATCCATGCGGCGAACAATGGCTCGGTCCGTACGAAAATTGCTGCCTCGGCTCGATCAATCTCGCGCAACACATCACGCCGGACGACAAAATGGATTGGGCGAAATTGCGCGACGCGGTCGAGCTCGCGACGCATTTCCTCGATAACGTCGTGGACGCGAACAAGTACGTCCCCGCCGTGCCGGAACTTGCCGATGCCGCGCACCGCGCGCGCCGGATCGGTTTGGGCATTATGGGCTTGGGTGACGCGATGTACCGGCTGGGCGTGCGGTACGGTTCGCGCGCGGGCGAAGAATTCGCGGGTCAAGTGATGGAGTTCGTGCGATTCAATTCGATGAAGACGAGCATCGAACTGGCGAAGACGCGCGGCGCGTTCCCGGCGATCAAAGGATCGTTGTACGATCCAGAGCATCTAAAGTGGATGCCGCTCAAGCCAATCGAGCATTATACGCGCGAATGGGGACGCCCGAAACTGGATTGGGGCGAAATCGTCGCAGGGATCAAAAAGTACGGCATTCGCAACGCCGCGCAGACAACCGTCGCGCCGACCGGCACGATTGCCACTGTCGCCGGCGTCGAGTCGTACGGGTGCGAGCCGGTCTTTGCGCTGGCGTACACGCGCCACGTTGACGACAACGGCAAGGACTTGACACTCGAATACGTCAGCCCGGCGTTCGAACGCGCGTTGAGCGACGCGGGCTTGGACGACGCGACGCGCCAAAAGATTTTCGAGCGCGTCCGCGTGACCGGAACCTGCCAGGATGTCGATCTCGTGCCGGAAAAAATTCGCGATACGTTCGTCGTCGCGAGTGACATTACGCCGGAACAACACGTGCGAATGCAAGCCGCGCTGCAGGCGTTCGTTGACAATTCGATGTCCAAGACAGTCAACTTTCCTGCGACCGCGACGACTGACGACGTGGAGCGCGCGTACTTTCTCGCGTGGAAACTGGGTTGCAAGGGGATCACAGTGTACGTCGCCGGATCGCGCGACAAGGTGATCTTGGAAACGCGCGAGACGGTCGCGAAAAAATCCACGCCGAGTGAAATCGCGGCGGCGAAAAAACCGCGCCCGCGCGCCGTGCACGGCTCGACGTACGAAATTGCGACGCCGCTGGGCAAGGCGTACATCACCGTCAATCGCAACGGCGCCGATCAGCCGTTTGAAGTTTTTTGCAACGTCGGCAAAGCCGGATCGGATACGGCGGCGGTCAGCGAAGCGATCGGCAGATTGATTTCGCTCGCGTTGCGCTTGCCCTCGCCGTTATCGCCGACGGATCGTTTGCAAGAGATCGTGGATCAGTTGGGCGGGATCGGCGGCGGACGTTCGATGGGATTTGGCGCGCGGCGCGTGCGTTCGCTGCCAGATGGCATCGCGCAAGCGTTAGCCGAAGACCTGGGTCAGGTGCGCGTCGAACAAACCGAATCGAAGCAAATGCAATTGTTCCAGGTTGGCGATCTGTGTCCCGAGTGTGGGCAAGCGTCGTTTGTGAATGAAGAAGGTTGTCGCAAGTGTTACGCGTGCGGGTATAGCGAGTGCTGAGTCAGTGAACGGTGGCGGGTGGCAAGTTTGTCACTCGCCGTTTTATAATTGACACTCGCGCTAAACTGCGATAGAATCAGGGCAACGGGGTGAGGAGGATGCAATGGTAGTTCGAGTCAAGTCACCTGCGCCAACATCGGTAGATCTAGCCCAAGTTCGCGCCTATCTCTCGGCGCGAGAAAAAAAGCGCATACAAGAACAGGAGCGCGCGCGTCAACGCGCACGGGAAATCGTGCGCGCCGCAGCGCGTTCGGTCATCCCCGCTTTTCCGCAGGTACGTAAGGCATATCTCTTTGGCTCAGCGATCCGCCCTGGAATGTTGCGCCGTGATTCGGACATTGACATCGCGATCGAAGGTCATCTGACGGCGGAGGATTACTTTGCGCTCTGGCGAGAATTGGAGCGCGCGATTCCTGATCGCGCCGTGGAGATTGTGGAACTAGACAAAGACTTGCGTTTTGCCGAGCGAGTACGTGAGACGGGAGAAATGATCTATGAAGCCCAAGATTCTGACATTGAAAGCAGACATCGCGGCTGATACGCAAGCCATTGCCGAAATCTACTCCGCGCTCAATCGCTATCCCGACGCCCTCGCGAATGAAGAGCAGATGATCGCGGTGGCATACCATTTGCACAATCTCTATTGTGCGTTCGAGAGTATTTTCCAGCGCGTCGCCGAAGTGTTTGAGAACCAGATTGGCGACCAATCGGGTTGGCACGTTGCATTGCTCCATCGGATGACGTTGGACATCGAAGGCATTCGTCCTGCGCTAATCAGTTCGGTGACATTCGATGATCTTGACGAATTGCGCCGTTTTCGTCATCTGTTTCGGAGCGCGTATCGTCTTCATCTCGATCTCGAGCGGCTGGCGTTGGTGCGGAAAAAGGCGCGCACCTTGGAGCGAACGTATACGACGGACCTGGAGCACTTTGTAAGTTTCCTGGATGGTTTGCTGGCTGATGACTAACCCGAGTTCCACGCGCGAGCATTTTGAAAAAGAACTTGCCGCGCTCGTCGCGCGATTTGAAAAGCATCGCGCCGATTATCTCCGCAGCGATTATACCGAAGCGGAAGGGCGCTTGCATTTCATCAATCCGCTGTTCGAAGCGCTGGGCTGGGACGTGCAAGACAAGGCGGGGCTGGGGCGCGCGCAGTGCGACGTGATCGTCGAACGCGGCGAGACGATAGGCAAACCCGATTACACGTTTCGCGTTAGCGGCAAGACGATGTTCTACGTCGAAGCCAAAGCGCCGCACATTTCGTTGGAGAAAAGCGGCGCGGCGTTGCAAGCGAAAAAGTACGCGTGGAACACGCCCGAACCGTTCGTCTACTTTGCGGCGGCAACTGATTTTGAAGAGTTTCGTTTTTACGACGCGACGGCAAAGCCCGATCCAAAGCATCCTCAGATTGGCTTGATTTTCTCCTATCGTTACAACGAATACCTCACCGCGCGCGCGCTCGACGATTTGTGGCAACTCGCGCGCGCGTCCGTCGCGGCTGGTTCGCTCGATAAACTGTTGAAACCCTCTGCGCGCGCCGCGCGACAACGCGCGCCCCTCGATCAAGAGTTCCTCGCCGACCTCTCGCGTTGGCGCGAACAATTCGCCAAAGCGATTTTCAGAGAGCATCCCGATTTAGACGATCCTGCCGATCTCAACAACGTCGTTCAGATTTTTCTCGACCGCCTGATTTTCATTCGCGTGGCGGAAGATCGCGGCGTGCTGGATGCGGGACGCCTCGCGAAAATCGCGCGCGCGTGGAAAGAAGGCGATCACGATCGCGCGATGATGGCGGAACTGCTGTTGTATTTCCGCGAGGTGAATGACCGGCTGAACGGCGAGATTTTCAAGCGGCATCGGTGCGAGGACCTGCGGTGGGATTCCGCGCTCGTCGCCGAAATCGTGCTCGAAGGACTGGCGCCGTACAATTTCGCGCAGATCGGCGTCGAACTGCTTGGTTCGATTTACGAACGCTACCTGGGCAAGACGATTCGCGTGACGGCGACGCGCGCGGTTGTCGAGGACAAGCCCGAAGTGCGTAAAGCGGGCGGCGTTTACTACACGCCCAAGTACATCGTGGATTACATCGTCGCGCAGACGGTCGGCAAATTGATCGAGGGCAAATCGCCCGAGCAAATCAGGAAACTGAAAATTCTCGATCCCGCGTGCGGCTCGGGCTCGTTCCTCATCGGCGCGTACGACGCGCTGCTGGAGTATCACACGCGCTATTACGCCGAACGCGCGCGGCGACGCCGCGGCGGCGTCTCGACGCGGCAGGCGCGCTTGTTGCAGGAACCGCAGGCGGAGTACGGCGAATTCAAATTGTCGCTCGCGCAAAAAGCGGAGATTCTGCGGAACAATATTTTCGGCGTGGACGTTGACCCGCAAGCGGTCGAGATCACGATGATGAGTTTGTACATCAAGATGCTGGAGCACGGCAACGGCGCGGCGTTGCTGCCGCGTCTGAACAACAATATCAAATGCGGCAATTCGCTGATCGCGCGCGACATCGCGGCGACAGGCGACGAACGCGCGCGCATCAATCCGTTCGATTGGGAAAGCAAGGGCGACGGCTTTGGCGAAATTATCGCGGCGGGCGGCTTTGACGCGGTGATCGGCAATCCGCCGTACGGCGCGTCTTTGTACGATGCGGAAAAAGAATACCTGAATTCCAAGTACTGTTGCCAAAGTTACCAACTCGACAGTTATCTTGTGTTCTTGGAAAAAGCGATCAGGGATTTGATCAAGCGCGGCGGATTTTTCGGAATGATTTTTCCTAATCCTTGGTTGACGAACGTGCTGCAAGGAAACATCCGAAAATTCGTTGTCGCGAATACGCGCGTCGTTGAAATCGTTCACTTTCGATTCCCCGTGTTTCCCAAGGTCACGGTGGATACGGAAATCGTCGTGTTGCAACGCGGCGACGCTGCAGGTTGGCAATCGATCGCGACGATTGTCGAATCGTTGGATGCTTTTGAAGCGTGGAGCGCGACTGGGATCAAACACATCCGCCACAACCAAGACCAGTGGCGCAAGTCGGATGGCGCCGTCATCAATATTTTTCTGGGCGCGGCAGAGAAAGCGTTGGCGCGCAAATGTGCGCGACTCGGGGCGCGGCTGGATTCGCTGTGTGGGATTAACGTCGGCATCAAACCGTACCAAGTCGGCAAAGGCAAGCCACCGCAAACGCGCCAGGTCGTCGAAGAAAGAATCTACGACAGCAATCGTCAGGCGAGCAAGTTGCATCGCCCGTATCTCAGGGGCAGCGACATTGGGCGATACACAATCGCGCCGCTGGAGCCGCGCTATTTGAAATATGGCGCGTGGTTGGCTGAACCGCGCCCCGCCGCCAATTTCGACGCGTCTGAAAAAATCGTGATGCGCCAAACCGGCGATAGCATCGTTGCAACTTTGGACACGCGGCAATATCTGTGCTTGAACAATATGCACGTGCTTGTGCCTATCGGTGACAAGCCATCGCTTCGTTATATTCTCGGCGTGTTGAATTCGCGGTTGATGAATTGGTATTACCACACGCTCAACCCTGAAGTTGGGGAAGCGCTTGCTGAAGTGAAAAAGACGAACGTCGCGCGTTTTCCGATCCTCGTTTCCGCCGATCAATCGCGTCACGACCAACTCGTCGCGCTGGTCGAGCGAATGCTCGATTTGCACGCGCAAAAGCAAGCCGTCAAAAGCGACGCGGCGCGCGAACGCCTCCAGCGCGAAATCGTCGTGATGGATGAACAGATCGACGCGTTGGTGTACGAACTTTACGGACTGACGAAAGAAGAAATTCAGATAGTGGAAGCAGAACGGAAATGAAAATGAACAAACTACAAACGCTTTTGCAAGAATCGAAAACCGTGATCGCCGACGGCGCGCTGGGGACGATGTTCCAAGCCGCCGGACTCGCGCCCGGTGAATCGCCGGTCGTCTGGAACATCGAGCATCCCGACCGCGTGCGCGCGGTGCATCGCGCCTACATCGAAGCGGGCGCGCAGATCTTGATCACGAATACGTTCGTCGGCAGTCGCTTTCGCTTGGCGCAACACGGCTGGGCGGCGCGCGTCGCCGAAGCGAATCGCGTCGGCGCGGAAATTTTGCGCGAGGAAATCGCGCGCGCGGGCGTAGACGTGATCGCGGCAGGCGACATCGGACCCTCCGGCGAATTGCTCGCGCCCCTGGGCGCGCTCGCGTTCGACGACGCGGTCGCCGGATTCGAAGAGCAAGCGCGCGCGCTGATTGACGGCGGCGTGGATGTGATCTGGACGATGACGCTGTCCGATTTGGAAGAAGCGCGCGCGGTGATCGCAGGCGTGCGGCGCGTTTCCAAAGATATTCCGATTCTTGCGTCGCTGACGTTTGACACGCGCGGGCGGACGATGATGGGCGTCAAGCCGGAGACGGCGGCGCGCGCGCTGCTCGATTGGGGCGCGGCGGCAATCGGCGGCAACTGCGGCAACGGTCCGGAAGAAATCTTGGGCGTGGTGCAAAAAATGCGCGCGGTCGCGCCGGACGCGATCCTGATCGCCAAATCGAACGCGGGCAAGCCGGAACTCGTGGACGGCAAAACGATTTTCCGCGCGACGCCGGAGGTGATGGCGCAGAGCGCGCGCGAATTGCGCGACGCCGGCGCGCGCATCATTGGTGGCTGCTGCGGCACGACGCCCGCACACATTCGCGCGATGGCGGAAGCGGTGGACAGTGGATAGTGGGCAGTGGGCAGTGGACGGTGTGAACAGTGGGTGGTGAAAAGGAAATGCGGCTCTCGGAAGTGAGAGCCGCAGTTTTGTTGTATATGGGGAGCAGATGGCATAGAAAAGAAGCGTTATTTGGCTACCTGATCAGTCACATCGACAAGAGTGTATGGAAAGGCATATGTCGAGAAGTAATTCCTATCTTCTAGGCGTTCAAGGTTGGCGCCCAAATAACGGTTTGAAATTATCCGAAATATGTTCACAGGGGTCACGCTGGGACAGAGCAGATCGTACTGTCTGTCAGGCAGATAGAAAGCGCCAAGTATGGACATCCGCTCTCTATAGATTGCTTTCGGGTCGCTGGGAGACAATTGTCGCATGCTAGGTCCATGATCGGCTTGCAGGACGATGATGACCGGTCCTTGTGATTTTGCAAGTATGTCATCAATGACATTCCGGATCTTTGTCGTGACGAAAATTACTTGTTGCCGATATGACTCGGCGTACTCTTGTTCCGAGATACGCATCACGATCTCGGTTCCTTCGGAAGAGAATTCACGACGCGGGCGTAAGGGTTCTCCCTGTGCCCCAAACAGGAAAGGCGGATGAGGAATTGGAATGTGGGCAAAGACAAAGACCGGCGCGGGAACCTGGGTCGCATCGGCGAGATGATCTAAGATGTACAGAGTGCGCTCCCTCTGAAGATCATATTCATCCCGGAGAAAGGGGAGTTCGAGTAGCGTGGGGATGGGAGTTGAACAGAAATGCTTCGCATTGTATTGCGGGTGTTTGAATTGCGCGTAATATTGCCGTCATGATTCGCCTCGCCGAAATTCTGGACGCACATTGGGACGAGTACGTGCACAAAG
>VGOB01000172.1 GCA_016865935.1 Chloroflexota bacterium | reverse complement strand
AACCGGTGCGCCCCTTGCAACCCGAGTTTCGTCGTTCGCACCGTCGCCGCCAAGTGTCTACGATGTCATCGGACTAAGTCATGTTAACGAAATCGGAAAAATGTTTACGATGTCATTGGACATGACAATTAGCGATATTCGCGTGATTCGCGGATGATAATTTGTCAAGCGCGGTCGGCGGTCGTCTGTCGGCGGTCGCATTTTCAAGGAGGACGTAATGAATCCTTGGCACGATGTTTCACCCGGCGCGAATGTGCCGTACGAATTCAACGCGGTGATCGAAATCCCGGCGGGGAGCAGCGTCAAGTACGAGTTAGATAAGACGAGCGGACTGTTGAAAATGGATCGCGTGTTGTACTCGGCGGTCTACTATCCCGCGAATTATGGTTTCATTCCGCAATCGCTCGCCGAAGATGGCGACCCGCTCGATGCGCTGGTCTTTTGCCAAGAGCGCGTCGTTCCGTTGACGATTATGCGCGCGCGCTGCATCGGCTTGATGACGATGATCGACGCGGGCAGAGTGGATTACAAAATCATCGCCGTCGCGTTGGACGATCCGTCGTTCAATTCGTACCAGCAAGCGAGCGAGATGCCGTCGCATCAAATGATGATGCTCAAACGTTTTTTTCAGGATTACAAGCAACTCGAAGACAAGCGTGTCGAGGTTGGCGAATTTCAGCCCGCCGAAGCCGGGCATCCGGTGATCGAGCAAGCGCTGGTGGCATACAGCAAACAACGCCGCACGGGGTTTCAGCAGTTTAGCGCGTAACGTAATCGAATTTTTGGTCTCTCGTCGCATCCATGCTATAATGCGCCTCGTGAAATTTTTGTATCCGCTGCTGGTGGTTCTCCTTGCGGTTTTCGCGATCGCGCCGCTGGAATACCCCGGCGCGTTCCAGTCCCACACCGGTTTGCTCGCGTACTACAATCTGATTGACCTCGATCAAAATCCCGCGCAATTTTTCGCGTGGGCGCCGGTCGTCGGGCGCGCGTTCGATCTCTTTCGCACCGAGGGCGCGCTGCCGTATCTCCTCGCTGAAACTTTCCACCTGCTCGGTTTCAGTTATCTCACTGCGATCAAACTCGTCTACGCGCTCGCGTGGATCGCGAGCGGCTTGGCGATGTACGCGCTCGCGCGCCGCTGGCTCAGCGAAAACGGCGCGCTCCTCGCGGCGACGATCTACGTCTACTTGCCGTTTCACATCGCGACGGTGTACGTGCGCGGCGCGTTTGCGGAAGCGGTGGCGTGGGCGGTGCTTCCGCTTGTGTTACTCGTTGCCACACGACCGTCGACCGTCGACCGTCGACCGTCGGCTGTCTTTTCGCTTTTACCTTTTACCTTGTTGTTTCTGATTCAACCTGGGTTCGCGATTCTTTTCACGCTCGTCGCGCTGGCGATTGCCATCGCGTTGCGCGGACGCGATGCGCTTGGCGGTCTGCGGTCGTCGGTCGGCGGTCTTGCACTTGGCGCGATATTGTATTTGCCGACGATTCTGCGCCACGGCGCGCAGATCACGCGCGATGGTTTCAGCGCGAATTTCATTTTGCCATTTCAATTGTTCGCCGCGTCGTGGGGATTCGGCGAAAGTACCGGCAGTTTTCTCGATCAGTTTCCGTTTCAACTTGGCGTCGCGCCGCTGGGCTTGGCGATCATCGCGCTTGCGTTGGCGTGGCGCGGCGACGCGCGCGCGCCCGAATTGCGGCGCGTCGTCGCGGTTTTTCTTGGCGCGGCAATCGTGCTAGCGATTCTCACGTTTGACATCGCGTCGCCGTTGTGGCGCGGGCTGGGGCTATTCGTCGCGCACCCTTGGCAACTGCTCGCGTTCGTCGGACTCGCGCTGGCAATCGTCGCGGGCGCGGCAATCGAGTTTGACGCGCGTTTCGCGCGCCCGGCGATGCTTGCGTTTTTCGTCGCGCTGCCGGTCGTCGCGAGTTACGGCTATCTCGCGCCGCGCTTTCTCGCCGCGAATCCAACGCGTCCGCCGATCGCGATCTTCGGCGACAATGAAATCGCGCTGCTCGATTATCGCATCGTAGGTCCGTTGCGGCACGGCGCGACCATCCGGTTGCATCTCACGTGGCAAGCGTTGCGTCCGGTCAATCACGATTACACGGTCTTTGTTCACGGCGTTCACGAAAACGGCGGCTATTACGCGCAAGCCGATTCCAAGCCGCAAGGCGGCGCGTCCCCGACGCTCACGTGGAAAACCGGTCAGGTGATTTCTGATACGCATACGATCCAGATTGACGTGGACGGTCCGCGCGAAGATTATCATATTGAATTCGGTCTATATGTTGCTGAGACGGGGCGACGCGCGCTGACCACCACCGGCGCGGATTCTGTGAGCGTGCCGCGTCCCGGAGATCCAGAGCCGGTGATCACGGAGCAGGTTCGCCCAAAATGAAGTTCAAGGTTTCAAGGTTCGAGGTTGAAGGATTCAACTTTGAATTTTGAACTTTGAACCTTAAACTTGCAATGAAACGCTTCGATTCTTATCGCATTTTGCTCATCCTGTTTTCGATCTTCGCGATCGCGCCGCTGTTCGCGCCCGGCTACTTTTGGGGCGCGCACGATGGACGTCACTCGGTGTACTTTCTGTTCCAATTCGATCGCTCGATCCAGGATGGCATCTTTTATCCGCGCTGGGCGCCCGATTACACTTTTGGCTACGGTTATCCGATGTTCAATATCTACGCGCCTGGAGCGTTGTACGCCAGCGAAGTGTTTCACCTGCTCGGTTTCGATTTTGTGACCGCGACGAAAATCGTTTTCGCCTTGGCGATTGTCCTGTCCGGCGTGACGATGTTTGCGTTCATCAAACGCCTGACCGGATCGAGTCAAGCCGCGTTTCTCTCCGGGCTCGCGTACATCTACATCCCGTACCACATCGCGGATGTCTACGTGCGCGCCGCGCTCGCCGAATCGGTCGCGCTGATTTTTCTGCCGCTCGCGCTCTGGGGCTTTTACGAGACCGTCGTTCGCCCAAGTCGCATCACGATTGTCGCCGCCGCGTTCGCGTATGCCGCGATGATGTTCTCGCACAACGGCGTCGCGATGCTCTTCACCGTCGTTCTCGGCATCTGGGTTTTGTTCCTGATGCTTGGGGAATTCCGCGCCCGATTACTAATCACCAATCACCAATCACCAATCTCTCATCTTTCATCTTTCATCTCTTTAGGTCTTCCCTCCCTCGCCGCGCTCGCGCTCGGACTCGGGCTCGTCGCGATCTTTTTCGTTCCCGCTGTTCTGGAATATCAATACGTTCGCACCGATCAGTGGCTGGGCAATTATTACGATTACACGAATCACTTTGCGTATTTTTTCCAACTCTTCAGTCCGACCTGGGGATTCGGTATCAGCAAGCCGGGTCCCGTGGACGAGATGTCGTTTCAACTGGGCGTCGTTCCGGTTCTGCTTGCGATTTTTTCCATCGTCGCGATTGCGCGTAATCCGCGCAACACGCGTCGCTTTTGGATCTTTTTTCTCGCGATGGCGCTCGGCGTCGCCGCGCTGATGCTGGCGTTCTCGCTGCCGGTGTGGCAAATCGCGCGTCCGATTCTTTCGTTCGCGCAATTCCCGTGGCGCTTGCTGACGCTGACGATGATTCCGCTTGCCGCGCTCGCCGGCGCAATCGTCCTGACCGACGAGCCGGAGGACAACGCGCGCGCGCTTTCTCTGCCGACGATCTTGCTCGGCGCGCTGATCGTCTGGGGCGGTTTTCCGTACCTCACCGCGCAGATGATCGTCGAACCGAAAGAAGGTCCCGTCAGCATCCTGGGTCTGTTTCGCTTTCAGCAAAGCGCCGGAGAAATGACCGGCTCGACCGCGTGGGTCAAGGAAATCCCCGAGTGGTCGCCGATGGCGGATGTGTATTTCGCCGGAAAAAAACTGAAATCGAAAATTGATTACACGCACATTGACGCGGACAAGGTTTGGATCGGCGTGCTGCCGAATTTTGCCGGACTGAAAGCGAACGGCGAGCAGATCGTTTATCACGCGCAAGCAGATTCGATCATCACGTTCAATCTGTTTTATTATCCCGGCTGGCGCGCGTATCTGACCAAGCCCAAGACGACGGAGATCATTCGCGAATTGCCGCTTGATGTTGACCCGGATGATCCTTTGGGGCGGATTCGGGTTCACATTCCGCAAGGGCAGGAGCAATGGCTGCTCGTGCGGTTCGACGACACACCGCCGCGCATCATCGGCGGCTGGATGTCCGCGACGAGTCTTTTGTTGGCATTGGGTTTGGTCATTTGGGAAATACGCGATCAGCAAAAGATGAAAGATGAAGGATGAAAGATGAATCGAACCTTCATGCAACCAGTTTCATCTTTCATCTTTTATCTTTCATCCTTCATCCTTCATCCTTCATCCCTCATCCTTGTTTTTTCCCTCTTCGCGCTCGCGCCGCTGACCGCGCCGGGCTATTTCACGTTCGCGCACGACGCGCGCCATTCCGTTTACTTTTTGCAAATGTTCGACGCGACCTTGCGCGACGGCGCGTGGTATCCGCGCTGGGCGGCGGATATGGTTTTTGGGTACGGCTATCCGCTCTGGCTCATTCTCGCGCCGCTTCCGTTTTTCGTCGGCGAAGCGTTCCACCTGCTCGGATTCGATTTTGTCAGCGCGGTCAAAATCGTAGACGGGCTGGCGATCTTTTTTTCCGCGCTGACGATGTACCTCTTCGCCGCGCGCGTGCTGGGGAGAAACGCCGGACTCGTCGCGGCGATTGCGTATGTGTACGTTCCGTACCACTTGGTTGATCTCTACGTGCGCGCCGCGCAAGCCGAACTCGTCGCGTTCGTTTTTCCGCCGCTGATCTTCTGGGCGTTCTACGAATTGATGACGACGCGCCGCGCGCATTACATCCCCATCGCCGCGCTCGCGTATGCCGGATTGATTTTATCGCATATTTCGATGGCGGTGATTTTTACGCCGGTTGTTGGGTTGTACATCGTGTTCTTGCTCTTCACAGCGCGACCGCCGACCGCCGACCGCCGACGGCTGATCGCTGACTGCTTATTGCCTCCCGCGCTCTCGATTCTCCTCGCGCTCGGCATCGCCGCGATTTTTCTGCTGCCGATCTTGTTCGAGCAGAAATTTCTGACGAGCGATCCGTTGATCAGCGGATTCTTCAATTATCGCAAACATTTTCTCAACGCGCAGCAACTTTTTTCGCCGTTCTGGGGTTATGGTTACGCGGGCGAAAACGGCGCGGATCAATTTTCACTGCAACTGGGTTTGATTCCAACCTTGCTGGCAATCGTCGCGTTGTTCGCGCTGCCGCGCACGCGCGGCGCGATGCGCGCGCACATCGCGCTGTTCGCGCTGATCGTTGGCGCGATCGTGCTGGCGATGTTGCCGGTGTCCGCGCCGCTGTGGGAGCCGTTCGCGTCCGTGATCGCGTTCGTGCAATTCCCGTGGCGTCTGCTCATCGTCGCCGCGTTCGCGCTCGCGTTCTTGTCCGGCGCCGCGCTCTACGCGTTCGCGGACGACGCGCGCGATCGCGCGCCCGCGCTGGCGATCGGATTGATTTTGATCGCGGCGAGTTACGCGTACACTCAGCCGCAACATACGGACGCGGAGTTCAATGCGCGGACGCTGATGGAGTTCCAAGTCAAAGACGGCGAATTGCTTGGCGATACGATCTGGATGACTGGCGCGCGTCCCCAGGGTTCGCCGTTGGTGGAACAATATCTCGACGGCGAAAAATTGCATAAAGCGCGCGCGCTCGACGATGGAGCGACGGTGGAAACGATGCGGTCCGGCGGAAATTCAATCGTTCTGCGCGTGGACGCGTCTGCGTCGGCGCGCGTGCTGATCTACGCGCGTTATTTTCCCGGCTGGACGGCGACGATTGATCGCCAGCGCATCGAGATCGAACCGTATGACGAGCAAGGATTGATTCTCGCGCGCATTCCCGCCGGATCGCACGTCGTCACTTTGCGTTTTGAAGATACGCTCGTTCGCCAAATCGGCGCGGCGATTTCTTTGCTCTCTTTACTTTTAACTTTTTCCTTTTTACTTTTCACTTGTTCCCCTGCGCCCCTGTTGGCAAAATCGCAAAGGTTTGTTATAATAGGCGCAGAAATTCGACGCTGAAATCGGACTGAGGCAAAAAACCTTTATGGCATCTGGACGACCAACTCCACCTCCTCCCTCGCGACCGGGGCGCTCGGAACCGTGGCGCCACGAACGAATGGTGCAACGCGTGCCCGCGCATCTAGGCGAGCTGCCGAACGATTCGCTGCCCCCTTGGATCGTGATGGCGGGGATCGTATTGCTCGTCGTCGTGGTGAGTATCGTCGCGTTCGTTTTGTTGGGCGGTCCGGCGCGCTTGGGTTGGGGCGGCGCGCCCGCGACGAGTACGCCGACGCGCACGCCGCGCGCCGTGACGCCGATTGTGACGACGATCATCGCGACGCCGGTCGCATCGCCGACCGCGCTGGGTCCGACGCCGGTCACGATCAAGTATCGCGTCAAGTCCGGCGATGTGCTGAGCGAAATCGCGGTGCGTTACAAAGTTTCGGTGCAGGCGATCAAGAACGCGAATAATTTGAAGGACGATACGATTCGCGCGGGCGAAGAATTGATCATTCCCTTGCCGACGCCTACGCCGCCGCCCGGCGCCAATCCATCGTCTCCGGCTGGCACGCCCACCCCGTTGTCTCAGCAATCCCCCGCGACTCCGGCTGCCATCAGCGGTCCGGCGGGGGTGATTCGCCATCTCGTTCAACGCGGCGATAACTTGTACACGCTCGCGGCGCATTACGGCTCGACCGTGGACGCGATTCGAGCGGCGAATCAACTGGAAAGCGATTTTCTTTCGATCGGTCAGGTGTTGCTCGTGCCGGTTGGCGCGTGGTCGCCTACGCCATCGCCCACACCGATTGTCAACGCGTCGGCGACGCCGACCGCGCAATTTGCGTACAGCGCGCCGAATTTGTTGTGGCCCCCCGATCGTCACGCGTTTCGCGGCGGCAAAGATCTTCCGACGCTGAGTTGGGAATCGCCGGGCACGCTCAAGCCCAACGAGTTTTACGTGGTGCATCTTGATTACGTTTGGAATAACGAGCAAAAATCAATCGTGCGCCAGATCAGACAAGGGACGAGCGTCAAACTGGATGCGGCGGAGTATCCCGGCGAAAATGCAAACGGCACGACGTTCGCGTGGTACGTGCTGGTGCTGAATCAAGCGGCGACGAATATGCGCGCGCCCAATTTGCCCGCGTCGATTTTCGCCGTCAGCCCACCCAGCGCGACGCGCGCGTTCATCTGGCATTAAAAGTCAACGACCTTCCAAGTTTTCTAAACCTGGAAGGTCGTTTTCTGATCTCTGACCTCTGACTTCTGTCCTCTGGTTTACCAATTGTCCTCGCCGCCATCCACGCGAATCACCGTACCTGTGATCCAATCCACATTCGGATCCGCGAGCGCGACGATGACGCGCGCGACATCTTCGGGCACGGTGAGTCGTCCGTCGGGATGCAACTCTTTGACGTGCGCGACCGCTTCTTTCTGATTGGGAATCGCGCGCAGCGCGGGCGTGTCCGCCGCGCCCGCCTGAATCGCGTTGACGCAAATCCCTTTGCTGATCAGTTCGAGCGCGAGTTGGCGCGTGTGCGATTCGAGTGCGGCTTTGGCGGCGGAGACCGGTCCGTAGCCGATGAAGACGCGGTGCGAGCCCGCGCTCGTCATCGAGTACACTTTCGAGCCGCGCGTGAGCAAACCCGCGCGCACCAGGTCTTGCGTCCAGTAGACGAATGAGTTCGCCATTACGTCGAGCGTCATCTCCATTGCTTTGCGATCGACCGCGTCTTTCGGATCGTCGGCGATGTAGCGTTTCAAGTTGCCGAACGCGACGGTGTGCAGGACGACGTGAATCTTGCAGCGGCTGCCTAAAAGTCGTTTCATTTTGGCGATGATTTCCGCGCGGTTGCGATCATCCGCGACATTCTTGTTGAAGAAGAACGCTTTGCGCCCTTTCGCTTCGATATCGGCTTGGACTTGCCGCGCGCGCGGCAACGTTGATTTCAAATCCAGATGCACGCCGAAAATGTTAAACCCCGCGTCCGCAAGCGCGCGCGCGGTTGCCGCGCCAAAGCCGGACGACGCGCCAAGGATGAGTGCCCAGCGTTGTGTGGATGACATATGTATTCTCCGTCAAAGAATCGCGGGGGCGATTTGCCCCCGCGTTGGATTTTAAGCGAAAGCGTAGACTGGCACCTGGATGGTCGTTTGAGGTTGCGCTTTGCCCAAAGCGATCTTGTCCATCTCTGCCAGAACGTGCGGGGCAAAATAGACTTCGCCACACTGTTGGCAAATCTCAGCGGGGACGTTTTCAAGAATGAAAACTTGATTGCCCCAGCGATGAATATGTTGGACGTGTCCTGCCTTTACTTTCCCTTTGCAAAAATAGCAAATTGTCATTTCCTTTTCTCCTTCCGCTCGCGCGAATCAATCCATTCTTCCGCGTTGGGGCGATAAACGGTAATCACGATCAGCACATCGGGTAGCGAAATACCGCAGACGAGATGAATCGGTTTCATTGCGCGGGTATATCCCAAGATCAAACAACTTGCGCCGCGCGGATCATCGGGATAATCTTCGATCACCTGAAGCGAATTGGAAAGCAACACCTCCTCGATCTCTTGCCAGGATATTCGATCGGCTTCGCGTTCGTGTTCAGCGTGACTGCTGAGACGATATTGGTTGGCGCGGACTCTGGTTTGAATGAGCGCCTTGATGGCTTGGGACATTTTGGCGGTTATCTCTTTGCGGGGGCATTATACAACGGGGCAAAGGAGAGTGTCAATCACCGTCTGACTTGCAGCGCGCGGCAACGTTGATTTCAAATCCAGATGCGCGCCGAAGATGTTGAACCCTGCGTCTGCCCTTATCGTTTCCAGGGCGGGACAACCCGGTGTCCGATGGTTGCGATATGATTCTCCTCAACTTGTTCTCCTTCTTCCCATGCTTCATGCCGACAAATGGAGAGGAGTTGATTGATTTCACCCGCGTGATAAATAGACGTTATCAAAAATAAGGTAAAATGTATGCATGCTCAAATACTCCGAATTGAAACGAGATCGTCGCAAGTTTCTTGCACTGACTGGATTAACGCTCAAAGAGTTCAGTGCCCTGTTGCCGGCATT
>VGOB01000171.1 GCA_016865935.1 Chloroflexota bacterium | reverse complement strand
AATGCCGGCAACAGGGCACTGAACTCTTTGAGCGTTAATCCAGTCAGTGCAAGAAACTTGCGACGATCTCGTTTCAATTCGGAGTATTTGAGCATGCATACATTTTACCTTATTTTTGATAACGTCTAGTGTTCAGTGATCACTGTTCACTCTACCGCGAGGGATACTATGCCAAGCGTTGTGATCGTGGACGATCATCCGATTGTCCGCGCGGGAATGTGCGCCGTGCTGAACCGCGCGAACGACATTCGCGTCGTCGCCGAAGGCGCGACCGGCGCGGATGCATTGCGTCTCGTCGCCGCGCATCGCCCCGATGTGCTGGTGCTGGACGTGAACTTGCCGGACGTGAACGGGATCCAAGTGACGCGGCAGTTGCGCGCGCACGGCGCGTCGCCCGCGATCCTGATCCTGACCGTGCATCAGGATCGCCAGACCGTCTTTGGATTGTTGGAAGCCGGTGCGACCGGCTACATCCTCAAAGACGACGCGCTCGAAACGTTGGTGGGCGCAGTGCGCGCGGTTGCGCGCGGCGAATCCTGGCTCAGTCCGGAAATCGCGCGCCAAGTCGTCGCTCGCGCGACCCGTCCCGAAGATCGAGCCCCGGCGGACGCGCTGCCCCTCACCCCGCGCGAGATCGAAATTCTGTGCCTGCTCGCGCAAGGCTGCGCGAACGCGCTGATCGCGCAAAAACTCGTCATCACGACGCGCACGGTGCAAAACGCAGTCAGCACGATTTACGCCAAACTGGGCGTCAGCTCGCGCACGCAAGCCGCGCTCATCGCGATCCGGCACGGTTTGGTGCAAGTGGAGCCCACAGGAGAAAACGCCGATGCGCCTTGATCTCTTCGGGCGCGGCGTTTTTATTTTCATCGCGCTCATCACGCCGATTTTGATCGGATACGTCGTCTATCAGCAAGCCAGCACCCCGACGCTCGACTGCGCGTTCGAACGCGCGACCGGCGTGGTGCGTGAGGTGCCGGACGTTTCGTTGTGCAACTATGCAGGTCTGCAAGCGGGCGATGTGATTGTGAACGTCAACGGCATCCCGCTCGTCGAATTGAAAACTTTGCCCGCCGATAATCAACCCGCGCAGATTCAGCGTGGCGCGCAGCGTTTGACGTTGGAACTACCGCTGGTGGCGTACGCGCGCGTCCATTGGCTTGCCTTGCTCAACGCGATCATCGTCACGCTTGTTTTTTGGAGCGTAGGGACCTTGTTGATCTGGCGCAGGTATCGCCAACACGCCGCGCGTTTATTTTTCCTGCTGACGCAAAGTCTGGCGATTGGTTTGTTGTTCTTCCTCGCCTACCCCGAGGTCGCGAGTCGTCCGGCGTGGATCACCTTCCTCATCAGCAGCGGCTTTCATCTGGGCGGCGCGCTCGCGCTTCATTTCTATCTCACTTTTCCAATCACGCTGGGCGCGCCGCGCCAACGACGCTGGCTCTTGTCCACGATCTACACGTTGATGCTCGGCGCGCTCGCGTGCCGCTTGTCCGGAACGGACTGGGGCTTGCGCGCAAGTTTTCTGTACAACACGATTGAAATCCTCGGCGCGGTGGCGATTCTCGTGTACGCCTACGCGCACGGCACGCCCGATGCGCGCCGCCGTCTGCGCCTCGTCGTGCTGGGCGGACTCGCGCCGGCGATTCCCGCGTTTTTCTTCTACCTGCTCCCCACC
This sequence comes from Chloroflexota bacterium, assembly GCA_016865935.1. GTDB lineage: Bacteria > Chloroflexota > Anaerolineae > UBA4142 > UBA4142 > VGOB01. The sequence continues at coordinate 7,650 of VGOB01000171.1, read as the reverse complement.
ATCATCGGCGCGAGCCGAATCCCCGACTGGACGATCGGCCCGCTGATCATCATTTCGCCGCTCGGTTATCTGCTGGCGATTGCGCGCGACAACTTGTTCGACATCGATCGCATCCTGAATCGCGCGCTCGTCTACGCGATTCTATCGCTCGGCGTCCTGCTGTTGTATCTGGGTCCGTTTTTGCTGCTCGTTCGATTCTTGCCCAACGATTGGCTCGCGCAACTGTTCATCATCGTCGGTTTGACCTTGCTGATCGGCTGGAGTTTCGATTGGACGCGCGCGCAAATTCAGCGCGGCGTGGATCGTTTTTTCTACGGCGGGTGGTACGATTATCCCGGCGTGATCGAAACGATCAGCGACGCGCTGGCGCGCTGTATCGAACGCGCGCAACTGGACGACGTGTTGACGCGCCGCGTGCCGACGTTGATGCAGTTGTACGAAGGTGAATTGGTGACAAGTGACACGTGGCAAGAGACAGGCGAAGCAAAAAGTCAAAAGGAATCTTCCGCCTCGTTTCCTCCCTTGTCACTTGACACCCGTCACCTGTCACCTGGCTCGTTGCAATTCCCCCTCGCGTTTCAAGGTGAGACCCGCGCGGTGTGGCGCGTGCGCGCGCATCGCAACGGCGAAGATTTCACCGCCGCGGATCGCCGCATCCTAACGACGATTGCGCGCCAAGCCGAAACCGCGCTGGGCAACGTCCTGCTCGTCGAAACGTTGCGCGCGCAACTGGACGAGATTCGCGCGAGCCGCGAAACGCTGGCGCAAGCGCAACGCCAATTGCTACGCTCGCGCGAAGAGGAACGCGCGCGCCTGGCGCGCGAGTTGCACGACGGACCGCTCCAAGATTTGGTTGGCTTGAATATGCAACTAGGGTTGCTGCTGGCAGACCTTCCAGGTTTTCAAGACCTGGAAGGTCTCGCTGCGATTCGCGCGGAGGTGCGCGATCTGCTGAGCGAACTGCGCCAGGTGTGCGCGGAACTGCGCCCGCCGATGCTCGACACGATTGGCTTGAGCGCGGCGTTGCGCGTCCTCGCCGAAGATTGGTCGGCGCAACAGCACATCCCCGCCCAAGTCAATCTTGCGCCCGATGCCGCGCTGCGCGCGCTGCCGGGCGAAGTCACCGTCAATCTCTATCGCGTCACGCAAGAGGCGCTCGCGAACATCGCGCGGCACGCGCGCGCGCGCAATGTCGCGCTTGACCTCGCGTTCGACGGCGCGCGGTTGACGCTGACGATCCGCGATGATGGGCGCGGGTTCGTCGTGCCGACCGCGCTGCACGAATTTGCCGCGCGCGGGCATTTCGGTTTGGTGGGCTTGCGCGAACGCGTCGAATTGATCGGCGGCGCGTTGACGGTGCAAGCCGCGCCGGGCGCGGGGACGACAATCCAAGTCGCGTGGCAAGTCGCAGATGGCGGATAGCTCATACGCGATCTGCTATTTGCCATTCGCTATTTGCCAATTCAGTACCCCAGTACCCTCTTTTCCCGCCAAAACAGTATTGCGCTCTGCTGACAAATCGCGAGAATCGCGTTATCCTGATGCCGAGACACAGTAGATCACAATTCGGTCATGCTGAGCGAAGCGAAGCATCTCGCTAATCGCAAATTGCGAGACGCAAAGCGTTCGGCGCAAAAAGCGCGCCTCAGAATGACAATCTGTGATGTGCTGAGACATACGGGAGAATCAGATGAGACGCCGTATTTTTTCGTTCGCGATCATTGGAAGCAGTGTTCTCGGTTTGTGCATCCTTTCGCTTGGGATCGCGCTGGCGGCGCGCGGCGTTGCGCCGCGCCTGGCTTCCCCCACCGTTTTCTTGCCGCTCGTCGCGACAAGTTCCACTCAGCTCGTCCAGCCCGGCGATCTGCAATACCTCGGCGCGTTTCGTTTGCCCGATGGCGCGGCGCGCCCGCGCACATTCGAGTACGGCGGCAACGCGCTGACGTTCAACCCCGGCGGCGATCCCTCCGGCGCGCGCGATGGTTTTCCCGGCTCGCTCTTCGTGATGGGACACGAGCGGATGCCCTACGGCGAATTGCCCGACGGGAACCAAGTCGCCGAGATCACGATCCCTGCGCCGTCGCTCGCGCGCAACCTCGGCGAACTTCCGCAAGCCGTTTTTCTGCAAAACTTTTCCAACATCGCGCAAGGATACTTTACGCAACTCGACGAGATTCCGCGCGTCGGAATGGCGTATCTGAATCATCCGGCGACCGGCGCGAAAATTCATCTCGCGTGGGGACAGCATCTTCAACCCGATCCGCCGATCGCGTCGCACGCGTGGTTCGATCCAAACCTGTCCGCGCCGAATCTACGCGGCGCGTGGTTCATCGGCAATCAATCGCTCGATAGCGTCAACGGCTATCTGTTCGAAATTCCAAGCGCGTGGGCGAATCAATACGCGAACGGACGCGTGCTCGCCACCGGACGTTATCGCGATGGCGGTTGGTCGGGAATGGGTCCCGCTCTGTTCGCGTACAAACCCTGGCTGAACGAAACCGGCGCGCCTGCGCCTGATGGCACGCGTCTTTCGGAAACGCCGTTGTTGCTCTACGCCAAATCCACCGAAACCGAAAATATCGAACGCGCGCTGAATGACTATCAGCATCCAGACGAGTGGGAAGGGGGCGCGTGGCTCACCACGGCAAGCGGCAAAGCGGCGGTGATTTTTGCCGGAACCAAAAGCACCGGCGCGAAATATTGGTACGGCTATGTCAATCCGGCGGGCGCGCATCTGCCCTGCGTGGATGGTGATTTCGTGGGGCAGTTTACGGTGTGTCGGCTCGCGAATGGCGCGCCCTGCCCACCGAGCGATCTGACCGAATGTGCCGGTCACACTTCCGCGCGCGGTTGGTGGAGCACGCGGATGGACGCGCAAATTTTGTTCTACAACCCGGACGATCTCGCGCGCGTCGCGAGCGGACAAATGCAAGCGTGGGAACCGCAACCGTATGCGCGGCTCGACCTTGACGAGCGGTTGTTCCTCAATCCCGCCGGGATCGAAATTGAAATGCTGGGCGCGGGCGCGCAGCGACGCTTTCGCATCGGCGATGTGGCGTATGATCGCGCGAACGGGTTGCTGTATATCTTGGAATTGTTCGCCGAAGATGCCAAGCCAATCGTTCACGTGTGGAGGGTGGGGTGACCCGCGTCCTCATCGTAGACGATCAACCCAGTTTCCGCCGCCAATTGCGCGCGCTGTTGGATCGCGCCGGCTTGAACGTGGTCGGCGAGGCGTACGATATTCCCGACGCCGAAACAAAAACGCGCGCGACGCGCCCTGATCTGGCGATTGTGGACGTAATGCTGCCGGAGATCAACGGCGTGGAAGGCACCGCGCGGCTCAAAGCGCTCGCGCCGGATTTGCGCGTGATTTTGGTCAGCGCGTATCCGGATCGCATCAACCTGTTGCGCCAAGCCGCGCACGATGCGGGCGCAGAAATGTTCGTCGCCAAAGACGATTTGGATTTGGCAATGGCGCGTTCCTGGAACAATGATGACGCGTCATCACGCCGGCTCAATAACAAGTCCCCGGCGGGATGATGCGTCAAAGATGAGGTGAAAAATGATCGTACGACGTATCGCCTGGATGTTCATCACACTGCTTTGCGCCGCCGCGGTAATCGCGTGCGAACCGGAGCCGACCGGTCCCCGCGCGTGGATTGATTTTCCGCGCGATGGCGCGAGCGTACCCGCCGGCGCGCCGGTGACCGTGCTTTCGCACGTCTTTGCGCCGGAGGGTATCGCCGAAGTGTTGCTCTCGGTAAATGGCGTGGCGTATCGCCGCAGTCCTCCCAGCGCCACCGGCGATTTCGCCAAAGCATCGCACGAATGGCTTCCCGAGCGTGAAGGCGATTTCGTTTTACAAGTCACTGCGTTTTCGACGAAAGGCGAAGCGAGTGCCCCGGCGCGCGCTCGAGTCAAGGTCCTAGGCAAGACCACGCCGACGCCATTGCGCGTTACGCCGCTGCCGGTGCCCGCCACTACCGTTGCGCCCGCGACCACCGTCGCGCCGGTCGCGCGCGCCGATCTCGCCATCATCAGCGTAGACGCCGTTGTCGTCGGCTACAAGGGCGATACCGCGCTGTGTCGTCCGCGCGTCGTCTACCGCAATGCCGGAACGATTCCGGTGCCAAACGATTACGTGATCCAACTGATCGTCAACGGCACGCCGCAAATGACGATGACGCGCGGCGCGGGCTTTGGCGTTGGCGGCACGTCGGAAGCGATTTTCGATTACCTGTTCGAAGGCGCGCCGTACATCGGCATTACGCTCGATTCGACAAGCGCCGTCACCGAAAGCGACGAGACGAATAACGCGTTCGCGGAAATTCGCCGCTGCGGCGATCCCGCCACACCCGCCACGCCGACTTTCACGCCCACGCGCACGCCGACGATACCATTGCCGCCGCCGGGTTGCGTTGGCACACCGAATATCGCGTCCTTCAGCGCATCGCCGACTGCGATCCAGCAAGGACAATCGGCAACGTTGAGTTGGGGCGCAGTGACTAACGCCGATTCCGTTTCGATCGAACCTGGGATCGGCGGCGTAGCAGCGCCGGGTTCGCGCGCCGTCGTCCCGATGCAAACGACGACGTATACGCTTACCGCGCGTTGCGGCGCGGCAACACTCGCGCGCCAAGTGACCATCGTCGTTACGCCTCCGCCTACGCGCACGTTCACGCCGACGACGAAACCGCAGGACACGCAAGCGCCGCCCGCGCCGCAACTTGTTTCGCCATCCGGAACGCTTTCGTGCCGCACGTCCGTCACACTCGATTGGAACGCGGTCAGCGACGCCAGCGGCATCAAAACGTACTACGTCAAATTGGAACGTCAAACCACCGGCAACAACTGGCAATCGGCGGGCGGCTGGACGACGAGTAGCACCGCGCAAAGTGTATCCGTGCAATGCGGCGGAATTTATCGTTGGCAAGCGCGCGCGGAAGACAACGCGGGCAACCAAGGTCCCTGGTCGGGCTTTATGAATTTTGGGATCAACTTGCCGTAAAGATCAGTGTTCAGTAGTCAGTAGTCAGTGTTTAGAATGACGCTGCTGAAAACTGAACACTGAACACTAGGAGAAACAAAATGAAACGCGGATGTTTGATTGGATCACTCATTATCATACTCGTCGTGTGTCTCATCGCAGCGATTGCCGGTGCCGTGTTGCTCTCCGCGCCGCCCGCCAAACCATTCGTGCTGATCAACGCGCCGCGTAATGGCGAACAGATCAGCGTGGGGCAAACGACGACGATTCACGCGACGGCGCGCGGCACGCCCAAAATCAAACGCGTCGAGTTGTGGGTAGATGGACAACTCCTCGACGCGCAAACGAGCAATGTCTCCGGCGGCGTTTCGCCATTTCCGCTGACGACGAATTGGCGACCGCCGACACCCGGCGCGCACACGCTCGTCGTGCGCGCATACGACGCGAACAACGCGTCCAGTCAAGCCGCGATCAACATCGAAGCCGTCGCCGGAAACGATCGCGATCACGACGGCGTGCCGGATGCGCTGGACGGCTGTCCCGATCAACCTGGCTTGACGACGAACAACGGTTGTCCCGCGCCAATGACCGGCGATCGCGATGGGGATGGCGTGCCGGATAATGCCGATACTTGCCCGGATCAGCCCGGCACGTTGCTTGCAAATGGCTGTCCCGATTCGGACGGCGATGGCATCGCGGACGCGAGCGACGCCTGCCCGCGCGAACCCGGCAGCGCGGAGCGCAACGGTTGTCCCACACCCGGCGACGCGGACGGCGACGGCGTCGCGGATGCCAGCGACGCGTGCCCGCGCGATTTCGGTCGCGCGGAAACCGGCGGCTGTCCGGATCGCGATGCGGACGGCGTGCGCGATAGCGACGACGCGTGTCCCGATGCCGCCGGATCGGCTGGACTGCGCGGTTGTCCTGATCGCGATGGCGATGGCGTGCGCGACGCGGCGGACTTGTGTCCCGATACGCCCGGTCCCGCATCGAACGCCGGTTGTCCGGCGAGCAGCGCGGGTGATCGTGATGGCGATGGCGTGCGCGATGACACCGACTTGCGTCCCAGCGAGCCGGGATCGGCGGATAGCGGCGGCGCGCCGCCGCCCGGTGGTGGCGCAGATTCGGATCGCGATGGCGTGCCCGACGCGGAAGAACCGGGCGAAGACGCGTTGAGTGGTTTGGATTTATTCGCGCCGGGCTACCTGTTTCAATTCACGCCGATTGAAATTCAAGCGTTGGAGTTTCAGGTCGCGCAAAGTTATTCGCAGGTGTACTGCTACGCCAGTGTCGCCGGTCACGCGGCGGAACGGATCGGACCGTTCAGTTCGCTGAGCGGAAGGCGTTGGGACATCGCCGCGTTTATGGGGCCCCTGAACAGTCGCACGTTTCTCGCGCTGGTGAATCAGCCGTTGCAAGTACGTTTGGACTGTAGCGGCATCGTCAGTGGATCGCGCGAATCGCCCAGCGGCACCGGCATCGGCGAAGGTGGCGGATCGGAAGCGTACTTTGATCTCGGCACGATGACGCGCACGCACACGCTCGCCAATCCGGCGATTGACGAAGTGACGGTGGAATCGAGCGGCGGAAGCGCGGGACATTCTTTCCGCGTCAAGTATCGTGTTTGCACGCCGGGATGCAAGACGGCGGTCTTGCGCGCGCCCTCCATCACGCTGCTCCGCGGGAGCGGACAACATCGTCTGGCGTGGGCGTGGGCGGGACACGCCTACGACATCAACGGATTCAAGTTGTACATCAACGGCAACTATATGTTTTCGGTTTCGCCGCGCAGTACGAATTATCTCTTTCGCGATGTGCCGCCGTGCGGTCGCCGCCTGAACATTCAACTCACCGCGTATCGCGGCAATCCCAATCGGCCCGATCAAGAATCGCCGCGCAGCAATATCGCGACGTGGGAAACCGCGCCTTGTCCGCGCACCGTCACTGTCAGTTTCGAGCGATTCGAGACCGGCAATCTGCGCGATGCGTTTCCGGAAATCACGCTCATTGACGTTGGCCCCGTCTACGGATCGTTTACGGCGGGCGACACGCGGCGCGAGTTTGACAGTCCCCTGCGCTTTCTGCCGAATGTCTCACATCCGATCGTTCTGTTGACTCGGCACAATGATTTCACGATTGATCTGAATTCGGACGAATCGTTGTATCTCGCCGCAAAGATCAAGGATCGCGATCCGTTCGAAGACGATACGCTCTTCGATTTCAACGTCACGCTTCCCGCCGCCGAAATCTACACGCGCGAATATCGGATGTCGAATCGCGGCAACACCGTCTTGATTCGATTGACCGTGACGCCGCGACCTTGAACCTGGGTCAGTCCGGCAAAAATCTGGGGCGGAATCTCACGCGTGAGATTCCGCCCCATTTTCATTCGCAAAGATCGCAAACGCCGATCTCAGATATTCGCGCCCGCGTCATCCGCTTGCGTCGGCGCGCTTGGCGCAACGGGTGCGGCAGGGAGCGCGGGCGCAACCGGCGCGACCGGCACCGGAGCCACCGGCGGATACGCGCGCGTTCCAAATCGCGTCAGCACAACCGCGCCCACCGCGAGCGTCGCGACAAACAACCAGATCAGCGCGCCCAGGATCGGCAGCGACGTGATGAGCCACAAGACGATCAGCCCGACGACGAGCGCGAGAATC
>VGOB01000170.1 GCA_016865935.1 Chloroflexota bacterium | reverse complement strand
TGACCGACTATTTCCGATAATGTCTATTGTACGCGATTTCCCGGAAGATGCCAGAGTGCTTGAATATTCGGTTGTCAATGTGCCAGAAGACTCAGGATTTTATGTCACTGCAAAAGTCGAGATGAAAGATGAATTTTTCATCCTTCATCTTTCATCCTTCATCCTTCGGAATGGAACCGAAGAGTGATTGCAATCATTGACTACGGCATGGGCAATTTGCGGAGCGCGTTGCGCGGCATCGAACAAGTCGGCGGCGCGGCGCGCATCATTCAATCGCCGCGCGAACTGATCGGCGCGCGCGCAATCGTTTTGCCCGGCGATGGCGCGTTCGGTCAAGCGATGGCGAATTTGCGCGCGGCGGGCTGGGTCGAACCGCTGAAGCAGGCGTGCGCCGACGGCGTACCGTTCCTTGGAATTTGTGTTGGGATGCAATTGCTGTTCGAGACGAGCGAGGAAATGGGACGACACGCCGGACTGGGCATTCTCGCCGGTGAGGTGAAACGATTTCCGTCCGGTCTCCAAGTCCCGCAAATGGGATGGAACCAATTGCACTTGCAGCAATCCAATCCCTTGTTGCAAAATGTCCCGAACGACGGCTATGCGTACTTTGTCCATTCGTATTATTGCGCGCCGCGCGATTCATCGATCACGCTGGCGACAACGGATTATGGAATTGATTTCGCGTCCATCGTCGGGCGCGGTAATTTGTGGGGCACGCAATTTCATCCGGAGAAGAGCCAGGCAGTTGGGTTGAAGATATTGGAGAACTTTGTAAAGATGACAAAATAATTTTCGATTTTCGATTTGCGATTTTCGATTGACTCGGATCGCAAATCGAAAATCGGCAATCGAAAATTCCAATGATCATTTTCCCTGCAGTTGATTTGCGTCACGGTCGCGTCGTGCGGCTGCAACAAGGACGCGCGGACGCGGAAACAAAATATAGCGACGATCCCGCGCAAGTTGCCGCGCGTTGGCAAAACGAAGGCGCGGAATGGCTGCACATCGTCAATCTCGACGGCGCGTTTGGCGATAGTAAGGGCGTTCAATTGAACGCCCCTGCATTGCAGGCAATTCTCACGACTGTTTCCATTCCCGTGCAATTCGGCGGCGGACTGCGCGATCTGGCAAGCATCGAGTCCGCGTTCGCGCGCGGCGTCGCGCGCGTCGTCATCGGCACCGCGGCAATCGAAAATCCGCAACTCGTGTCCGACGCGCTCGCGCGTTTTGGCACGGCGCGCATCGTCATCGGAATCGACGCGCGCGCGGGCAAAGTAGCGACTCACGGTTGGCGCACGCAATCTCCAATCTCCAATCTCGATTTAGCAAAGCAAATGAGCGAGCGCGGCGTCGTGCGCATCGTCTACACCGACATCGCACGCGACGGAATGTTGCGCGGCGTCGACACGAACGCGATGGCGGAACTCGCGCGCGCGGCGAACGTGCGCGTCATCGCGTCGGGCGGCGTCGCCAGTTTGCGCGATATCGAAGCACTCGCGGCGCAAGAAGAAGTTGAAGGTGCGATTGTGGGGCAGGCGTTGTATACGGGCGCGATTAACTTGGAGGAGGCGATAGCAGTCGCCCACCGACTATGTTAGCAAAACGAATCATCCCCTGCCTTGATGTCAAAGATGGACGCGTCGTCAAAGGTGTAAATTTTGTCGAACTGCGGGACGCGGGCAATCCCGTCGAACACGCGCGCGCGTACGATGCGGCAAACGCGGACGAGTTGATTTTTCTCGACATCACCGCGTCACACGAACGCCGCGACATTTTGCTCGACGTGGTGCGCGCAGTTGCGGATCAAGTTTTCATTCCGTTCGCGGTCGGCGGCGGCGTGCGCAGCGTCGAAGATTATCGCGCGATTTTGCTCGCCGGCGCGGACAAGGTCGCGATGAACACCGCCGCCGTCGAAAATCCCGCGCTAATTACGGAGGCGGCAGAACGGTTTGGATCGCAGTGCGTCGTGGTGGCGATTGATGCCAAGCGCATTGCAAATAGCGAATTAGGAATTGCGAATTCGCAATTCGCAATTCGCAATCCGCATTGGCAAGTCTACACCCACGGCGCGCGCACGCCGACCGGCAAAGACGTAATCGAATGGGCGCGCGAAGTGCAAGCGCGCGGCGCAGGCGAGATTTTACTGACGAGCATTGATCGCGATGGCACACGCGATGGATTCGAAATCGAATTGACGCGCGCAGTCGCGGACGCGGTGACGATTCCTGTGATCGCGTCAGGCGGCGCGGGGCGCATCGAACATTTCGCCGACGCGATCATTGACGGACACGCGAGCGCGGTGCTCGCGGCGAGTTTGTTCCACTTTGGCGAATTGACAATCGCGCAGGTGAAGGAATATCTGGCGGGGCGCGGAGTAGCAGTCAGATGTTGAGTTCAAAGTTTAACGTTGAACCTTGAACTTTGAACCTGAAACAAGAGGTATCTATGAGCGGCGAAATCAACTGGGACGCGAACGGACTCGTGCCTGCCGTCGCGCAAGACGAAAAAACGAAACAAGTGCTGATGCTCGCGTACATCAATGCCGAAGCATTGGCAAAGACGATGGAAACCGGACTGGCGCATTTCTGGAGTCGGCGGCGAAATAAGTTGTGGCAGAAAGGCGAAACCTCCGGCAATATTCTGCGCGTCCGCGAGATCAAGTACGATTGCGATGGCGACGCGATCTTGGTGCTGGTTGATCCGGCAGGTCCCGCCTGCCACACCGGCGAGGTGAGTTGTTTTTATCGAAGTCTCACGTAACAAAATGAAAGATAAAAGATGAGAGATGAAAGATGAATCGGTTTGAGTTATTTCATCTTTCATCTTTCATCCTTCATCTTTTGTCGAATAAAGAAAAATCATGAGTGAAATATTGAACCAACTCTACGCCACCATCGCCTCGCGCAAGACAAACGCGCCGCCCGATTCGTACACGGCAAGACTCTTTGCGGCGGGCGAAAACGAAATCGTCAAAAAAATCGGCGAGGAAGCGATTGAAGTGATCGTCGCGGCAAAAGGGCAAAGCGACGAACGCGTCGTTTCCGAAATGGCGGATTTGATGTACCACGCGCTGGTACTGCTCGCGGCGCGCGGAATCGCGTGGCGCGCGGTGGAAGCCGAACTGGCGCGGCGGTTTCGCTGAACGCAAATTTTAAGGCGCGCAAATATTGACACTCGGCGGTGATGATGTTATATTCTGTTCCGAAAATTTGTGACGAAATGAAATTGATGGACGACGAAACAAGCCGTTCGCGGCGGGAACACGTTTCCCGCGTCTCTCAAAACGATGCACGCCCGCTCTGGTTCAAACCGCCCGGCGCACCGGGACGGGAAGAATGCTAGCGCGCGTTTTCTTTTCCCCTCCCACGCGGTTGTGACTGGGAGGATTTTTGTTGCAACTCGATCCATCTTGAAGGAGGAAAATTATGCAAGCCAACTGCCCGGAATGTGAAGCCGAGATCACGCTGGACAAACCAATGCGCGGCGAAATCATCGTCTGCCCCGATTGCGGCGCGGAACTCGAAGTGACGAGCGAGAATCCGCTCGCGCTCGATCTCGCGCCGCAAGAAGAAGAAGATTGGGGCGAATAGAGTTCAAAGTTCAAGGTTCAAAGTTTGCTGCACGCCGCCGAACCTTGAACCTCGAACCTTGAACTCAACACCGGAGGAAGCATGAAATTAGGCATTTTGTATTCCCGCGTCCGCGCGGAAGAAAAGTTGCTGTTCGAAGCGCTGGACGCGCGCGGCGTCGCGTACGACAAGATTGACGACCGCGAAGTCATTTTCGATTTGCACAATCCCGGCGCGTGGCGCGAGTATGGCGTCGTCCTCGAACGCTGCATCAATCACTCGCGCGCGCTCAACGCGCTCAAAATTCTGAACGATTGGCGCGTTCCGACGGTGAATACGGCGTACGTCGCCAGCGTCTGCGGCGACAAACTCGCCACCTCGACCGCACTCGTGCATCACGGCGTGCCGACGACGCGCGTCCAAGTCGCGTTCACGCCGGAATCGGCAATCAAAGCCATCGAAGAACTGGGTTATCCGGTCATTCTGAAACCGGCGGTCGGTTCCTGGGGACGCTTGCTCTCCAAGGTCAACGATCGCGAAGCCGCCGAAGCGATCCTCGAACACAAGGAAACGCTCGGCTCGTACCATCATTCGATTTTTTACATCCAAGAGTACATCAAGAAACCCGGACGCGACATTCGCGCGTTCGTCATCGGCGATGAAACCGTCGGCGCGATTTATCGCGCGTCGGAACACTGGATCACCAACACGGCGCGCGGCGGTCAGGCGACCGGCTGCCCCGTCACGCCGGAACTCGATCGCATTTGCGTCGCGGCGGCAAAGGCAGTCGGCGGCGGGATCGTCGGCGTGGACCTGCTCGAAGATCCGGCGCGCGGCTTGCTCGTCAACGAAGTCAATTATACGATTGAATTTCGCAACAGCATCACGACGACCGGCGTGGATATTCCGCAGCGCATTCTCGATTACGTGCTGGCGGTCGCGCGCGGCGAAATCAAGGTAATTTAAGATTTCAGATTTCAGATTTTCAATCTGCAATCTGAAATCGTAAATCTGAAATGGAGCGTATGTCCCTGGAATCTTTCAACATCATCGAGTCCACTTTGCGCGAAGGCGAACAATTCGTCGGCGCGAATTTTACGACAGACGATAAATTGCGGATCGCCGATGCGCTCGACGAATTCGGCGTCGAGTACATCGAGCTGACCTCGCCTGCCGCGTCGCCGCAAAGTCTGGACGACGCCAAGAAAATCGCGCAGCGCGGCTTGAAAGCCAAAGTGCTGACGCATGTGCGCTGTCACATTGACGACGCGAAACTCGCGCTCGATACCGGCGTGCAGGGAATCGATCTCGTGATCGGCACGTCGTCCTACTTGCGCGAGTTCAGCCACGGGCTAGCGATGCAGCAAGTCATCGAGCGCGCAGTCGAAGTGTTGACGTGGCTGCGCGCGCAAGCACCGAATCTCGAAATCCGCTTCAGCACCGAAGATTCGTTTCGCAGTGAAGAAGCCGATTTGTTTCGCGTGTACCTCGCGGTGGATCGCGTCGGCGTGGATCGCTTTGGAATCGCGGACACGGTTGGCATCGCGACGCCGATGCGCGTGCATCAACTCGTCAGCGGCTTGCGCCGATTGGTCAAAGCCGGGATCGAATTTCACGGGCACAACGATTCGGGTTGCGCGATTGCAAACGCGGTCACCGCGCTCGAAGCCGGCGCGACGCACATTGACACGAGCGTGCTTGGCATCGGCGAACGGAATGGAATCGCGCCGCTCGGCGGTTTCATCGCGCGGATGTACGCGATCAATCCCGCGCTCGTCAAGAAAAAATACCGCCTCAAAAAACTCCGCAAACTCGACGAGATGATCGCGAATATGGTTGGCGTGGGTATTCCGTTCAACAATTACATCACCGGCGTCACCGCGTTCACGCACAAAGCCGGGATTCACGCCAAGGCGATCTTGAATCAACCCGAGACGTACGAAATTTTGAACCCGAAAGATTTCGGGATGACGCGTTACATCAGCATCGCGCACAAGTTGACCGGCTGGAACGCGATCAAGGATCGCTCCGAACAACTCGGCTTGCCGTTGAGCGACGATCAGATCAAAGAAGTGACCGCGCACATCAAAGCACTCGCCGATGAAAAGAAACTCGATCTCAACGACGTGGACGAGTTGCTGTATCGCTGGGCAGACGGAGCGAGCAATGAGCCAATTGGCAAATGAGCCAATGACAAATTTGCCAAAGATGCCAAACGTGCCAAATGTGCCAATGAGCCAAATTCCGAATCCCAAATCCCAAATTCAAAACGCGCCCCTCGCCTCTCGCCCCTCGCCTCTCACCGGAAAAACTTTTGCGGAAAAAGCATTAGCGCGCGCATCCGGTCAGCGCGAGGTGGTCGCGGGGCAAATCGTGGACGCGGCGCCGGATGTCGCGCTGTCGCACGACAACACCGCGGCGATTGCGAGAATCTTTCGCGCGCTCGGCGTCGCGCGCGTGAAATACCCGGAACGATTGGCGATCGCGCTCGATCACGCAGTTCCCGCGCCGACGACGCAACACGCGCAGAATCACGCGGAGATTCGCCAGTTTGTCGAAGAACAAGCGATCGAAAATTTTTTCGATGTGGGGCGCGGGATTTGTCACCAAGTTGTGAGCGAACAAGCGCTCGTACTGCCGGGGCAATTGATCCTTGGCGCGGATTCGCACACGACGCACTATGGCTGGCTCGGCGCGTTCGGCGCGGGCATTGGGCGCAGCGAGATGGCAGCGATCTGGGCGACCGGCGAACTGTGGCTGCGCGTCCCCGAGTCCATCAAGATTATCGTTGACGGCGAATTGCCGCGCGGCGTTACGTCGAAAGACTTGTGCCTGAAAATCATCGGCGATCTCGGCGCGGACGGCGGACTGTACGCGTCGGTTGAATTTCACGGCAGCGCGATTTCCAAAATGTCGCTTGAATCGCGAGTGGTCATTCCGAATATGATGGCGGAGTTTGGGGTGAAGAACGCGTGGCTGCCGCCGGATGACGCGGTGTTCGAGTGGCTGGCGGAACGCCAAGTTAAAAGGCAAAAGGCAAAAGGCAAAAGTAAATCAGAAATCGAAAATCGAAAATCGAAAATTCGCGCGGGCGCGCTCTACCCCGACTACAACGCGACGTACTCCGCGATTCATCGCTACGACGCGTCGCAACTTGAACCGTTCGTCGCGTGTCCGCATCGCGTTGACAATGTGAAACCGTTGTCCGCTGTGCGCGGAACGCGCGTGCACCAAGCATTCATCGGCACTTGCACGAACGGACGGATCGAAGACTTGGCGGCGGCGGCGGAAATTTTACGCGGCAAAAAAATCGCGCGCGGCACGCGCCTGATCATCATCCCGGCGTCGTCGCAAATTTTGAGCGAGGCGATGGCGCGCGGTTACATTCAAACGTTTGTCGAAGCGGGCGCGGTGATCGGCGTGCCGGGTTGCGGTCCGTGTATGGGCAATCATCTCGGCGTGCCCGCGCCGGGCGAAGTGACGATCTCGACGGCGAATCGCAATTTCCGTGGTAGAATGGGAACGCGCGACTCGGAGATTTATCTCGCAAGTCCAGCTGTCGTCGCGGCAAGCGCGGTCGCGGGCGTGATTGCGGAGCCGCGCGAGGTGTGACTAATCCGCTGGGCAGAGTGCTGCAAAAATCAACTGCTAATTTGCCATGAAACAATCTTTCCCGCCGCTCATTACTGAAAACTCGCGTATCTTGATACTTGGCACTATGCCAGGGGAAGAATCACTCCGCCGACAAGAATACTACGCTAACCCGCGCAATCAATTCTGGCGGATCATAGGCGAGATTTTCCAGACTGATCTTCTCGAATTGACTTATTCAGCGCGCGCGGCGTTCTTGATCCAGCAGGGTTTAGCGTTATGGGATGTCCTTGAATCTTGTGAACGCTCCAGTAGCTTAGATCGAGACATCAACAACCGAATACCCAATAATTTTCAGGCGCTGTTTGAGACCTATCGCAATATTCAGGTACTCGTTTTCAACGGACAGCTCGCCCACAAGTGGTTCAAGCAATCAGTCGTTCAGCAACAAGCACTTGAAAAGATCAATCGGCTTCAGAAGGTCATTCTGCCTTCTACCAGCCCAGCCGCCACCGTTGCGTTGTCAGAAAAAATTCGGCAGTGGAGTGTAATCAAAAAGTTATGAAACAACGAGGTGGTTTTGCAAGTTATGAATTCACTCCACTGACCCACACCGACGCGCGCGGCGCGTCCTACACCATCGGTCACGCGATCATTTGGGATCCGCGGCGCGTGCGGATGGAATTGATCGTTTCGCGCGAAACGCTGGCGCGCGATTTCTACACCACGGCGTTCGCGCCGTACTACAAACAGATCGAGCCGTGGAAAACGCTTGCGCCGATTCCGGCGTTGGGCGTGCGCGAAGCAATCGAACAATGTCCGGGTGGGATTGCGTATTTCAACGCCGGAGAATCCGGCGCGCTGATCAATCCGCTGATCGAAAATGGACGACTGCTGACCAAGATCGGCACGAGCCGCGCGCTGGGTCAAACGAAATGGGAACTGCTGAACGACGCGTGGACGTTTTTTCTGCAACACGCGGATGGTCGCGCGGAAATTCGCG
This sequence comes from Chloroflexota bacterium, assembly GCA_016865935.1. GTDB lineage: Bacteria > Chloroflexota > Anaerolineae > UBA4142 > UBA4142 > VGOB01. The sequence goes on along the minus strand of VGOB01000170.1, from coordinate 1,185 downwards.
ATCTGCGAATCGTAGATAATCAAATTCATCCTGACGACTTGAAATATCTTCAGTCCGGCACGAACAGTTTTTCCGTGCCGCATATTTTGAAGCGCGGCGCGCGCGTGCCGTTGAAAAATCCGCCGCCGGGGCGCACCGCGCTCAGTGGCGAGACGCTGTGCACCATCGGCGCGCCTGCCGCGCTCTCCGCAATCGGCTTGACGGCGGACGCGCGCGTCGTTCGCATCGCGCTGATCGGCGACGTGACGGATCCGACGAACTGGGATCGCATCGGCACGGAAGATGATCTGATTCGTTATCTGCGCGATTTCGGCGTGACGGACGCGCTGTTCGCAGGCGCAAGCGGCGACGTGCAAACGTACGACGCGCCATCGCAGATGCTTGCGGTGGCTGCCGAGCGACCGAAGATCGAATCGAAACGCTGGGTGCTGAAGCCCGGTCAAACCGAACGCGGCGTGACGTGCATTGTCAAATTGGTTGATGGATAAACCTTATGCCATTTCAATTTCACAAACTCGAAATTCCCGATGTCATTCTGATCCAGGTTTCCGGTCAGCCCGATGCGCGCGGTTTTTTCCGCGAGACGTATCGCCAAGCCGAATTTGCCGCGCACGGCATTCCGCCGTTCGTCCAAGACAACCATTCGCGTTCGACGCGCGGCGTGCTGCGCGGCTTGCACTATCAAATGCATCCACGCGCGCAAGGCAAATTCCTGATTGTCGTGCGCGGCGAAATCCTCGATGTCGCGGTGGACATTCGCAAAGGATCGCCGACGTACGCGCGCTGGGTCGCGCAAACGCTCTCTCCCGAAAGCGGGCGAATGTTGTACGTCCCGCCCGGGTTCGCGCACGGTTTTTGCGTGCTGAGTGAGTCCGTTGACCTGGTTTACAAAGTCACCGCCGAGTACGCGCCGGAGTTAGAGCGCGGGATCATTTGGAACGATCCGGATATCAGAATTGATTGGCGCGTGCGCGATCCAAAACTTTCGCCGCGCGACCTGGGTTTGCCCTTGCTGCGCGACGCAGACAACAATTTCGTTTTCACACCACACTGAGCGACGGTCGGCGATCAGCAATCAGCCGTCAGCGGTCAGCAGTCGTCGGTCGTCAACGAAGGAATCACAATGCCAGCGTACGTAATCGTAGACATCACCGTTCACGATCCGGTTGGGTACGAAGAGTACAA
>VGOB01000169.1 GCA_016865935.1 Chloroflexota bacterium | reverse complement strand
GACGACCAGCACAACCCAGACGCCGGTTGAGACGCCGGTGATCGCGCGGCCCAGCGTCAAGCCGATCAGATCGTTGCTCGTTCCCAGGATCCACGCGCCCCACGCGCCGAGCGCGAGTCCGACGATCAGAAATGGTTTGCGTCTGCCCCACCAATCGGCGGCGATGCCGAGCGGAATCCGGACGAGCGCCTGCCACAAACCGTACATCGAAAGCACAAAACCGACCCAAGATAGATCGATGACCTTGCTTTGCAAGTACGTCGGCAAGGTGGGCAGGTAGATGTATTGCGAACCCCAAAAGAAAAAAACGGCGAGTGCGTAAAGCCCAATCGCCGCTTTGCGGTTGGTCACACTCCAAGTGCCTGTCGTGTTTTGCACTCGGCTACAGACCCAGGTTCGCTTTCAAAAATTCGCGGCTGATCTGCGCGCTCTCCAGCGGATGGCTGACCGCTTCGTCGCGTTCGTGGACGAGCCAGCCGTCGAATTTGCCGATGATTGCCGGTTTCAGCGCGGCGAAATCGAGCGTGCCGCGTCCCAGTTCGGTGAACCAATCGCCGAGCGTGTCCTTGAGGTGAAAGCATGCGATGCGCGCGCGAAACAATTCGACGGCTTGCGCCGGGTTGCCGTTCACGCGATTCACCCAGCCCACGTCGAGCAAAAGCGAGACGCGCGCTGCGTCAGTGTGTTCGACCAGATAACGCAATTCGCGATAATCGTTTTCGATTTCCCAATAATGATTGTGGTAAATCAGATGAACGCCGTTCGTACCACAGACATAACCGACGTGATTGAGCAGTTGCGCTTCACGCGCGAGATCGTTTTCCGATTTGCTCGCGCGCGCTTTGCCGCTGAGCGCGATGTACGGCGCGCCGACTTGGCGCGCGAACGCGCCGACGATTTGCGCGCGCGCGGCAATCGCGATTGCTTGCTCCGCGTCTGCCAAATCGCCGTGGATGTGCAACGCGCTGATTTGCAAACCGTGCTTGGCGAGGAGCGTGCGCAACGCGTCGGGCTGGGTCAAATCAACGCGATGCGCGCCGATTTCGATCCCGGCGTATCCCGCCGCGCGCGCTTCGCTCAACAAACCGTCCAAATCTTTTTCGTGTCGTTCTTGTGACCAGAGGTTGGTTTGGATTCCGATTTTCATACGGGTTCGAGGTTCAAAGTTCAAGGTTCAAAGTTGAACTTTGAACCTCGAACTTTGGACTTCCCTAACGGCCGCCAAAGCCGGTCGTCGCGATGCCTTGCACGAAATAGCGTTGCGCGAAGATGAAAATAAGCAAGACCGGAATCAGCACGACGGTGGACGCGGCAAAAAGCAATTCCCACTGTCCGGTTTGTTGCACGTCGTTCATCGCGCGCAAGCCGAGCGCGAGTGTCCAATTGTCCTGCCCGTTGAGATAGATCAACGGTTGCAAGAAATCGTTGTACGCTTGCAAGAACGAGAACACGGCGACGGTTGCAAGCACCGGCTTGGAAAGTGGCAGGATGATCCGGAACAAGATTTGCAGGCGATTCGCGCCATCAATCAACGCGGCTTCTTCCAATTCAATCGGAATGCCTTTGAAGAATTGGCGCAGCAGAAAAACGTACAGCGGCGAAAGCGCGAGCCAGTACGGGACTGTGATCGGCAGAAAGTTGAGCGGCAGAATGCCAAAGACCGTGCCGGGTTTGGTCCAGCCCAGCCAGCGAAATTCGATGAACATCGGAATCAGCGTGACGACTTCCGGCAGCATCATCGTCGCAAGCAGCAAGCTGAAGAAGAGATCGCGCCCGGGCCATTTCAAGCGCGCGAACGAGTACGCGACCATCGAGCAGGACAGCACCGTGCCGACGACGGTCAGGATGGAGATGACGAAGGTGTTGATCGCGAATTTCAGGAACGGCATCATCGTCATGGCTTGGACATAGTTGCCCCATTGCGGTGTTTCGGGAATCCAGACAATCGGGTACGCAAAAATTTCCGTGCGCGCCTTGAGCGACGAAGAGACCATCCAGAGCGTCGGACCCAGGAACGTGATCAACACGAGCGTCATTACGATCTGGAGGATGATCAGCCCGACGCGGCGTAATGTTTCCTGACGCGAGCGATGCGCGGCGGCGACTTTCAAGATTTCGGTGGATTCAAGTGTAGCCATTTTGATCTCCTCTCTACGATTCGTAGTACACCCACTTGTTCGACACGTAGAACTGCGCGATCGTAAACCCGACGACGATGATGAACAGTTCCCACGCGAGCGCCGACGCATAACCCATATTGAAGAACTGGAATCCGTTGCGATAAATGTTCAAGACGACGAACAAGGTCTCGTTCTGCGGACCGCCATCCGTCATAATCAGCGACGGCACGAACGTTTGGAACGAGTTGATGATCGCGATCACCATATTGTAAAAGATCAACGGCGTCATCAATGGAATCGTGATGCTGAAGAGCGAACGTAATTTGCCCGCGCCGTCAATCTGCGATGCTTCCATCAATTGCACCGGAATATTTCCAAGCCCCGCGATGAAAATGACCATCTGCCGCCCGATCATCCAGAACGACATAAAGATGAACGCCGGCTTTGCCAGCGCGGGTTCGAGCAGCCATTTTTGCGGCGGCACGCCAAAGATCCCCAACACTTCGTTCATAATCCCAAAATCGGGATGATAGACGCGTTGCCACACGACCGCCGTGGCGACGATCGGAATGATGATCGGCAGATAGAACCCAGCGCGATAGATGCTGCGGAATTTGATCGCCTGCGTCAGCGCGAGCGCGAGCGTGAACGAAATGACCAACTGCACCGGCACGGCGAACAGGGTGTAGAACGCGCTGTTGTAGAGCGCCTTGAGCGCGAGTTCGTCGGTCAGCGCGCGCTCGATGTTCTGCAAGCCGACGAACACCGGCTCGCCGAGCAAATCCCATTTCTGAAACATCAACCAAATCGAAAAGAGCATCGGGAACGCGACGAACGCGAAAAAGCCGATCAAGAAGGGACCTGCAAACAGATACCCTTCCAGCCATTCGCGCAAGCGTGCCCGCGTGATCGGTTCTTTGTAGTGAGTTTGGGTTGCCATTCCGGCGCCTCCTTCACAGTTGGAGAGTTTGATGGTTTCATAGTTGGGTAGTTGGCACAACCAACCAACTACCCAACTACTCAACTATCTGATTACCGCGTCTTCCAGTAATCGTCGAGCATCTTGTTCAGTTTTTCGTCTACCTTGGGCAAAACATCGGCGGGCTTGCCGCTGCCGTTGTTGATCAAGTCCCACGCCGTCGGCTTGACGACCTCGGACCACATCTTGTTGCGCGGCACGCCGGCGCTCACGACGTCGATCTGACCTTCCTTGAAGCCGTCAATGAACGCTTTGCCGTTGCTGATGCCGTACAGTTCTTTCGCGCGCGGCACCCACCAGGTTTCGGCGAGCTGAAGATTGGACGGGATGCGCCCGGTGGTTTCCGAGTACGTCTTGTTGCCTTCTTCGCTCACCAAATACTTTGCGAATTCCCACGCGGCTTCGGACTTGGCTGTCTTGACGACGCAGACGCCTTCGCCCCAACCACGATGCGGTCGTCCGGAACCGGCGCCCTTGGGCATCCGCACCACGTCGAACTCGACGTGTTTTTTCTGTTCGCGCAGTTGCGGGCTGTTGAGTTGCGGCAGGAACCAGGGACCTTCGTACTTCATCGCGCACGCGCCGGTGTTGATCGTGAACGCGCCCGAGGTGTCGGTCGGATTCGGCGCGACTTTTTGGACGTGCGGCATTTCGTACGCGACGGTGTTGAGCATCTTGACGATTTCCGCCGCGCCGAATTGCGATTTCTTCGGATCGATGATGTTGTCGAATTCGCGCTTGCCGGTCAAGACGATCCAGCCGATATCGCGGTACCAGTTGCCGTTCGCCTGATAGCCGAACTTTTTGTTTGCGGCGTTCGTCAGCTTGCCGGCCAGTTCGACGAACTGCTCGAACGTCCAATCATCGGTGGGATACTTGATCCCGGCATCGTCGAAGACTTTCTTGGCGTAGAACATCACCATAATCCCCATTTGGAGCGGGACGAGGTAGGTTTTGTTCTTCCACTTTGTGCTTTGTTCGACGCTGACAAACCCTTGCGGGAACGGCGAGGTCACTTTGTCGCGCGCGACGAAATCGTCAACCGGCGCGAGCAAGTTCTTGTCCGCGTAGAACTGCCACTCCCAACCCTGGAACGACGCAAGATCGGGCGGCGTGCCGCCGGCGAACATCGTTTGCAGTTTGGTGTAAAAGTTGGCGTTCGGATCGGCGACGGGCGTGAGGTTCACTTTTTGTCCGGCGAATTTCGCTTCGTACGCCGGTTGCAGTTTTTGCCACGCGGGGCCGTCGGTCGTGTCGCCCCACGCGAGAAATTCAATTGTCGCGGGCGCTTTGGTCGGTGGAACAGCGGGCGCCGCTGGTTTTGCCGCCGTCGGCGGCGCAGCGGTTGGCGCGGGTGTGGGCGCTGGAGCGCAGGACGCGATCACGGCGCCGGCGGCGGTGATGCCCGCCACGCGCAAAAACTCGCGGCGTGTCATTTTGTCTTTACTCATTCTTTCTTCTCCTCATTAGGAAGTTTGACTGCACACTCGATTGCGTGCAGTGGACGATGGTGCAAAACGAAGGTTCACTTGGATCGCGTGGTTCATCCCCCCTTTCGATTTTTGTACAATTTGCGCTGTCATTTCGAGGTGCGTTTTTTGCGCCGAGAAATCCCACTGAGGCACAAACGAGACGCTACGCGTCGCTTCGCTCGAAATGACAAAAGGACTGCCATTATAGTATTCCTCTACAAAAACTATCACAACCGCGAGGATTTTTTGGACACCGATGAATACAGACAAACACAGATAAAGAAAAAATCAGTGTTGGTCAGTGTCCAATGAGTTTGGTTGCGGCTTTGCCGCGTTATGGTTTGGCTTGCTCGATAAACCGATCAAGATTGACCGGATTGCCGATACGCGCCGATTCATTTGCGGCGAGTGTCAGCGCGAGACTGCGGAGCGTTTCCGGAACAGACGATCGAATGTACGCCGCGTCGTTCTGTTCGATTGCGGAAACGAACGCGCGATTCACGCCGAAATGATGCGCGCCTTCGTTGCGATACTCTTGACGATCTTGCGGCGTGACGACGGTCAATTCAGTTGGCGTGATCCGCAAAAACATTTCGCGCGCGATCAAGTCCACGCGCGGCGGTTCATAATCGGCGATTTCCTTGAACAGCGCGTACGTGCAACGCAAACTGCCGACCGCGCCGCGCGTGTGTTTGAACGCCAGCGAATAGCCGTCCCAGTTATGAAGTTCCGCGTCGGTGTACGCCGTGTGCGAATATGCCGCGTACACTTCCGTCACGTCGCCGCCAAAAAATTGGCAGAGATCGGTCAGGTGTGTGGTTTGATCTACGACTTGCCCGCCGCCCAGGTCTTTATCGCGCAGCCACATCACCGGCGGCAGAGTCCACCACCACTGCGCGGCGGTCAGTGCGAGCGCGCGCTCGGCAAGAATTTCTTGCGCCTTGATTACCGCGTTCGTGTATCGCCAGTGATAGCAGACGCACGACAGCACGCGCGCTCGTTCGACCGCGCGCGCGACGCGTTTGGCATCGCGCATCGTCAGCGCGAGTGGCTTTTCGACGAAGAACGGCAAACCGCGTTCCGCCACCGCGAGCGCCGGTTCTGCGTGAACGCCGGTCGGCGTGCAGATGTACACCGCGTCCAGTTTCTCGCGGTCGAGCAGCGTGCGATAATCGGTGTACGCGTTCGCGTTCCACTGTGCGGACAGCGTTTGTGCGCGCTCCGGCAATATGTCTGCGACCGCGACGATTTTTGCTTCTGGGATTTCCTTGAGACATCCGGCGTGGACGTTCCCCATTCGTCCCGCGCCGATCAAGCCGATGCGAACGGTCATCGTTCAAATTCCGTGCCGCGCTAAACGAACTTTGTATTCGTACTGATCGCTGCGATAAAATGAAGTCGTATATTCGATCGGACGCATTTCGGTCGTGTAGGTGAGACGGCGGCGGACGAGCAGGGGCGCGTTGCGCGCGATGCTCAACTTGCGCGCGAGATCGGCGTCCGCGCTCGCCGCGCTGATGGATTCGTCCGCTTCGACGAGCGGCGTATGCAAGGTGGTCTCGACGATTTCGTACAGCGGAATGCGGTTGAGATCAAGTTCCGCCAAGCGCGCGCCGATTTCGCAACACCAATAGCCGCGCGCCACCGCAATCGGTTCGCCGCTGGCGATCTGGATGCGTTCGATCAAGTAGACTTGTTGCTTGGGAGTCAGATGGAGGGCTTGGCGGACTTCGTACGGCGGCGTCGTCAGTTCGGCGCGAATGAGTTTGAACTGCGGCGTGATGTTGCGGCTCTGCATCTCTTCCGCGAACGAAGTGAGGCGCGCGAGTCGTTCTTCCAGCTTGGCGCGTTTGACGAAGGTGCCTTTCCCGGCTTTGCGATAAATCCAACCTTCGAGCGCGAGGTCGCGCACGGCGCGCCGAACCGTCGTGCTGCTCAGGTTGTAGCGGCGCATCAATTCGTGCTCGGTCGGCAGCGCGTCGCCGGGTTTGTAGATGCCGTGCGCGATGTCATCGCGCAGGATTTCTTCCAGCCAACGATAGTAGGGTGAAAAACGAGGGGTAGGCACACGCGTTCTCCGTCGAACCGTAAATAGTGCAATAGTGCACTATTATTATACTACAAAGCGAGCGCGGTGTCAAAATTTGCGCGCGCCCCGCCTTGACCCATCGCCCCGATGCGAGTACAATGCGCCTATGCTTTTTCAAGACCTTGAGCGCGCGCTCGCGTTGCCGCGCCCCGGACGCGCCGCGCAAATGCAACTGGCGCCGCGTCCGCGCTGGGGCGGCGCGTTTCCACAACTGCCAGAGATTCGCCCCAAAGAGGCGGGCGTTTTGATTTTAGTGTACCCCGGCGCGGACGACTTGCGCTTTTTTTTGACACGCCGCACTGACACGGTCGAAACGCACAAGGGACAGATTTCGTTGCCCGGCGGCGCGCGGCACAATGGCGAATCGCTCGCGCAAACTGCGCGGCGCGAAACGCGCGAAGAACTTGGCATCGGCGACGCGGCAATCGAGACGCTGGGCGACGCGTTGACGCCGCTGTTCATTCCGATCAGCGGATTTCGCGCGACGCCGTTCGTCGCATTTACGCCGGCGCGTCCGGAGGTTCGCGCGAGCGCGGGCGAGGTCGTCGAGATCATCGAGCCGCCGTTGACCTGGATCGCGGACGATCAACACATCGTCGAAGAAGAGTGGACGATTCGCGGCTTTCCCGCGATCGTCCCGTACTTTGCGATCAATGGGCACAAAGTCTGGGGCGCGACCGCGATGATCCTGGGGGAGTTGCGCGCGATGTTAAGGAACGTGATTCGTGAGATGTGATGAAGGGGGTGCGTAATGAATCAATCCGTTTCGAACAAGGATCGCGTCCTGAAATTGATCGGAGAAAATCGGAGCGCCATCAAATCGCTGGGCGTGAGAAAACTCGGACTCTTCGGATCGTTTGCGCGGGATGAACAAAACGATCAGAGCGATGTCGATCTCATCGTCGAGTTCGAGCCAGATAAAAAATCTTTCGACAACTTTGTTCAACTGGCGTACTTGCTGGAAGATTTGCTGGGACGGCGCGTGGAGTTGGTGACACCCGAGTCGCTCAGTCCATACATCGGTCCGCGTATCCTCAAGGAGGTCGAGTATGCCACTTGAGTACTTGCGCCACATTTTGGACGAAGCGAATTATATCTTGGAGCGCGCGCATGGGCTGTCCAAGCAAGAATTTATGCGCGATGGCACGTTGCGCCGGGCGTTTGTGCGTAGCATCGAAGTCATTGGCGAAGCGACCAAGCGCGTACCAGGCGAATTCAAACAGAAATATCCAAGTGTAGATTGGCGAGCGATGGCAGGAATGAGAGATAAATTGATCCACGATTATTTCGGCGTGGATTATGAAATCGTTTGGGACGTCGTGACAAGCAAACTTCCATCGCTGAAGCGAGAGATGGAACGAATTCTCCAGCAAGAAAATAAAAAATGATCGATTCTACTAGCAGATGGTTGCTTGACCGATGACGATTCTTCTTTTGATTCGCCACGCCAGCAACGATTATCTGAAAGAAAACCGGCTCGCCGGATTGATCCCAGGAATTCATCTCAACGAACAAGGTCAGCGCGAAGCGGACGCGCTTGCGCGGCGACTGGAATCGGTCGCGCTCGACGCGATCTATTCCAGCCCGATTGATCGTGCGCGCGAAACCGCGCACGCCGTCGCGCAGAATCAAAAACTCGACGTGCGAATTCATCCGGGTTTGATCGAAGTGGATGTCGGCGAGTGGACGGGGCGATTGATTTCCGAGTTGGTGGAGACGGACGCGTGGAAACAACTGCTCGCGCAGCCGGTCGCGGCGCAGTTTCCCGGCGGCGATAGTTTCGCGCGCGCACATCAACGGATCGTCGCGGCGGTTGACACGCTCGTCGCCGCGCATCCCGATCAGATCATCGCGCTCGTGTCGCACGCCGATCCGATCAAAATCGCGCTCGCGCATTATCTCAAGATGGACTTGAATCAATTCAATCGAATCGTCGTCGATCCCGCGTCCGTGAGCGTACTCAAATTCAACGCACGCGGTCCCGTGTTGGAGCGGCTGAACGATCGCGGCGAGCGGTTGTTTGAGAAGAAAGACGATTCGCGAAAGGAATGACGATGCCCGAAGCCAATATTTTGTACGATCTGAATCCGGTCTCGCATCTCACCGTCGGCGCGCTCGGCGAGCCGGGCAAGCGCACGTTTTTCATTCAGGGTTTGCAAGACTCGATTGTCGTGACACTTGCGTCGGAGAAGGAACAAGTGATCGCGTTATCGCGCGGGATTGACGAAATTCTGGAACGCCTCGGCGTCGGCGCGCCCGCTGGGTTGATGCGTGAAGAGGAAATGGAATTGGCGGAACCGATCGATCCGATTTTTCGAATCGGGCAACTCGGTTTGGGCTACGACGCCGCGAGCAAATTGCTCGTGTTGGTGGCGTACGAATTGCCGGAGGAAGAAAACCCTGCGACGATCAACGTCGTCCGATTTTGGGCGACGCCGGAACAAATGCGAATGGTGGCGCGCCACGCGGCGGTGATCGTCGCAGCAGGACGACCGCTGTGTGTGTTGTGCGGCAGACCGATCGATCCGGACGGGCATTTTTGTCCCAAGCGCAACGGTCACGGCGACAAGGCGACGTTGACGTAGATGGCGAAAGATGAAAGATGAAAGATGAAGGATGAAGGATGAAGGATGAAGGATGAAGGATGAAGGATGAAGGATGAAGGATGAAGGATGAAGGATGAAGGATGAAGGATGAAGGAT
>VGOB01000168.1 GCA_016865935.1 Chloroflexota bacterium | reverse complement strand
ATCAGCGTTCAGCACAACAACCCTTGCGATGGCTCAAGACCTTTCGCTATGAAATCGCGGAACCGGTGTGCCCATTACGCCCCGAGTTTCGCCGTTCGCATCGCCGTCGCAAAGTGTGTACGATGTCGTGGGACTCCACCAAGTTAACGAGATCAAAAAAATGAGTACGATGTTATGGAACACGACAGTTAGCAACTATGTCTCCGCTTGGACGGTCTTTGATATGACCGCGGCCATCGTTCTTGAAGCTACTCGCGGTGTGCGCGATCATCAATTCTCGTTCTGGGACGCGCAAATCTGGGCAAGCGCGCGCATGAATCAAATTCCGTTGGTGTTGAGCGAGGATTTCCAAGACGGCGCAAACATCGAGGGAGTACGCTTTCGGAATCCATTCGCGCCGGAATTTGATATTCAGAAAGTTGTCGGATGACAAAAAGACCTTCCAGGTTTCTAGAAACCTGGAAGGTCTTTTCCTTCATTTCCTCCGCGGCGTCGGACTGGGCGGCACCTCGCAGTGTTGCTGATACCACGTCAGCGCGCCCAGCACCGCCGTATCTTGCGAATTGATCTGCAACGCTTTTTCGATCCAAGGTCGCCCCTTGCCGCAATCCTTCAGGTTCACGTATGCGATCCCCAGTTTGTAATAATACTCCAGGCGCGTCCCACCCAGTTGGATCGCTTTTTCCAGATGGATCACCGCGTCCTGCCAATCCTGTTGCACAAAGTAGACGTGCCCCAGATGACCGTATGGCACTTCATACTCCGGATCCACCTCGATCGCTTTTTTGAGCTGGGCGATCGCGCGCGGCGAATCGCCGGAGAGCGAGTGCGTCCAGCCCAGTTCGTCGTACACCTGCGCGTCCTTCGGCGCGACTTTTTGCGCCTGTTGCAACGTGGCGATCGCTTCGGAAAAATTATTGAGCGCGCGATAATTACGCGCGAGACTGATGTACAAATACGCCCACTTGGGTCGAATCTCGATCGCGCGCTTGTACGCCGTAATCGCATCGCGATAACGCCCGCGCGCTTCTTGCGCGTACCCCAAGTTGCGGTGCGCATCCACGTTGTTCGCGTCCAACTGCACCGCCTTTTGCGCGGCAGGCAGCGCGCGATCCGGACGATTCAAATCGGCGTAGACTTCGGCGACAACCGACCACGCCGTTGCCGAGTTCGGCGTCAACTCCGTCGCGCGCAACGCGTAATCGAGCGCTTCGATGTAATTCCCCTGCCAATCCAACGCCTCGGCGAGCGCGGTGAGATTTTCCGCGCGCTGATCGTTGATCTGCACCGCGCGCCGCGCGGCTTGCACCGCCGGTTCGATCTTGCGCGACAAGATCAGCGGCTTGACCAGGCGCGCGTACACCGCATCGTTGAGCGGCTCTAGCGCGAGCACCGCGTTGTACTCCGCAATCGCCGCGTCGAATTGCCCGTCCACGAAAAGCGCATCGGCGCGTTGCAAGCGCGTCGTCGCCGGTTCGGTCGGCGTCGGCGATGGCGTCGCGGTCGGCTTGAACGAATCGGGGAGCGGAATTTTTTCGGAGACGTAATGCCCGTTCGCCGCGAGAATCAAAATCGCGAGATACGCGCCGACGATCAGAATGAGCAACGAGAGGAGGCAACCTTGCCACCACGGCGCGCCACGTTTTTTCGGACCGATGTAAAGATCAACCGGCATAGTTCAACTCCAATGAGCCAATTGCCCAATGAACCAATGAGCCAAATCTTCGTCATCGTTTGGCTCATTGGATAATTGGCTCATTTGACAGAAACGGTTTCCAAGATCAAATGATCACTCTCGCCGACCGGCAGGCGCATTCCGTTATCCGCGCGATACACGCCGATCGCGACGCGATAATCGCCGGGCGGTGTCCCAGGTTCGATGAAGATGCCGTAATTGTCCACGATCGTTTCGCCGACGCGCGATGTCGTCAGCGGGCGCAGATCGGCAACCGGTTCGCCATCGCGCTGCGCGATCACTTGACCGCTTGCATCGAGCAGATGCACGAAAATTTTGTAACGCGTTTCGACTGGTTGCTCGACACGCCAGTTCAGCGTCAGCGTCAACACATCACCCGCACGCGCGTCGCGTTGATCGAGTTGGTAACTCGTCAGCGTGAGCGCGCCGCCGAATTTCGCGTCGCGCATTTGCGCCGCGCGGCGCGGTTCGGGTGCGATCCCGTAGAGCGCGAGCCGGACATTGCCGCGCCATTCGTCGCGCGCCTTGAACGCGCGTTCCGCGAGGCGCGTTTCGACAAGGCGTTGCGGATCGCTCTGATCGGTTGACCAGTAAATCGCAAACAAGCGTTGCGTCTTGCTGATCATTTCGTCGGTGTCCGCGCGCGTCGCGGCGGGATCAGGCGGACGCATCCGGGGCAATAAAAACAATTGCTGATTGCCGCGTCGGTAGTAGCGCACGACATCAATTTGCCCCGGCGCGTTGATCAAGATGCCGTCGCCCGCGCGCTCGTTTGCATCAATGAATCGGACGATCGCGCGGTAATCGTCGCGCGCGTAGCGCGGATCGAAATAATAATTTTTCAGCGACGGAAAAAACCCGACCGTGACGATAATCGAAAGCAGCCAAAAAATATTTCCCAACAGCGGCGTCGGCGTGGAATATGTTCGCCCGCGCTCGAAAATACCGGGGTGGATGCGCGCCAAGCCGCGCGCGACGAGAATGAAGAACGCGGGCGTCGCCAGCAACAAAAATTTTGGATTGTACGCCGGGCGTGAGAGCGAGATGATGTACATCACCGCGATCGGTACGAACGTCCAGAAGAGCAGTAGGACCGTGGGACAGTGGGACAGTGGCGCAGTTATGCGCCAGCAACCGATGAGGAACACGATGCCGAACGCGAGCGCGATGCCAATCGCGACGCTATCGTCCAACGTGATGCCGACGCTGAAGACGTTGAGCACGCGCCAAAGCAAGGTCGGCAAATCGAGCGGCTCGCTGATCGAGGGCCAGGACACGAGTTGTCCACCGGCGAAAAGAAACCAGGGAAGAAACAATGAGCCAGTGACCAATTGACCAATGAGCCAATGAGCCAGAAGGCGAGGGGGGAGGGGCGAGGGGCGAGGGACAGATTGCGAATTGCGAATTGTGATTTGTGAATTGCGAATTATGAATTGCAAATTGCGAATTGCGAACGCGGCATTTTCCGCCAGCACGATGAACGCGCCGACGTACTGGGTGTACAGCGCGGCAAGAGTAGCAAAAATATACGTGATCCACATTCCGATTGCTGACCGCTGACGGCTGACCGCTAATGGCTGACCGCTGACCGCTGATTGCTCAACTTTGAACTTTGAACTTGTAACTTGTAACTTGACAAACGCCCATACCGACACCGCGCTCCACAACGTCACCCAGATATACATCCGCGCTTCTTGCGAATAGTAAATTTGGAACGGCGAGAACGCGGTGAGAAACGCGGCAATCGTCGCGATTTCATCGTCGAAAAACGCGCGCGCGATGCGGTACGTGACGGCGACGGTCAGCACACCGGCGATGACGGAGAGGAAACGTATTGCGTATTCCGTATTGCCTACGAACGGCATCCAGAAATGCAGAAGAATGTAGTACAGCGGCGGATGAATATCGCGCGCCGCGCCAAAGATGATCGCTTCCAGCGATAACGACGCGAGCGCGACGCTCGTCCCTTCGTCGTTCCACAAACTCTGCGCGTCAAGGAACGCCACACGCAGCGCGAACGCGATGCCGAGTGCGACGAGGAGCCAAAAGTAGTTTTTGTATTTGCGGATGAAACGCGAACGAATTTCTCCGTGCACAGATGTATCTCCGATGTCTCGGGTTGTCAGAAAAATCCGAATGTGCTACAATAATAGTGCTTCAGGAGGTCTGCTTCCTGGACGCAGGAGCCAATATGACAATTACCGTGAAACAGTCCAATCAAAACGCGATCTTCATTCCCGCCGAATTAATGAGTGCGCTCAACCTCCACGAAGGCGATCAAGTGCAAGCCATCGTGGAGGGTAAAATCTTGCGCCTCGCGCGCATCAACAAATTCTTGGAACTGCGCGGCGCGCTGAAACACGATGCGATATTCGATGCCGCGATGGAACAAATCGATCAGGCATGGCAAACATGGACAGCCCCGCGCTCTGTTTAGACACCAGCGTTCTGATCGCGTTTCTCAAAGGTCGCGAGCCCGCCGCCGCCGCTGTGGCGCAAGCGATTCAAGCGCGCGCCTGTTACGCAACCTCGATCACGGCGTACGAATTGCTGTTCGGACTTGTCCGCGCCCAGAAACAAATCGGCGAAGAAGAATTGTTGGGCGCGTTAGCCATTGCGCCGTTCGACGAAACCGCCGCGCGTCGCGCCGCGATCTTACACGATCAGTTGATTCGGCGCAACGAAGATATTGGCGTGAAGGACGTTTTGATTGCCGCCATCTGCCTTGCGCGTGCGCTCCCCCTGTTGACGTTGAACGAGCGGCATTTTGCGCGCGTGCCTGAACTCCAAGTTTTTACCCCAGAAAGTTTCCTCGCACAAAAAATATAGCCAAGATTCCAACGGACACACTTATTCTCGCCGCGCGCGTAATCGCAAAACCGTCGCGTCGTCGAGCAGATCAGTTTGCTGGGTGGGTCCGCGTCGTTGCGCTCCCAGAATCTTGATTACCTGCTCCGGTTCAGGAGTGACCGGTGCCATCAAAATCGGCTCGTCGCCATACTTGGCGCGTACTCGGTCGTGCAACGCCGCCAGATCGGGATCGTGGTCAATGACGACGCCGTCGCGCATTGCGACGAACTCACCCGCGTACTGCACGAGCAATTCGGAATGTTGAGCGCGGAAGCGTTCCGCTTCCTCGTTTATCTTTTCGCGTTTGGCTTCCCACAATTGCTCTTCCAACCAATCGTTGGCAAGCACTTCTACGCTCGTATGCCGACGCGTGGCTTCATTTTGTAATTGGTCAGCCAAGTTGGAACGCAATGGCACAGTGATCATAATTGCATCCTTTCTACGCGCGTAACACGCGCGGTTTGTCCGTTTAATCCGATCCTGTCCGTTGTCATCTCTTCCAGCAACACGACGCGCAGCGCGAACGCGACGAGCAATCTGAATCTGCTTTCGCGGGTGTCCTGCCCCAAGCGTCGCTCTGCGACTACGCTCAGAGTTACCACAGGGGGCAGGACGATTTTTATTCGACTGGGCTCACTGAAGGCAGCCGCAGTCAGGATTCGGTCTGTAGTTCTCACGGCACTGGCTGGCTCTCCGTAGAGAGGCAACATTCTGCCGCACTCGAGGCGGAGAACTATTCGACGCACCGAAAACCGACGTTGTTGTTCCGATTGTCTGCGGTGTTGTTGTTGCGGTTCGCCGCGCGGGCGTTCGTTGCATTGTTGTTCCACGACCCGCCGCGCAACACGCGCTGCGCTTGTCCGACCGAACCCTACATCTCAGACGACTCGCGTCGTCCGTTATGCCGATGGTGAAGGGGGACCGACTTTTTTGATCCACCCGCCAAGGAGTTTGCCGATTTCGACGATCGCTTTGGCGGCAAACTCGTACTGACTCATACTCAACAATTTCAAATCCACGCACAACCGAATCGAGAAACGTAATTTGTCCAGTTCGATGTCCGCGTCGAGCAAAGTGCGGTACGGGCTTTTCATTTTCGCCGCGCGCAGAATCAAATCATAAAACGCGAACGCGGTAGTTTCCAATCGCTGCGCCATGCTAAAGCGCTGGTCTTTGGGAAATTTGCGCGTGTGCGGCAAAAGCCACAAGATGAAATCGTACGTCTTGACGAAGATGGGTGATTGACTTGGTGTATTCATCTTTTCAAAATTTTTCGCGGCTGGGGGGCAAGCCCCCCAGACCCCCCAACACAGAATCCAGGAAACAGAATTCAGAACCCAGGACAAGAGAAACTACTCGACGCACCGAAAACCGTCGCTGCCGTACCGATTGTCTGCGGGGTTGTAGTCGCGGTTCGCCGCGCGGGCGCTCGCCGCACTGTCGAGCCACGACCCGCCGCGCAACACGCGGAAACCTCCGGGAGCAGTGTTCTCGGGATTGCTCTTTGGAGAACTGGCATAATATTTGTCCGAGTACCAATCCCGCACCCACTCCCAAACATTCCCAGCCATATCCATCACACCGTAGAAACTTGCACCCTTTGGATAAGTACCAACAGGCGAAGTATCCGCGTATCCATCATCGGCATCTTTGTCTTTCCAATCAGAAGGACAATTCTTGTCGCAAAAGTTTAGCCAGGTACCATTCCAACTATCTCCCCACGGATACTTGCGCTGGTCAGTACCACGCGCGGCTTTCTCCCATTGCGCTTCGGTCGGCAATTTTTTGTCTGCCCACGTGCAATACTTGGTCGCATCCTCCCACGAAACGTAAATCACCGGATAGTTATCGTACTGGGCATTACCAAAGTATGAATCACGCGTGTACGATTTCGTCGGATTGGGCAACTGGCACTGTTTGGCGTCCACACATTTTTTGTACAACGCGTTCGTCACCTCGAACTTGTCCATCCAAAACGCGTCAAGGTAGACAGTGTGAACTGGTTTTTCACGGTCGTAATCATTGCTCCCCATTGTAAATTCGCCCGCAGGCACGTACATCATCGTCGCGTCATCCGCAGAAATCTTCGTCGAGCCAATCCACGGCGTCGGCGTTGCCGTTGGGCGCGGCGTGTTGGTGGGCTGGGGCGTGAACGTTGCTGTCGGTCGCAAGGTTTCCGTCGGCTTGAGCGAAATCGTTGGCGTATTTGTGAGAGTGACAATTGGCACACTAGTCGTCGGTGCACCAATTGCAACACGCGTCGGTGTCGCAGTTGGTTGGCTATTCAAAATGCCGTTTACAATCGCGACAAGCAGAACGCACGCCAGGGCGACAACCACTGCCACCGTCGCGACAGGCACAAGCCAATTGGGGAGTGGTTGCGTTCGCGCAGAAATCTCTGGCGGTCTGGGAAGAACGGCAACGACCGGTACTGGCTTGGCAGGCAACCCCAAACCTTTGGTGAGCAAATCGTTTAGCGCCTCGTCGTAGCGTCCAACGAAATTGATGTAGAGGATGTGCATCAACCGATCCGGCACGTCGCAGGACTTTGCAATCACTGGAATAATTCGCGGTCGCCCCTTCCGCGTCCGATTCATCGTGATCGCCATATCAATTTCCCAATCGCACCAATCGGATTTGAGCGCGTCCGGCGAGAAAATTGGAATGTAAACATCACATTCCTTCAAGCCGCGTTCGATTCGAGATGGAATGCTGTCTCCGGGGCGCATCGAGTGCGCGTCCAGAAAACCATCCAGCCCATTTGCTTTCAGATCGTCGCACAGTTTACGCGCGAAATCAATGTCTTTCCACGAATGTGTGATAAAAAATCTTTGCGGCATTGTTGCCTCCAGGATCAGCAAAATATCATCTCGTCATCTTCAGGCGCTCTTGGCGCCACGCGAAATCCTAATCACGCGGAACGAGATTTCTCGCTTCGCTCGAAATGACAGGGAACACCAAAAATTTCTTGCTTCATCCTTCATCCTTCCTACTTTATCACAAACCCATTCACCGCCACCGCGCCGCGCGTCACCGTCATCGTAACACGATGCGCGCCGCTTGGCAAACCGCGCGCCAGCGCGACGCGTCCGCCCGCGCTCGGATCCGTGCGCCACAATTCAACCTCGCGCGGCGCGGCGTTGTCCACCTGCACGCGCACCGCGCCGCCGTACGGATTCTGCAACACCACGAGATCGAGATCGCTCCCGCGCCAAACAAAACTCACTTGGTCACCTTGTCTCCCTGTCACCTTGTCTCCCCCTCTCCCACTCTCCCCCGCTCCCGCGCTCCCCCTCTTGTATTCCCCAAAATACGCGCGCGCGTCCCGCCGCAACTCCCACGCGCCGCGCCACTCCATCGCCCAGTGCGTCGTGCTGCGAAAACCGCGCTGGACTAGTCGCGCGGTCGGCGTGTACGCTTTCATCGTCGCGTACACCGGCTTCGCCGTGAAATCCGGTTCGAGCATCCGGAAATAATAGAACGATTGATTTTTCTCGCTGTCATTCACGCGCCGGAAAAACCAGTACATCATCGCGCCCATCCAGGGCCATTCCGTTTGCGCGCGCGCGTACGCTTGCGGCGTGTAGCGCGCCTGCCGCGCCTCGCTCACGCGTCCGTACGGCACGTCTTTGAACTCGGCGGGCTGCGTGTTCCACCCCATCTCCATCGCCCAGATCGGCGTGTTCGCGTCGCCGTTCTTCACCATGATTTCGCGCAACTGAATCGGGCGCGAAAAATTGATGCGATCGTTTTCGTCCAGACGGCGATCACCCGGACCCGAGAACAAGCCGTAATCCATCACCGCGAGAATATCGAAATAGCCGCGCGCGCCCGCGTCGTACATCTGTTGCAAGAAAATTCGATCGTTCAAACCGCGCCCGCCTTCTTCGACCGTTTGCGCGAGTCCCGCGCTGATGATCACGCAGTCGGGATCGGCTTGTTTTGCTCTTATGTAACCAACCTTCAAGAGCCGCACGTACTCGGCTGGGTTGACATCTTGCTCGCCCCATTCGGGATAAATGTTCGGCTCGTTCCAGATTTGATAGAACCGAATCTTGCCGCGATAGCGATTGATCACCGTTGCGACGAAATCGCCATAGTCGTCGAAATGATCCGGCGGCGCGAAATTACCGCGCGCGCGACCGTCGTGACGCGACCACGCCGGCGGCGCATCCAACCGCGCGACGATTTCGAGCCCGTACTCGCGCGCCAGTTCGACGATGCGATCGTACTTTTGCCACGCGCTCTTGTTGTACTTGGCGTCCCAGTATTGCCCCTTGTTCGGCATCTCGATGTCTTCCCAAGGGAACTGTTGGCGAATCCAATGAAAGCCCGCGGCGCGAATCAATTCGAGCGATTGGCGAATTTTCCATTCCTCGACTTCTTGTTCGAGGAAAACGTTGATGCCGAACGGATTCACGTCGGTATACTTCATCGGCGCGAAATCGGCGGTCTCGTACGGCGGTTGCAGTGTTGCGAGCGCGAGATAGTACAGCCCTTTGATCTGCCACTCGGTCTCTTCTTCGCCGGTCCAGTCCGCGAGCGATTGGTTGATCGAATCGCGCGCCAAAAACGCGCCGAGCGCGAGCAAAAGGAAAAGTAGCGGAATGAGAATGAGGAGACGTTTCATCACGACTATTTTACCACAGATGCAATCAAACGTGCCAAATGCGCCAAAGATGCCAAAGGTGCCAAACCAAACCACCATCGTTTGACGCAATCTGCGGTCTAGGATAGAATCATCCCGGAGGAAAAATGACAAACGACATTCTGCGCGCGACGCGCGACATTTGGAATCAGAACGCCACGTTCTGGGACGAACGCGGCGGTGCCGATGGTTTGCCGATGCAGCGCGCGCTGATCGCACCGATCACCGAACGCTTGCTCGATTTGAAACGCGACGAGCGCGTGCTGGAGATCGCGT
The DNA here is from genome assembly GCA_016865935.1 of Chloroflexota bacterium. Taxonomy (GTDB): domain Bacteria; phylum Chloroflexota; class Anaerolineae; order UBA4142; family UBA4142; genus VGOB01. The sequence goes on along the minus strand of VGOB01000168.1, from coordinate 336 downwards.
GCGGCAACGGCGCGTTCGCGCGACGAATGGCGGCGCTCGGCGCGCGCGTTGTTGCGTGCGATTTCGCGGAAGAATTCATTGAACGCGCTAAAGCGCGGACGACGGACGACGCCATCGAGTTCCGCGTGATTGACGCGACGGACGAAGCCGCGCTACTCGCGCTCGGCGCGCAATCATTCGACGCGGCAGTGTGTACGATGGGACTGATGGGGCGATGATCTTCGTTTCGGCCACTTGGTAGTTTTAGAGCGTAGCCTTCGCTGAATGGCGGAGTGTCAGCGATAGAGCAGACAGACGGAAGAAGATCGGGTAAAATACCTTCCCAGTTTGTGGGGA
>VGOB01000167.1 GCA_016865935.1 Chloroflexota bacterium | reverse complement strand
CAACTGAGTACGTGAATCTTGCCGTCCTTGAATCGTTGCTGAAACTCACGCGCCTTGTTGTGATCGAGTTGGGCGGTGTGTTCCTCTACGACGAGCGAACCAGGCAAATCGTCCTCGTAAAGCGCACGATAGTGGTCGAGTTCCAAATTGGGCCGAGACGTTTCGCGCAAGGTACCAGGACAGCCACGCCGCGTGCAAATGCCGCGCACGGAAATCGTCTGAATCCGTCCGCAAATGCGACATTCAAAAATCGTTTCCTGTTCTGCGATCAACCGCGAGCGCCACCAATATGGATTTAGACGACGCGCGTCGTCTATGCGCTCCAATAAAGGTGTATCTTCCTCAAGCGTAAGCGCCTGCCAGATTTCTCGCAAAGTTCGCTCAATCTGATCTTTGTCAACCTTGCCTTGCGCGAGTTTTACCAGCAACCGCGCGCGGCTGCCTTGTGCGCCACACCAATTGACAACATCTTTTTGCTTGGCGCGAGAACCGCATCGAAATCTTGTTTGCATTCTTCCCAGTTCGAGGTCTTGCCAATTGAGCGCGACATCACCTTTGCATTTGAGTTCAACGGCATATTTCGTTCGCATTGTGTCGAGCAAGACAACGGCCAAATCGCGCGCCTCTACTTCGGTGAGCGACCACGGAGGTTGGCGCAAAACATCAGGAATCTTGAACCACTTGGGGAATTCGATTGACCAGCAAATCAGTCCGACGCCTTCCAGCGAGATACGTTGCTCTTCCGTCAGAAATTCGCGGTAGAGCGCGCGCCAAATGTTCTTGCGGATTGTCGGCTCATCATCGCTTTCGCTCTCTTTGAATGCATCACGGAAACCCAGCAACGCGCGGTCGGCAATCGTCGCAAGCGCAATCCCGCCTGACGGAAACTCTTTGAAGCTTTTGGCAATTCGCAAGAACAGATTGCGACTTAGGATGTCGTGGTACGATTTGTCGAGGTACCACGCAAAGAACGCAGCTTCTTGGCGACTATCGGCAAACGCCAACACCTTTTTGCGTTCGAGATTTTGGTACAATGTCGTCGCGATAACCGAGTGCGGTCCGTCCGTGCCATGCACGATTTCGCGAACAGGGTCACGCCCCGCCGCGTTGTAACCGCAATTGCCGCATTGCTTGATTTGATCTGCCTTGTCGTCGTTGTCATTGGATTTCTCTTTGACGACGCGGATCAAGTCATTATGTGAGCAATGTGGTTTGTCCTTTGCCATCTCACCGCAGCGAACGCACAGTTGGTAAATCTCTTTGATGCTGGGCTTGGCGTCTTCGTTCTCATCTTCGTCATCTTCGCGCGTATCGTCATCATTTTCAATCGGACGCAAAAACGTCGCGCCAAATTCCTCGTGGCTTGGGTCGCGAATCGCTTCAGTCAGTTTGCCGCTTTTTAACCCTTTGGGCGCAACGATATAATGCTGACCGCACTCGCGGCATAAGGCGATTTCAAAAATCGCGGCAGAGGGATCGCCATCATTCTTTTCGAGCAGAATTTGCTCTTGCGGCAGGAACTGAATGTACGCGCCTTCAAGCGAACGAAGAAACAGATGATAGCGCGCGGACAACACAGGCGGGCTAGTGAGCGCGTCTCTTGTTTGCGTTAGCCGTTCGACAAGATTCGTCAACTCGCGCGAACGGTGCTCTGCTGGCACATCCCCGAAAATCTTGTCCGCCACTTGTTGCACAGGCAGTGGATTGCCCGTGATGCAACGGCACAATTCAGCGGCGCGACGATCTGTCAATGAGATTGCTTCTGTTTCGCCAAGAATGACATCTCCCTCTGCGAAAGGTTCGCCGAACAATTTGTACGCAAAATCAGCGACGGCTTGCTTGTCCTTCTCCTTGCCCACAAGCGTCGCGCTTGTGGCAATGCAACGAAACTCACCCGCGCAACCGCCTTCGCGCAGACGTTGCTTCAGTCGGCGAATCAACATTCCCATTTCGATGCCGCGCGCGCCGCGATATAGGTGCGCTTCATCCAACACAAGAAATGTCCACCAGCGCGCTTGTCCCTTGTCAAAGAGTGGGCTGTCATCAGGACGGATCAAAAGATACTCAAGCATCGAATAGTTGGTGAGAAGGATGTGCGGCGGTGTTTTGCGCATCTCAGTTCGCAAGACCAACTCGCCCGCGAATCGGTGTTCCATGTGATCGCGCACATTACGCCGCGAGTCTTTCTCGTCTTCGGGCGTTTCGCCGATGTACTGACCGAAGGTGAATCGGAGAGATTTTTCAGCACCCAGCCGTTTGCTAATCTCACCCAACCGTTCGCGTTGGTCATTCGCGAGCGCATTCATCGGATAGAGCACGAGCGCGCGCACACCCGCGCCAAGTTTGCCTGCTTGGTGTTGGCGGTAAAGGTGCAAGAGGATGGGGTAGAGGAATGCTTCCGTTTTGCCGCTACCTGTACCTGTCGCGACAATCACGTTGTGACCTTGGTCAATGCGCTCTATCGCGCGATGCTGGTGAAGGTGAAGCGGGCGACCACCCTCTAACTCCAGCGCCTTGCTGAATCCATCATCGGGCGCACTACCGAGTAGGCGCGTGAACAACGCGCGTGGGGTGTCGCCCTTCTTGAAAATCGGCGTCGCTTCCAGAAACGGTCCCTGGCTGAGGTGCCCTGAAGCCAGGGCTTGCGCGAATGATTCACGCAGAACGGGATCGCGAAAATAGAACATCGTCTTGAGGTAGCGTTGGTACCGTTCTTCGACCTGGCGGGCAAGCATAATAGAATTCATTTTGGATTGCCTCCTCAGCGGAGTTCATAAAATGTGTTTAGGTGATTCTCTTTTAGGTGACGGAGTAAATCGTCTTTAGATGGATTCTCTTTTTCCCAATCACACAAAGCGCACTTGCGAATATCTGGGATCAGGTCAGCGGGGTGTTTCTTCCGACTGAACGTGTCATGTTTCTGCCTAATGTGGTCTTTAATCAAATTGGCCAAGCCATCTGAATCAACCGAATGATCGACATTTTTGCATTCTGCATGTTGGCAAATCGCACGGCTAGATGTCTGAGCATCAATAATCCAATGGGCTTTCCAACTTATTGTGCAATTTGGATGTTTGCAAATTGCCAATCCGACCGTTAGGTTGGGATTTCTCCTCACATGCTCATCGTACGTCAGTGGCGGAAGAATCGCATTCAGATGGCGCGATTCAACATGGCTGAGAATCTCTGCCGCCGAACCCGCCGCGAAATCACAGAATCGGCACTTGGCTTGAACGCGAATCTCCGCAAGCGTCGCAACAGAATTGTCAACTCGCATCACAAAGCGCGACAAGCCAATCTGCCTAATGGACGCACTATCGCAGAAATCGTTCAATCGAATAAGGGCAGTCTGTTCTACTGCTTTGCCAGGAGCTAACGGTCGCGCGGTTTCCTGCGCGAACCCAACCCGCACCGTATGTGTATCTGTCCAGCGAGGCTTGGGCAGGCGAATCCACAGCGATTTATCGGTGATGTTAACGAAATCCGCGCGGGTGAGCGAAAGCGGCTGGGCAATCCATTCGGAATCAGGCGGTGTCCTGTCCTTCGTCCCAACTGCCCACCAAATTCTTTCCGCCAGAATTGTAACCTGAATGGGCTTGGGATCTGGCGTGGTAATGTTCCAACAAGTCTTGTCGAATGCCGCGCTCGGTGGAATCGTGGCAGTCGTAATGCCGTTAGCGTCTTTCGTCTCAAGATCAGGTGGGGGCACAATCCTGCAATCGGCGGTATGATGAAATTCGACTGAGGTTGCCGAATGTCCGGTTTCTGTCGGAAGAGGCGAAGTTTGATTGACTCGAAAATCGCTCAAGCCGCGCGCCAATCGAAAATCCATACTTTCGATCAGTTGATCGTTTTCGTCATAGAAGCGGACGAAGAACCAAGATGCTTTCCATTTGGAAATTTCGTGAGGTAATTCTTGCTCGGCCTTGCTTTTATTGAGGGTGACTCGGGCGGATTCCCATTCTTCGCGGTCGCGTCCTTCTTCGCCCACGACAACCGTCTTGACTACCTGCCAGTCGCTTGGGCTTGAAGCACTAATGTGTGGCGGTTCTCCTCCGAAAAGAGGGCTACCTTCTACCTCCGCGTCAGGAAGGCGCTTCCCAATCAAGTCAAACTGTGTTGTGCTTTGCGCGACATCAACGCTTTTCCCATCGGGCGTGCGGAAAGTGATTTTGCAAGGCTGATCCACAACGTGATAGTACGCGAGGTAGCCCTCGACAGAGACCGCTTCGGGTTCAGAACCAAGATCGGAGTCTTCACGATCCCAATCCTCTGGCACAACGACAAGGTACGCGCCTTTGTTAATGGAACGTACGCGCGTTCCATGCCGCAAGTCGTAGCCGCTCAGTTTGAAGAGAAGATACTCTTCCTCTCGCTTGCCGAGATCAAACTCCAAAGCTTTTTCTCCAGACTGCACTCTTATTCTGCCATGCACATCCTCTAGTTGCCAGAGATCGCCGATCTGTTCCAGAGCAAAGTCATCTTGATCAACCTGAGATTCAGCGCCGCTATTCAAAAAATCTTCGGGCAATTGAATTGCCAGCATCCATTTGTGGTTCTTATCTTGGCAAATGATTTCTGGTCTGGGATCGCGCGGCGCAAATTTGGCAATGGGATGCTTGTATCGATCTCGCGCGCCCTTTCTCTCCTCGGGTGGAATGCCCTTCCTCGTATGTTTTGTTGCAGGTTTCGTCGCTTTGATTGCCAGTTTCAGCGCTTGATTGGTTTTTGCTGCTCGTTTACGCGCCACGTCTCGTTCTCTGATTGCCTTGTCACGTGCATCTTCAGCACACTTTTGCGCTTGTTCTGCTGATCGCACTCGGTCTATTGCATCGTCGCGTTCCTTCTCGGCCTTCTCCGCGCGGCAGATTGCTGCGTCCCATTCGGTTCTAACATCGTCGCGTTGTCTCTTTGCTTGGACAAACGCATCTTTCGCCCGCTTCGCGCGCCTCTCTGCCTTGCCTTTGGCTTCTACTGCATCAGCAAGTTTACGCTCGGCTTGCCTTGCGCGTTCTTCAGCGTCGAACTTGGCTTGAATCGCTTGGCGCGCGTTTTCTTCGGCAGTCTTTCGCGCTTGAATCGCTTCGTCGCGTTCGCGCTTTGCTGTATCTCGTACGTCCTCTGCCTGCGTCTTTGCTTGTTCCGCTAACTGTGCGTGTGCAATTGACACATCACGTTCGCGTTCGGCTTGCTTTCGCAATTCCTCGGCGCGTTGGGCGCGCTCGGTTGCACCGCGCGCTTGCTCTAATGCCTCGTCGCGCTCGCGAATTGTCACGGCGCGTGCGGTTTCGGCTTGCTTTTGCGATTCTTCGGCGCGCTGAGCGTGTTCGTTCGCGAGGCGCGCTTGTTCAAGCGCGGCATCGAGCGCGGTATTTGCCGCGCGTGTCTCGTCTTGCGCCTGCTGGAGTTTGCGCTCTGCTTCGCGATGCTCGTCTTCCGCGCGGCGTAGCGCGCCTTCGGCCGAATCGCGCGCCTCGCGTTCCTGACGATACTTTTTTTCGGCGTTTTGGTTTTTCTGGACAACCGAGCGTAGAAATAGCGCAGATCCTACGCCGACCAAGATCGCCGTTAATAGTAGTGCCGTTTCAAGAATGACCATAGCAGGTTGACTCCTCGAATAGCATGAACACAACCTTGGTGACGACGATTGCAATTATAGCACGTTAGGCACTCATAGACAACAAAAGCGAACGCACGCGCGTTCGCTTTTGTTATTCCTCACATGCAAATGGGTTTCGTTTACACGATCCGTCCTGGCTTACCCGACCCAGGTTCAACCACGCGAATCGTCTCGCTTTCATCAGTGTCGTTTGAATCGTGATTGATCGTGGACAATAGCAAGAACATCGCGGGGCGCGGCTCAATTGCGATAATGCGATAGCCCTTCCGCCACGACTGCTCGACAATCGCGTTCACGAGTTTCAACTTTTCCAGATCCGTCGCACGGTGCCACAATTCCCCGAAGCTCTCCAACAAGAGTGCGGCGCGTTCCAGATCGGGCATTTCGGACTTGGTTGATGGAATCGCTGCAAGTTCGTTCTGAATCCGTTTGCGTTCTATCAGATACTCGCGCTCACTCAAATCGCCGAGGACGAACAGACGCTTGTTCCGCTCCAACTGACTTTGGAGTCGCGTCCGCGCTTGCTGTGCCTGATCCACTGTCCCGACACTTTCGCCGAGCCGCGCGAGCACTTTGGCTTTCCAATCGGTAGGAAGTTTCACTTTGGATAGAAACGCGCCGATCTGCTCCTCGTAGATGGACGCCTTGACGCTTTGCGGTTCGGGGCAATATTCGTCATAGTCGGAGGCAGGATCACGGTATCGCCGTTCGCCCTTGATCGCATGTCCGCGCAACAGCCGACCGCAAGTCACACACAGAACCTTTTTCCGCAACGGGTAGATGCGATCTGCCAGTTTCGTCGTCACTCGCTTGACCGCGCGCCGTCTGAGTTGCTCTTGCGCGCGTTCCCAGGTCTCCAGATCTATCGCCGCTTTGTGCTTGCCATGTAGCCACTCACCCTTGTAGTACACTTCACCCAGATAGAAACGATTCTTGAGAATCGGCAGCATCGTATCTTCGGAGAACGGGCGCCGTCCCCAGTTGCCCGTCGTGCGGTACCCCGCCGCGTTGACCGCATGCACGATCTCGCGCACCGTCTGCCCTTCGGCGCACAAGCGTATCGCCATCCGATAGCCCTCGATGTTCTGCGGATCGAAGATCGGCACGCCGCCTTGTTCCTTTGGCACGCGCTGATAGCCCCAGTTCAAACTACCGTTATATAGCCCCTTCAATGCGCGCTCGTGTTTGCCTTTCTTCGTCTCCTCACGCAGATTATCTATAAAGTACTGGGAGAATGCCGCGAGTAGCGCCAACAGCACTTTGCCAATCGGCGTCGTGAAATCGAATTGTTCGGTCGCCGAACAGAATGAGACGTCGAGTTTGTTCAGGTCGCTAAGGAGCGTGAGCGTGTCAATCAACGAGCGCGATAGGCGATCCAACTTGTGGACGACGATGACATCGAAGAGATGAAGTTGCGCGTCGGCAATCAGCGCTTGCATCTTGGGGCGTCTGAGTGTGCGACCACTCCGCCCAGGATCAATGTACTCGCCGACGATGGTCCAACCGCGATGCGCGCAAAACTCGCGCACGATGCGAAGTTGCGCGTCAATGCTGTGTCCTTCTTCGGCTTGTTCTTCCGTTGAAACGCGAGCGTAGATGACGGCGCGCATGATTCAACCCTCAATGGCTTATGCAGCGATAGCGAGTTCTGCCGCGTGATAGACTTGAATCTCTTCTGCCAATATTCGCTTGATCATCATTTCGAGAACCTGACACAGTTCTTCGACTTCCATTGGATAAATCGTTCTGACGGTACTCTTCGCGATGGCAATGGGTAATCGCTTGATTGAACCTTTCTGCCGCAGAGGAGTCGAGTCCGAATATCTATGATGGTCGCGGCTCTTTGCCGATGGAATCGCGTTTTTGAGCGTGATTTCTGATCTCTTCTTCAGTGTGGTATCAATCAAAAGTGTCCCCTTTCCTTCAACTAAAGGTGTCCCTTTTCGGGTGTTCGATCATGCTCAAAGCAACCCGAAAATCATCTGGCGTCCTATCGCTCCGCCGTCGGATTGAAACAGTCGAAGCAATACGTTTTCGGAAGTGTCGTTCCTAAACGTTGCGATTGCTCTGTTTGAACAGGAAGCCAAATCGCGGCGTCCGCGCCGCTCGCCTGCAAGCGGTCAAAGGTAGTGATGTAGAGATGGAGGACTTGTTCGGCTTGCTTCTCTCGCGCCAAGGCGAGTACGGTTCTCCGCACCGTCTCGACCCGTTCCCAGCTTTGAGTCACAAACAGAATGTGCAAGCGCTCGACTTGCTCGCCGCGCAGGGCATTCGACATTAAGCAGGTGATGTATTCATTCATCTTGCGTCGAATTTTTTTTCGAGACGCGCGGCTGCGATCAATCTCGACTGTAAACTCATAGCGTCGCTCAGGTGCGACGTAAGTTCCGCGTCCATCGGGCAAGAAACTGTGACGACGATCATTGAGGTCGTAGTACAAACGACTTTCCAGTTCCGATAACCAAGTGAGCGTATGCCCACGCCGTCGTGCGATCTGCGCGAGTTGGAGAAAGACCGCATTCTCTTGTCGAGTATGCTCGTAATGCTTGAGGAGCACATCAAGTCCCTTAACCCAGCCACGCGCTCGGGCATACCGACTTGCTCGACTATCGAACCCCGCCACCGCGGCGAGATAACGTATCCCGTTCATTCCGATCAAATAGTGGACGACCTGATTCGACCAATCCGGTTGAAGTGACTCATTTCGTTCATCAACCTTGACGAGGTGTTTGGGATCTCTGAACGCGTATGCCTCGATAAGTTTCCAGCGCGCGAGTTGTTCCAAGCGTGCTTCCAGATACCAAGGTGTGGATTGCAAAACCGTAGCAAGTTCCTTTGCGGTCAAGAGCGGATGGCGCGCCACTTCGTCCAACAATTGTTTGTCGAGCGGCTCAAGCGCCAAAGACAGCGACGCGAGATGTAACAAGCCAGTCTTCACGGTATCGTCTGATCCCAATGGCTCAATACATACATTGCAGGTTGCGTGATCCGCGTTTGCCTGTGCCAAGGGTCGCCAACCTGGTGAAGCGGGACAAACCGTTGTGTTGCCTGAAGAATCGAACCCCAACGAAGTGCGCCTGCCCGAACTCGTCGAATACCAAATTGGCGCCGTCGGATCATCGCGCATTTTGATCGCCTCTGAGGCAACAGCGAGATACGCCAATGGCAGCGGCAACTGACGCGCGAACGCGTGGGTGCGGAGAAGGGAATAGTATTCTTGCAATCGCAACGCATCGGCGGCGATGATGATGAGCGTTGGAAACTCTTGGGTTCGCGAGTAGGCGAAGCGCGGATCATTCTGCGCTTCGACAAATGCACGCATCCGTTGACTCAGATTGGCAATCGGCACGCGCCCCGTGTCGAACTCGATGAAGACCGTACTCCATCGTCCATTCTGCCGCTTGACGTGTGCGACGCCGTGAAATGGAATTCGTGCTGGCTTGTCACGCACGTAAAATTCGTATTCGACTTCGACATCCCATCGCACGATTTGCCAGTCGCGCAACTTTGCATTCGTCAACCACAAAAACAAATTCCGCGTTTTGAAGACCCGTTCCATTCGCACGAACAGGTGAGCCAGGCGAGTCACCGAAACCGATGCGCTCGCCTGACTCTGTGCCATCACGATTTCGTTCCCAGTTTGCGTCAACGCATACAACGCACGCGCATAAAGCCAGGGTTGATGCGCGTTGTACTGCGTGACCCAACTGCGATGCTGCAAGTCCGCGAGATGTTGCTGCGCCTTGCGCTCTGACATCTGGCACACCAACTCGATCTGGCGGCGCGATAGGAGTGGATGGTCGCTCAGCGTCCGTAAGATTTGCAATCTACGTCGTCCGAGTTCTTGTCGTTGCTGCGTTGTCACCGAATTGGATGATGTCTGTTGCATCACAGTTATTCCATCAAGCGATCGTTAGGGCTTGCCCCATATCCGTAAACTTAAGGACTTGACGGGGTTAGTCCTTATCGGCTATACAGAGATCATCCCGAGGAGGACAACCCGTATGGAACTGGTTCAGGAACACTATCAAGCTTTTGCCCTGGTCTTGTCGGATGACGAACTCAAGCGCTTGGCGGCTGAGCATGCCGTAATTGATCAGCGGGAGCGCCGCTTGCCCGTTCGCATCTTTTTCTGGTTGATGGTCCTCTCCGCCAGTCAGCCCAGCGCACGGGGCGGTCTGTTTCAATTGGCGG
>VGOB01000166.1 GCA_016865935.1 Chloroflexota bacterium | reverse complement strand
GATGGAGCGGTTGGGGCCCGCCGCGACTGATCCAGCACTTGGATCGAAAATGGCGGTGGGAGCCATCGGGGAGTTGCCATTCGAAAGCGTTGAGTTTGGCGGTGAGCGAGGCATCGCTGAAGATGCCTTGTGCGTACCATTCATAGGCCAGTCGAACAGCGTGACTTTCGATGGGGTGAGGGATGAGGTGATTTCGGCTGGAACAATTGGGTTGACCGAAATTGGGGCAGTAGTCTTTGCCATTCACATCGGTACAGTTGGAGCACAAGCCGTTGCAGTAGCCGAAGGGAATGCTGCCATTCCACAAACCTTTGCGAGCCCGGGCTTGTTTACCTTTCCTGGTTTCATCGCGCAGTTTGTCGATGTAGATTTCGGCGAGGGTGCCGAGGACGGCGAGAACCAGTTTTCCCCACGGGGTAGTAAAATCAAGGTTCTCCGTGATCGAAATAAAGGTGACCTGGTGTTGGTGCAAGTGATGAAGAGCGGCGAGCAACCCGCTGAGGTCACGGTAGAAGCGGTCAATGGCGTGCACGATCACGACATCGAAGTCGTGCTGTTCAGCACGTGCCATTAAATTCTGGAGCGCAGGACGATCAGAGAGTGTACCGGAGAGACCGGCATCACAGAAAATCTCACCCAGCGTCCAACCCTTGGCGCGAACGAATTCAGTGATGAGCGTGCGCTGGGCGTCAAGACTGTGCCCGGTCTCGATTTGCATTTCGGACGAGACACGGATGTACCCTACAGCTTTCATTCTGTTTCCTCCTTATGATGTTTTGATGAGGGACCATATCCCGCATCGCACCAGAACGTATCATTGGAAGGTCCAACCGCCAATTGGCAGACAGAGCAAATACGACTATAATCCCCTTCGTGAGCATCCCCTCCCTCACCGACCCTGGGTTTCAAGTTGGCGACCGCATCGAATTGAACGCGGACGCGAATGCGTTGCGCCAAGGACTGTTGCCGCTCGACCCCATTCTGGCGAGCGCGCTCAGCCAAGCCGAGATTGTCGTTGGCGCGGACGACGAACCGACCGCGCTCAAATTCAGTGCTGCGCAAGGCACATTCAAAAGCGTCAAGTACTTGCGTCCGCTTTCCAAGCAACCTGGGACGCTTTTCCTCGAATGTGTGAGCGCGTCGCCCGCGCGCTTCCGTCTCCTTGTCGAAACGTTTGCCCCGCTTCAACTTCCCACAACCCCAAGTGAGGTCATCGCTTTTAGCGAAGAGGACACCGCGTTGCTGGCAAGTCGCAATGCGCTGGCGCGCTGGCGCGATTTTCGCTTGGCGCTACAAGCGACGCGCCTCGCGATGGTCGCGGGCTTCGATCAACTACTCTGCCTGCCGTGGCTGCGCGACGTGCAACTCCTGGAACACCAACTTCGCACAGCGCGTACCGTTCTGCGCCGTTTGCGCGGACGCGCGCTCTTGTGCGACGAAGTCGGCTTGGGCAAGACGATCGAAGCGGGCATTATCCTCGAAGAACTCGTCGTGCGCGGACTCGCGCGGCGCGTCCTGATTCTCACGCCGCCGTCGCTCGTCGAGCAATGGCAAGGCGAGATGCGCCGCAAATTCGGATTGGATTTCATCGTGCACGACGATCCAATTTTTCGCGAGCAAGGCGCGCAAGCGTGGGCGGCGCACGACCGCATCATCGCGTCGTACCACACCGCAAAGCGCGAGCCGCACCGCGCGGCAATTCTCAAGCAAGACTGGGACCTGATCATCGTGGACGAGGCGCACCATTTTCGCAATCGCACGACGCTCTTGTGGCAGATGGCGTCCGAGTTGCGCCGCAAATACATTCTGCTCCTCACCGCGACGCCCGTGCAAAACGATCTCGATGAATTGTTCAACCTCGTCACACTCCTGCAACCTGGGTTGCTGAGCACCGCGCGTTCGTTCCAGAAACAATTCGTGGACAAGCGCGACAAACTGATGCCGCGCAATGTGGACGAACTGCACCGCCTGCTGGTCGAAGTGATGGTGCGGAATCGCCGTTCGACCGTCGGACTCGCGCTCACGCGCCGCATCGCGAAGACGCACGTCGTCACGTTGAACGATCAAGAACGCGCGCTGTATGCCGATGTGTCGCGTTTTGTGCGCGAACATTTGAACGCGCCGAGCGACGGCACGCCACGCGCGAAACGCGCGCTGTCGCGCATGTCGCTCATCACGCTGCAAAAAGAATTGGGCAGCGCGAGTCAAGCCGCCGCGCCAACGCTCGCGCGCATCGCGTCCGACGAACGTTTGCCCGAAGCCGAACGTGCCACGCTACGCCAGTTTGCCGATGCCGCGCGCACCGTGTCCACCAACAGCAAAGCCGACCGCCTGCTCGCGCTGCTCAAAGATTTCCCAGACAAGATGGTCGTCTTCACACAGTTCCGCGCGACCCAGGAATGGCTGCGCCAGCGATTGCGCGACGCGGGTGAGAATGTCGTCGCGTTTCACGGCGGCTTGCTGCGGTTGGAAAAAGAAGAGGCGATTCGCCGGTTCCAAAAAGATGCGCGCATCCTGCTCAGCACGGACGCGGGGAGCGAGGGACGCAATCTGCAATTCTGTAACGCGGTCTGCAACTTCGATTTGCCGTGGAATCCGATGAAAATCGAACAGCGCGTCGGTCGTCTAAGTCGCATCGGGCAGACGCGCGATGTCTACGTGTTCAATCTCGCGGCGGCAGACACGCTCGAATCCGCCGTCTTGCATTTGCTCGAAGCGAAAATCGCGATGTTCGAACTCGTCATCGGCGAGATTGATATGATCCTGGGCAATCTCGAAGAGGAAAAAGAATTCGAGGAGGTCGTCACCGATTTGTGGGCGCAATCGCGCGACGATTCCGCTTTTCGCTCCGCGCTCGATCGCCTCGGTGATCAATTACTCTCGGCGAAGGAGAATTACTTGCGCCAGCGCGCGCAGGAAGAACGATTGTTTGGAGAAAAGTTCGCGCCCGAGTAATTGGTGATTCGGTGACTGGGTGATTAGGACGAATCGCCAATCACCCAGTCACCGAATCACCCAACCACCTGTCTATCAATGAGTGATCCACTGGAACAATTCCTAATCGAATACGTGGACGCGGTCGGCGGATTGGCGGACGCCGTCGAACCGCAGGTGTACGATGTGCTAATGCCCGACGCCGCGACGCCGCAGCGCATCGCGCTCGATCCTGACGCGTTGCCCGAACATCCGTCCGCGCAGTTGCTCACGTTCGGCAGCGCGCTCCTCGACGATTTGCTGGAACGCGCGCAGACGCGCGGGCAAATCGGCTTGGCGTTTTTGGATGACGCGCATCTGCACCCCCACGCGCTCGCGCAGCGCGTCACGCGCGACGTGGTCTTGCCAGAGCAAATTACCTTGCGCGTCGAAAACACGCGTCCGCTGTACGTGACCCATTCACTGTTTTGGTTCGAGGTCACATACCTGGGCGACGAAAAAGAACAGGCGTTGTATCCCTTGGCAATTGACCGATATTACGGTCGGCAGGTGCGCTACCTGGATGAATTGTTGAGCGGCGAGCGTTTGGCTGACACGCGGCGGTGGACTTTTGCCGACGCATCAACCGTGCCGCTCGATCAAGCGTACCTCGCCGCGCGCGACGCGGTGGTGCGGACGGTGCGCGCCGAGGTGAACACGCGGCAGCATCACGCCAAGACACGACTCGTCGCGCAGACTGAGCGGATGAAAAAATACTACGCGGATTTGCGCGCGGAACTCGCGGAACGCATCGAAAAAGCGCAAGCGCGCAGTGACGAGGTCGCATCGTTACGCCTGCGCCAAGACGCGCTGAATCGGGAAGAAGGAGTGCGCCTCGACGAACTCACGCGCAACGCGCAATTACGAATTCAACTCAAACTGATCAATCTCTTGCACATCAAAATCCCGCGCCTGTTCATTCGCACGCACGTTACCGCGAAACCGCGTAGCGTCCCGACCATTCATCCCGCGTCGCTCACGTTGACCTGGGATCCGCTGATCGAGAAGACCGACGCGCTCGTCTGTCCGCACTGTCAGCTTCCCACGTTTGAACTGCACGTGAATCGGCAAGGTGTCTTGCATTGCACCGGGTGCAATCCTGGGGAGGTGGGATAATGCCGATGGGACCAACTGCCGAGCTCAAGGTGTTCATCACCACAACCGATGCAACCTGCCCTGATTGTGGCGAGCGCCTTGGGCACGGCGCGTGGATCACGCTCGTCGAGAACAAGGGCGCGTTTTGCCTCTCCTGCGCCGATCTGGATCACCTCACTTTTCTACCATCGGGCGATGCCGCGCTCACGCGACGCGCGCGCAAGCACTCGACGCTATCGGCGGTCGTCTTAAAGTGGAGTCGCGCGCGCAAGCAATACGAGCGGCAAGGTCTCCTCGTTCAAGCCGAGGCGCTGGAGCAAGTCGAACAGGAATGTCTGGCAGACAGCGAAGTGCGGGAGCGGCGGAGAGAACGCGAAGCCGCGCGACGAGCAGAACTCGACCGCGAGTACGTGGAACACTTTGCGGCGCGCGCGCGCGAACTGTTTCCGCGATGTCATCAAGCAAGAGAAATCGTCATCGCGGAACACGCGTGCCTCAAGTACAGCGGACGCGTGGGGCGTTCAGCCGCCGCCAAGACTTTAGACGAGGCGGCGGTTCGGCTCGCGGTGATCGCGCATATCCGACACACCGAAACCGAGTATGACACACGGCTGGCGCGCGGTAGTGAGCGACACGACGCGCGTATGCAAGTGGAGGACAAGATTGATCGCGTGCTGGCGCGTTGGCAAGCGCACAAATGATCGCCCAATCTATCTGAATGGCGATATGGAGAAACCAATGATTGAAATCGAAGACATTCCCAAAATCCGCGAACGCGACAAGCGCTTTGAAGAAATCCGCGTGGATTGCTACGGCCAGAGCGAAGAACTTGCCGCGATCGAAGTGTACTTCACCGATGCCGCGCACTTTCCTTTTGCCGCCACGTGGCGTGATCCTGATGAGACACAACACGCCGAACCCGTGACTGTGCTTGGCGTCGCAGAGGTGGACGAGCGCCGCGGCATCTTGTTGAAAGTGAAACGCGGGAACAAGGAGCGCCGCATCGTTGCAGAACAAATCTGGGCAGACGATAAGAAAAGCGCGAACGCAATCATCCTCGACGATTATCGCTATTGGGTCAGCGAGTTGAATGGACTCACTCCTGGATTCGAGTGAAAAAGGCGGAGACCACCTATGTCATCCAAACCCGAACACAAACCAGGGCGCAACGAGCCGTGCTGGTGCAGCAGCGGCAAGAAATACAAGAATTGCCATCTGCGCCAAGACGAAGACGTGGCGAGAGCTTCTATGTCTGTCGCGTCAACACCTCCTACAAAATCCGTCGCGCCATTCACACCGCCCGAGCCGCCGAAACCACAACCACCAACCCCTGAAGAACTTGCGGACCACGCCAAATGGGACAAATTTGAAGCGGCAGACCCTGAGGGGAAAATCGCGTTCTTTCTGGAACGATTAGAAAGCAAACGCCTTGATGCGGACGACGCCTTCGAAGCGTATCTTCAAATCCGTGACACTTTTAATCCGCGTCACGATGCCGCCGCGCGAACGCGCCTCATCGAATTGATCGAGCGATTGCGCCGCGACGCGCCAAAAGTATACCAAGACAGTGCGGTTTATCTCGAAGACCTCATCGTGTTTGCCGTGACGGACGAACGCTGGGATACACTGCCTAACCTGCTCGCCGAATTCGCCGACATCGCTCACAAAAAGCCCGACGAATTTTCCAGCGTGATGAAAATGATGCTTTATCACGGACAGACGCGACCACTGGTCGCGGCGATGAAATCGGCATGGCATAAGGTTTCGACATCGAAAGATATTTTGGAGTGGGGCGTCAACGAGTATTACGGAACGCTCGTGGAACTCGCGCTCTACCAATATCTCGAAACGACCACGACTCCTCGCGCCGATGATCCTGGGTTGCTCGAAGCGATTGGCGCGTTCGGCGGCAAGCCGAATCAAGAATGGCTCGCCACGGCAGTGGAGCATTTGAGCGCGCCTGCGGCCGCGCCTTGGCGCGTCGAAGATTTCGGCGCGATGGTGGACGCGGAAACCTGGGAACACAATGTCGCCGCGCTGTTGTTCGACTGGATGGCGGACCAGCATCGCCGCGCCGCGAAGCGTGTCCCCTTCAGCAAGAGTGACTTGTTCAAGGAAGAGATGCAAGAGATTTTGCATCAACAGATTTCCGAAGGCGCGCCACAGCAAACACCGAAAGGCAAACACGGCAAATCGAAGCGCGCTGCCGCGCAAGAGGTTGCCTCACCGCTGATTCCGCGCTACGCTCTGCTTGACCGCGCGCTCGTGGACAAATTTCAGTTGCTCGGCAGTCAACCGTACGAAGCAGGCACGCTCGTCGAACTCTTGCCCACCTATCTGCACTTTATCGCGCGGCTCGGCTTGATTCATCCGACCGAGATGGATGAGGCATTCGCGTCCTTCAAGCCATTGATCGGACACGCGCTCAAGCTACTTGATAGTTACGGCGCAGACATTCATCTCTTGCGCACGGTCGAAGCCGCATGGTCGGACGCGACGTTGGGTTCGTTGCGCGATGATCCCGACCTGGTTTCCGTGCGCACAATGCCCGTCATCGTTCCATCGATTGCGCCGACGACTGCGCGTGACGCGCAAACGTACCGTTTCAAAGTCAGTTATCGCCACGCCGACGATATCTGGTTTATCATCGAGGCATCCGCTAAGCACACGCTGGATGATTTGCACAGCGCAATCATTGATGCTGCCGATTTCGACGATGATCACTTGCACGCGTTTTTCCTGAGCGGGCGCGCGTGGGACAAAGAGACCGAATATGGACACGGTGACGCGTGCTATTCGAGCGCGATCCCAATCGGCAACCTACACTTGCGGATGAAGCAACGCTTTCTCTACCTGTTCGATTTTGGCGATCAACATGAATTCGACGTTCAACTGATCGAGACGAGTCCTGAACCACCGCACGAACACTACCCGCGCATTGTCGAGCAGCATGGCAAGATGCCGCCGCAATACCCAAACTGGGACGATGAATCGGAAGAGGAAGATGAACTCGACTCACCAAACCAAATGGAGGCGAAGATGAAGCAAGCGCAAACGAATTTTCGCGTCGGCGATTGTGTGAGGGTCAAAGATGGAGTGCAAGACCCTGACTTTGGCGCAGACATCGGGGGCTGGCAAGGCAGGATTTCGAACATAGACACGAGCGGCGACGACAGCACGGTCTCAATTCAATGGGATAGCATCACGTTGAAACAAATGCCCGTCGAAATGATCGAGCAATGTGAAGAGCAGGGCTTGGATTGGGCAGAGATGGCGCTGGGCGCAAACGAGGTCGAACCAGTGAAACCCAGAGACACCGAGCGCGATGTCACCAGAATCAAAGAGCAACTCTCGAACAAACATGGCTGGGTTTCTCTGGGAGAGGAAGGCAAACGAATTCAAAAAATACTCGCGGTGATGGATGCCGATGAAGACATCGACGAGTTCGGCGCGTGGGAAGAACACCTCGAGAAGAATCTGCGCTTTCCATTTGAAGCGGTCATCGCCGAGTCTCAAGAACGCGGACCGTTGCGTGGTGGCGACAAGGTTATCGTGACAGGCAATGCCAATGCGACGGACGAAATGTACGGCATTATCGTTGACCTCAAGATGGGAAGGCGGAAATACGCCTTTCCGTTGTGCGACCTCGAAGCCACAGACAAGGAATCGGCGAACTATCAACTGGTCAAAGATTACGCGGTCTGGTTTGCGAATCGTTAGCCCCGACTTCCCGATTGAAGACTTGCCCGATTTCTCGAGGAATTGAGCGAGAGAGCGGCGTGCCTGTTGTCTGCCAATCGCATCGGTGAATACGGCTCCTGAGATTGGATACGATTGTCGCCGTGAGTGATAGTTGACGGTAAACTAGGCAAAGCGTATACTATCAAAGAACGAATTGTGGCTCTTTGGTTTTCGGTGGGGTAAAACGGCGAGATTGACCATAATACACGAACGAAGGTCGCACAAGGTAGATGCCCAACCCCACTCAAAACCAAAGAACCCGAATTGTAGGTTTGCAGGAGGAATCGAATGATAAATCAGGTCATTCTTGACCTTCCCAGCGAAACATTGTTGGCGCTCAAGGTACTCCCCGAAACCGCTGGCGAAGCGTTGCGTATGGCAGCCGCCGTCAAGTTCTTTGAATTGGGGCGGCTATCATCGGGTGCCGCAGCGAGATTGGCGGGCGTGCCGCGCGTGGTTTTTCTTTCGCGCTTGGCAGATTATGGAGTAGATACGTTCCGATTGAGTGAAGAAGAACTTGCTCAGGAGACCCGCCTTGGCTGAAGTAATCTGCAACACTTCGCCGATTCAATACTTGTACCAGTTGGGCATGTTGGATGTTTTGCCCAAACTCTCCTCCAAAATCATCATCCCACCAGCCGTCACCGATGAGATTGCAGTCGGCAAGAATTTGGGTGTCAGTCTTCCCGACCTGGGCACACTCGACTGGGTAACGATTCGTCGTCCCGCGAGCGAATCGGCTTTGCCATTGATCACCGATCTCGGGGAAGGCGAGACGGAGGTACTGATGCTCGCACTTGAATTGCGCGATTCGGTTGTGATCCTGGACGATGATCTCGCGCGTCGTGTGGCAAAGGCGCTGAAAATTCGCCATACGGGTACACTGGGAGTGTTGCTGGACGCCAAGCGCGCGGGTCTCGTTCCAAAGATCGCTCCCCTGCTAGATCAACTTGATGCTTTGCGGTTTCGGCTTGCGCCGCATACCCGCGCAGCAGTTCTTAAACTGGCGGGAGAATAGTCGCGATGTGAGATGAGCCAAGTCAAGCTCACCGAATCAATGATCCGCGCGGCGGCAACGCCCGAAAGTTTCCAGCGCGGTAAATCCTATTTCGAGCAAGGCGCGATTTCAAACGCGGCGATTCAAGGCAACGCGGTGAGCGGCGATTGCGAAGGTACGCAATCGCCATTTTATCATGTACGCGTCGAACTGGATGAAGCAGGCATTCGCTCCGCCGATTGCACCTGTCTCTACGAATTTGGCGGATACTGCAAACATATCGTCGCGCTGTTGTTCGCCTATGCCCACAAGCCAAAAGAATTCGCAAAGCGCGAGTCGCCTTCTGAATTGCTTGCTGATTTGTCGCGCGATGACTTGGTAGCGCTGGTGTCGAAACTGATTGAGCGGCAGCCCGATTTGTACGACTGGGTTCACGCGGCGATTGCCATCCCGTCTACCGACAAATCGAAAAGAACGCGCCACAAAAAAGTGGACACAGAGGCGTACCGTCGCCAAGTTCGCAACATTCTGCATGGTCTTGATGGAATGAGGAGGTCGGAAGCGTACTGGCACGTTGGCGGATTGGCAAATGAACTGCGCGGCGTCAAAGATAACGCGATGAAATTCCTGGAACAGGGTGATGCCGAGACTGCGCTCGCGATTCTGCTGGCACTGCTCGACGAAGCGCACGATGCATTCGATTACGTTGATGATTCCAACGGCGAACTGGGCGCGTGTCTGGATGAGACGGGCTTGCCACTTGCCGAAACCATCTTGAGTTTGGAGATGAGCGCGGTCGAACGTGAACGATTGGTTCAGCAATTGCAGAAACTCGACCGACACCTGAGCAACTATAGCGTCGAAGGCGCGGCGAGTATCGCGCTTCAAGCGGCGATGTATGGCTGGAACGATGTGCCACCGCCATCGCGTATTACTCCGAGTGCCGACGAAGAAGAAGGGATAAATGGCGAAGACGAGGATGAAGAATACGCTGAAGATTCCGACCATCGTTATTGGCAACCCGCGATTGCCGACTTGACCGAAGCCCATATCCGTAAACTTAAGCTGGTGAGCGGCACCGGTCACGATGTCCCATCAAGACAACTGCCTGCACCAGTTGGTGGAAAAAGGTCACGAGCGCCGTTGAGGTTTGGCGGAACAGTTGGGATAGATG
>VGOB01000165.1 GCA_016865935.1 Chloroflexota bacterium | reverse complement strand
CAGTGTGGGCGCAGTACTATCTTCTTTTGTCTTCACACTGGAACGCCATTTTCAACGCGGGTGGGAACGCGTTTTCGACCATCCGCGTGTTTTTCGGTTCGGTTGTTAAGGTTTTTTCAGAAGAGTCGTGATATAATTCAGACAATTGAGGATCGTTCTGGGCATGGGAGGGCATCGTTGCCGCGTGTCTGCTCGTTCGGTTCGTTTGTGTCACGCGACGATGGTCTGCGACCGTTGTCGCGTGTTTGTTTTGCGTGGCGCGCGATGGATTTGAGCGCAAGATTTCTCCGCTCAATTGCATTTGTGTTAGTGAGAGGTGTTTGATGGAACACCTTGTCCCCATTCGCGCAGCCCGCGCTCCTTGAAATTCGTCAGCGCGAAACGGTCGTCGCGTTGACGATGGGCGACGCGTACGTCGTCTATCCTTTCCGTCCTACGCTCTCAACCTGGATTCCCACGTTCAGCACGCTCCTCGCGCAACGCGCGCCGTGCGTCGTCAATATCTATCTCGAACCGACGCGCCTCTACGCCGAGGAACAACAATCGTTCCAACAAGCCGCGTCCATTGCCGCGACGCTGGCGGATTTCAATTTCCAGGGTTTGGCGTATCAAGGCAGAATTGCCGATCCGCAAGCGCGCATCGTCGGACAACTCTATTCGAATTACCTCCACCGTTTGACCGATCCGTTCCTGCTCGTCGCGCAAATCGCCAGTCCCGATCCGATGACGGCGCGCGCGGTCGCGCAAACGCTCGGCGCGGAAATCACCGAAACGAGCGATCTCGGCAACGCGAACAACGCGCCATTGCCGAGCGGATTCGATGTCGTTGCGCCGCGCGCTGCCGACGAATATCAAGCCGCGCTACGCGCGTTCGCCGCGCTCGATTTGCAGCCGTGGGGCGTCAGCGAGGCGAGTCCCGGCAAAGAACGCTTGCGTTATCTCGTGGATGCGCGCGCGGCAAGCGCGGCGTTTCGGTTTCCGATTGCGGTGCGCGGCGGAATTCCCGGTGTCAAGACGTGCCAACTCTTGCCGACGTTTGAAACTGGCGCGCGGGTCGAAACGATCAACGCCGATGAAATCGCGCTCGGTAAATTTGCGAATGGCGGAGTCGCCGCGATTCCACTCAGCACATTCGCGCGCCACGCGCTCATCGCCGGCATGACTGGCAGCGGCAAAACGACGACTTGCTTTTATCTCTTGAGCGAACTGTGGAAACGCAAAATTCCATTTCTGGTGATCGACCCGGCAAAATCGGAATATCGCGCGCTGCTCGACTCGCCATTGGGTCCCACGCTGCAAATTTTCACGCTTGGCGATGAAAGCGTCTCGCCGTTCCGAATGAACCCGCTCGAAATTCTGCCGGGTGTGCGCGTCGAGTCGCACATCTCCGCGTTGCGCGCGTGCTTTGAAGCCGCGTTGCCGACGTTTGGTATTTTGCCGTCACTCATCGAAGAAAGTTTGCACAATGTTTACCTGAATAAAAAGTGGAACCTGACGGATCGCGGCAAAGCCGATGACGCGCGGCTGATGCCGACGCCCGGCGAGTTGTACCACGAGATCATTCGCGTCACCGAAGAGCGCGGCTATTCGGACAAGACGCTGCAAGACATTCGCGCGGCGGCGGCGGGGCGGATCGGCACGCTGTTGCGCGGCAGCAAAGGCAGAATGTTGAACACGCGTCGCTCGCTGCCGATGGATGTGCTAATGACGCGCCCAACGATCCTCGAACTCGAATCGCTCAACGACGAAGAGAAATCGTTGGTGATGCTATTCCTGCTGACGCGCTTGCGCGAGTACGCGCGTGGACGCGTCTCGGCGCAACTCGCGCACGTGACAGTAATCGAAGAAGCGCACCGGCTCGCCGCGGCGAGCGCGCACGCGACGGATCGCGAAACATTGGCGGACACGCGCGCGACCGGCGCGGAATCGTTGAGCATGACGCTTTCCGAAATCCGCGCGTACGGTGAAGGGTTGATCATCGCAGAGCAAATTCCGGGGCGCTTGATTGGAGACGCGCTGAAAAACACGAACCTTAAAATCGTCCATCGCCTGCCCGGCGAAGATGATCGCAAGGCGATTGGCGGCACGATGAATCTCGGCGCGGAGCAGGAACCGTACCTCGCGAAACTCGCGCCGGGTCAAGCCGCGTTCTTCACCGAAGGATTTGAAAAGCCGACGTTCATCACTGTGCCGAATCTGCGCGCCGAATATCGGTTGCCGGAGCGCGTGACGGAAGACCGCGTCACGCAAGCGATGGAGAGTTTCCACGCGGCGAATTCGGTAGCATATCCACTTGACGGATGCGCCCAATGTGTGCGACAATGCGAGTACCGCGATCGGGTCACCGGCGACGTGTATGAACTCAGCGCGGCGAAGAAATTCAACCAAGCGCGCGCGGCGGCAGAACAGGCAAGCCAGACGAATGAATCGGCGGCGTGGGAGGAATTAGCGAAAGGATGCCGCGACATTTTGACCAAGCCATCACTCAAAAAAGATGAGCACGCGGCGTACTGCATCTTAGCACACCTGCGTGTCAAGGGCGTCAATGCGGATTCGGCAAGCAAATTCCGCCAAGCGTTTCAACGCGTGGTGGCGGGAGGATAGAGACGATGGGCTCCGAAATTGATGATGACATTCCTGAAATACCGGAAACGAAGCCCGAGTCCGTCGTACCACCTGCGCCGCCGCTGGAAGAGGATGAGGATTTTGTCAGCGCGGGTGAGGCAAACACTAGCGGGACGCGGGACGCGCCGGTGATCAAGACCGAAAATTCCTCCCTTGCAGTATCGTCTTCTCAAGATCATCCATCTGCGGTACAGGCCCCGACGGACACAAACGCAAATCTTGAGACTGCGTTCAATCGGTTAGCAAGTACTGATACAGGATCATCTATTGCCCAGACCATTCAGGATCAGAAAACCACCTGCGAGTTTGGAAAAACGCGAGACGATGCGATTGCCCAATATGATCGCGCCAAAAACAAGATCACAATATCCGAGAGTGAAAAAGATGCCAGCCCGGCTGTCCTCGCCGCGCATCTTGCTCACGAAGGAACTCATGCTGGCTGGGATCAGCCGTGTCGGACTGATTTGTTCGACTCCTTTGCGGAGGACTATGTAAACGAAGAGTACCATGCGTTTCTGGCGCAGGATCAAGTATGGCAGATGCTCAAGGGCGAAGAGACCGATAAACAATGTGATTGGGTAAGCGTACTGATTGGCAAAGGCGAAGCAGACGCCAAGTCCGAAATTCGGCAAATGTACTTCAACGATATCGCTCAAGCGTGGAAGTTGCTCACATCGAACGTGTAGAGATGTTTGACCAATAAATGAGGTAAGTATCTATGAGTACCCAAATAACTTTCATCCGGTTCAACAGCGAGAACGCGCGGTTGAATTTCACTTTTCTGCATCCGCAGGATTGGCAGGTGTTGCAAAGCCGCGGGGCAAAAACGAACTATGACGAAGTGATGATTGTGGGTCCCCGCAATCGGCAAAACACGTACAATCTTGCCCTGGCTGTGCGTGTGACGCCGTTGATCCAACAAGATGGTCTATTTCCAACCCTGGATGTGTTAGTCACCGACTATTTGGCTCGACACAGGTACCCGTTTCGTGAGATTTCACGAGCCAAAGGCAGTCTGGCGGGTTGCAATGCCGTTGAAATTGAAATCGGCTACACGATGCCTTTGCCCATCAATAGCGCAAATTCCCAAGAGACACCCATGATCGAACATCGAGTATTCTTGCAGAAGGATGGCAACCTCTACGAGTTGATCTTCAGGGCAGTGGAGGAGGACTATTTCAAGTGTCTCGATGCATTTTGGAACGCCGCGCGCACTTTCGAGTTCAGAGCCGAAACAGAAACGCAGTTCCATCACCAGGCGGTGATACCTACTCCTGCCCCCGCCCACGCCTTTGCGGAAAAGCGCGAAGAATACGAAGCGAAAAAATAACGCCAAACAATAACGCCCTCATTGTGAGGGCGTTGTAATTTTGATCCACTCCACCGCCGCCGCAACGTTCGGTTCCAGCGCGCCGATGCCAACGACGAGTTGCGCCGGCGCGATTTCGTTCGCGGCTTCCAGTGCGCTCCCCGGCGCCGCGCCCTTGACGCCGATAACCGCGTGCGACCAACGAAACTTGCCGCGCAAGTCCTCGCGCGCACTGAGGGAGCGCAGCGCGTTGACCGCGTCCGCGCTCAAATAACGCGATGCCTCGTCGCGCACCGCGACCGCGACGATTTTGCCGTTCGGAATTTGCGCGATGAACTGCGCGAGTCGCGCCGATTCGTCCGGCGATGCGAACGTATCGAACGCCGCGCTCGATTCGACTGCGCCGCTCTGTTCGTTGATGACGACTACGTTGTAGCCGCGCGAATTTTTTGCCGCGTCTTCGCCGTTGACGTAGATGTGCGCGAAATCGCCTACCTCGCTCCCCGCGCTGCGCGCGACGATTGAAACCGGCGACGCGACGCCAGTCTTGCCAATCGCAAAATTCCCTTCGCGTACCATCGCAACCGGCACAAGCGCGTCGAAGCGCAAAACGATTTCGTTCATTCCAGGGTTCAAGGTTTCAGGTGTCAGGTTTAAGGTGTACTCGCCCCAACCCGCTGGCAAAGCAAGCGTGCCTACAACATTACCATTGGCTCTCACCGTGACACGTTGATTCGGCATCGGCGCGAACGCGCGCAGCATCAGCGTCGCCGCGTACGGCGCGTCAATCCGAATGAAGAGTTTGGCTTCGCGGCGCGTCGCCCACATCGGCGAAAAGTCGAACGCGCCCCAGCCCTCCGCGAAATTCAAACGCGCCATCGGATCATCCGCGCGAATCGTCGTTTGATTCAGCGGCGGCAATTCGTTCACGCGGTACGCAATCGTCTGTCCGGTTTCGTCTGTCGCGTCGGAGAATTTCGTCACCGGCAAAACTTGCTCGACGTATGCGCGCGCGGCGTCGAGCGCGGCGCGGTTTGCCGGATCGCGCGGCGAATGCCACACGATATAGCGCACGCCGAAGAAGCGCAGTACGTCCGGCGCGAGTTGCTGGTCGCGTTGAATCGTCGCGTCGTCTAGTTTGTGCCCAGTCTCAACCGCGATCAGCGAATTGATGACCGGCGCTTCGGTAAAGTATTGGAATTTGAGTTCCGGATTGCGCGACGTGTTGCCGCCCAAAATCGGACGCCGATGCGCGGTCTGGTACCACTGCGCGAACATCATCGCGGTATCCAATGTGCCGGTCATCCGGTAGCCATTGCGCCACGCGAGCGGAATTTCCAGCACGGTGAAATCGCCGGAATCGCGCGCGATCGTTTTGTACACGTCGGGAATCCGCAGATCGGAAAGTGGAAGCGGAATACTCAAATGCTCAAACAAAGTTACAAGTAAAAAGGCAAAAGGCAAAAGTAACGTCAATTTTGAACTTTGAACTTTGAACTTTGAACTTGCATAAGCAATTCCGTACCCAGCCAAAACCGCGAGCGCGAGCGTCACCATCACGCTCCAGCGGCTGGGATAGCGATTGCCTTTGACGAAGGGAATTTCGAGCAACAGATCGAACGGCAGCGGGAGATCAACGCGCGCGCCGTTCACGCGCAATTCGGGACCCAGCGAAATCAGAATGAAGAGCGCGCCGAAGACGCCCCAAACGCGCGCGCGCGGCACGCGCCACAGCGCGATCAGCGCGAACGCGAGCGCGCCGAAACCGAGGTACGCAAAGTTGATGTACGCGAAATGAAATCGCGCTGCCAGCCCGCCGAAAATCGGATGCAGATGGCTGGGGACGAAAAAGCCGAGCGCGTCGCTCGAAAACACATCGGCAAAGCCGAGACCTTGCTGAATGAAATCGCCTTCGGTTGCCATATCCTGGAACATCGCGGCGAGAATCGGGGACATTGGAACGACGAAAACGAGCGCGGCGACGAGGAAAGTTAAAAACAAAAAGGCAAAAGGCAAAAGTTTGGGACGGTGAGCAATCAGCCAATACGCAAGAAAAATTGCGGTGAAGATAATCAGAAAAGACGCGTAGATGAATTCGCTCAATGCTTGAAAGAGGAGAAAGAGACCGAGAAGGAAACCGTAGCAAATTGAATTGCGAATTGCGAATTGCGAATTGCGGGTCGCCTTCAGCAAGAATAGAACGTAAAACGGAATCCAATGCGACGACGCGATGTTGAATTGTCCCAGGGACGCGTACAGAAATTTGTTAGACGAAAACGCGTACAGCGCGCCCGCGGCGAACGCGGCGAGAAATTCCAGGTTCAAAGTTCGCGGTTCGCGGTTCGAGGTTGATCCTTTGAACCTTGAACTTTGAACCTTGAACAGATATTTCACAAGCAAGTACGCGCCCAACCCGCCCACCGCGAACGAAAACCACACATTCACATTCGTCGCGACGACGAGATTGAACGCGTACTGAAATGGAATCGCGAGGAACGCGTTGAGGTACGTCAGCGTGTAGAACGCGAGGTTGATCCCGATCGGATAAAACATATAATCGCAGTCGATCGGGTTGACGCCGAGATTGACGAGCGCGTGCGGCACCCACCACAGATTCCACGCCAGCGCGGGATCGTCGCTGCCATCGCCGGGAACGTGCGTGGTGAAATTGAAAGCGAGCGGATAGGTGAGGACGAGCGCGAGGAGAATGTACGCGCCCAGCGCAAACAGATCCGCGCGATATTTTCGGAAAGGGTCCATCGCGATTACGCGCGCGCCGCGTCCTTGCCCGGCACCTGGTGGCAGTGGCGACAGCGCGCCTCGTACACTTCGCTCGCGCCGACGAGAATGATTGGATCGTCGTAGCGCGCCGGCGCGCCGTCGATCAGGCGTTGGGTGCGCGACGCGGGCGCGCCGCAGACGACGCAAATCGCAGAGAGTTTGTCCACCTGTTCCGCGTGCGCCATCAACAACGGCATCGGACCGAACGGCTCGCCGCGAAAATCCATATCGAGCCCGGCGATGATGACGCGGAGACTGCGATTCGCGAGTTCGTTGACCACTTCGGCGATCTTCCAATCGAAGAACTGCGCTTCGTCAATCGCGACGACCGTCGCCGCCGGATCGAGCCGCGCCAAAATCTGTTCCGCGTTTTGCGCCGGCAACGATCCCAGGTTCGCGCCGCTGTGCGACGCGACCTGGCTTTCGCCATAGCGCGTATCGAGCCGATGCGAAAAAACCTGGACGCGCTGTTTGGCGATCTCGGCGCGGCGAATCCGCCGGATTAATTCTTCCGTCTTGCCGGAAAACATCGAGCCGCAAATCAATTCGATGTGACCGCGCGCGCGCTCGCGTTCACGGACTGCGTCGTTCATCCACACTTCCCTTCTGTCATTGCGAGTGAAGCGAAGCAATCCCCAAGCAACTCGGGGATTGCTTCGGCGCAGAGAACACGCCTCGCAATGACAACGCAAAAAGAGACAGAGGATCGCTCTGTCTCTTTGTTTTTACTTTTTGGCTTTCTTTGCCGCGCTCGGTTTGGCGGGTTTCTTCGCGGCGGGTTTCGCTGCCGGTTTCTTGGCGGCAGGTTTTTTCTCCGCCGTTTTTTTGGCTACCGGTTTTTTCGCAGCCGGTTTCGCCGCGCGCGGCTTGACTTTCTTTTCGACGGGCGCAACGGGTTCCGGCGCGGGTGGCTCGACGCGCGCGCCCGGCGCTTCGACTTGCGGCAGTTCGATCGGCGCGACTGGTTCGAGGCGCGCGACCGGCGCTTCGACTTGCGGCAGTTCGACCGGCGCGACTGGTTCGACGCGCGCGATGGGCGCTTCGACTTGCGGCAGTTCGACCGGCGCGACTGGTTCGACGCGCGCGACCGGCGCTTCGACTTGCGGCAGTTCGATCGGCGCGGGCGGTTCGACGCGCGCGACCGGCGCTTCGACTTGCGGCAGTTCGATCGGCGCGGGCGGTTCGACGCGCGCGACCGGCGCTTCGACTTGCGGCAGTTCGATCGGCGCGGGCGGTTCGATCACCGGCTTTTCTGCGACGACTGCCACCGGCAATTCGGCGGGCGCGGCAACCGGCGCGCTCACCGGCGGAGGCGGCGCCGTCTTGCGCTCGCGGCGTTTGTCTTTCTTCGCTTTTTTCTCTTCCGATGTGGGAAGCGTCGCGGCGATTTGTTCTTTCGCGCCGACGCGTTTCATAAACCGCTCGACTTGACCGGCGGTGTCAACGATGCGTTGTTCCCCGGTATAAAACGGATGACACTTGGAACACAGATCGGTATGAATTTCTTTTTTCGTCGAGCCGGTGGTCCATTTATTTCCACACGTGCAGGTTACGACGGCATCCGGGTACCAAGTAGGATGAATTCCAGGTTTCACTTTACAAACCTCTGTCAGGTGACGAGTGACCGACTGGGGTCACTATTGTCACTTTGGATAGACGCTAACTTGCTTTTGCGATTTGCTGAACGGCTCGAATTTGACGGCGCCCTCGATCAACGAATAGATCGTGTCGTCCTTGCCCAAGCCGACGTTCAAGCCGGGGCGCACGCGCGTTCCGCGCTGGCGCACGATGATCGCGCCGGACCGAACCAGTTCGCCGTCAAAGCGTTTGACGCCCAAACGTTGCGCGTTGCTATCGCGTCCGTTGCGCGACGAGCCGCCACCTTTTTTGTGTGCCATATCTCAACTCCATTGGAGAGATTAGAGATTCGAAGATTGGAGATTCTTTCCAGTCTCCAATCTCTAATCTCCAATCTCTAAATTCGAATTTCCGAAATTTCCAGCCGCGTAAACGCTTGGCGATGTCCAATCGTCTTGCGGCGGCGATGCTTGTTGCGATAATCGAAATGCGTGACTTTGGCGCCCTTGCCCGCGCCGACGATCGTGGCGATGATTGCCGCGCCGGCGACCTGCGGCGTGCCGATTGTTACCTGACCATCGTTTTCGATCATCAACACGTCATCCAGCGTCACCTGATCGCCGACGGCGTTCGGCAGCAATTCGACATCAATTTTGTCGCCGACGGCGACGCGGTATTGCTTTCCACCGGTTTTCAACACTGCGAACATAGATCCTCCACTCGCGCGCTCAAACGGCGAGCAATTATACTTGCGAACGATTTTTTTGTCAAAACGATTGCGAAAAATTCGAGCGGGGATGGCTCACCCCGCTCGATTTGTCGTGAGAACAAGTCGAACGTTAGGCGCGTGATTACGCCTTGGCGGTCTCGACCAACTGCGCGAACGCTTTTTCGTCGCGCACGGCGAGATCGGCGAGCATCTTGCGATCCAGCGCGACGCCGGCGCGCTCTAGTCCCGCCATCAACTGGCTGTAGGTCATTCCGAGCGGGCGCGCCGCGGCGTTGATGCGCACGATCCACAAGCGCCGGAAATCGTTTTTGCGTTTCTTGCGTCCGACGGTGGCGTAATATTTGGAATGGAGCAACGCTTCGTTGGCGCGGCGGAACAAGGTGCGGCGCGTCAGCGCTTGTCCTTTGGTCTGCTTCAATACTTTTTTGTGGCGGCGATGCGAGACGACGCCGCGTTTCACTCTAGGCATAAGAATTCTCCAATCTCTGGAGATTGGAGATTAGAGATTGGAGATTGGAGACTGTTGTCACTAATCACAAATCTCTAATCCCTAATCTCTATTTTTGGTCGAGCGAGGGCGCGAGTTGCTTGATCTTTTTGGTGCGTTCGAAATTTTCGTATTCGACGCGGCGATCGAACGTGCGCTTGTTGCGCTTGGCTTTGCGGCGGCGCAGATGGGATTTGCCGATGTGCGTTCGCATCAGTTTGCCGCCGGCGGTCACTTTGAATCGCTTGGCGGTGGCTTTGTGGGTTTTGATTTTTGGCACGAGACATACTCCCTGACAATTTCAAATTTGGATTTCAGATTTTCGATTTTGGAAAGCGTAGTTCCCGGACGCGCAGAAATCTGAAATCATAAATCTTAAGTATCTTCTCAATAACTTGGGGTAATCTTTTCGCAATAGTCAATCCTACTTAATTGGGATAGACAAGTTGCTCACATCCGCTTATACTTGAGCCATGTTGGAAGACTTGAACCTGAATGATATGCAA
>VGOB01000164.1 GCA_016865935.1 Chloroflexota bacterium | reverse complement strand
GATGGATGTTGAAAGAACATCGAATCGTGAATGACGACCGAGCCGATGGGACCATACTTGTCGTCGAGAAAATTCAGTTCGTCAATCACTTGGTCAACCGACTTGCGCCCCATATTCGGAATGTACGACGACTCGTTGCAAAAGACACACTGCCAGGGACAGACGCGGCTCGTCAGAATCGTCGCGACGGGACCGGGACCCCAGCCACATTCCGGTTCCAGGGGCCACGGAAAATCGGCGAGGTTGGGATTGGGCCACAGGGTACGATCCATCAACACCCAATCGGACATTGATTTCGCGCCGACGCCGGTGATCATTCGCGGAAACGCGCGCGGATCGCGCACCAAATCCACGATGATGTTTTCGCCGGGACCCTGGCAGATGTGATCGAACTCGGCGACCGTTTCCATTTCGTCCGGCGCGACGGTCGCGTGCATTCCGCCAGTGATGACGATGCCGCGCGGATTGACGCGCTTGAAAATCTTGGCGGCTTGGTACGCGAACGGGTACGTGTAACTGCGAACGTTCATCACGAGAACGTCGTAGCCCGCGACGTATTTGCCCAACTCGTCGAACGAACGAATCGAGCGCGTCGAAAAAAGATCCGTTTCGACGTTATTATTTTCCAGAATCGTGCGAAGGAGACCCAAGCCGTGATCCTGCCAACGATCATGCGCGCCGGCAGGACGCACGAATACACCCAAGTCTCCCAGGTCGAGCCAAAGTCGTTTCATTTGTTCTTGTTGCTTTTACTGCGTCGGACTGAAAAACGCGGTGAGAATCGCGATGAACAAGCCGAGCGTGACGTTCGCCAGATTTTTCAAGAGATCAGGCGCGAGACCGGCTTGGAAGTACGCGCAATAAATCGCGAGCACGCCCAGAACCACGTAGACGATCGCGTAAATTCCGCCGACGAGTTCTTGAATTGTGAACTTGAAATCCGGCAGGACGAATGCGCCCAGCGCCCGAACGTTCACCGAGAAGCGGTTGCCATTGCCAGGTGGCGTCGGGGGATTTTGGACCTTTTGCCCAAACCCGGCTGAGACAATGCCGCCGACCAGACCG
This sequence comes from Chloroflexota bacterium, assembly GCA_016865935.1. Classification (GTDB taxonomy): domain Bacteria; phylum Chloroflexota; class Anaerolineae; order UBA4142; family UBA4142; genus VGOB01. The sequence goes on along the minus strand of VGOB01000164.1, from coordinate 9,051 downwards.
GACAAGATCATCGCGAGACTGATTTGGTCAGTTGTCAAAGTGGAGGGCTTGACTCCAGACAAAACAGGGACGACCAACCCACCGAAAAAGTAGACGAATCCCAATAGCGCGATCAGCGCGATTCCAATCGTCAGCCATTGACGAACTACGGCAGGCATTTTGCCTCCTTGACCTTTCGCCAAGCGAAAGGGTGCGTGTCGTACACTTTTGGTTGATTATCGTTTCATCTCTCTGTCGAGAGACGTTACCCACCACCCACGACCGCGAGCAACTTGATCACATCGCCATCTTGCACGCGATACTCTTTCGCTTGCGGCGCGTCGTTCACCAGCACGAGCGCGACAATTTTTTGATGGATTTCTGATCAACTGCCGCACGCGCAAGTGTCCACACCCTTTGCCTTTTCAAACGCCTCGCGCCCTTCTTGAACGGCGAAGTAGATCAACCCGAGCGCGCCAAGACTATCGGCGTAACCGATGCCGGTGAGTTGGTACAGCAAACTCGCGATCAGCACGACGACGGACATGTAGATGCAAACCTTGGTGCAATTCGCGTCCGCCAGAATCGGCGCGGAATCAAGTCGCCGCCCGACGACGGTTTTTGCGTACACCAACGCCCACATCACCGCAATCGAAATCAGCGAAATGATCGCGCCGCTGATCGTCGTTTCGGGTTTGTGTCCGGAATAGATGTTGACGAGCGCGGTGATGAACAAGCCAATCGCAAGGAGATAGAAACTCGCGCCGGTGATTCGCAGCGCGGTTTTCTCAAAAACACTTTTCGGCGTATCAGGATTTTTCCAAATCCGCAGAATCATCGCGATGATTCCCGCGCCGGACATGACCTCGATGAAACTGTCTACGCCAAAGCCGAACAGCGCGAGTGTTTCGTCTTGGATGCCGAACGCGATCGAGACGACGCCTTCACCCAGGTTGTACAAAACCGTGAAGATACCAAGCAACAGAGCGTACTGGTAGTACCGCGCCGTGATATTTTTATCGGCGACAATCGTCAGTTGTGGCAAAACAGAACCTGCTATTCGTTTATTCGTTCCTAAATTCGTTGACACCACCACCCACCACCGCGATCAACTTGATCACATCGCCCGCTTGCACGCGATACTCTTTTGCTTGCGGCGCGTCGTTCACCAACACGAGCGCGACGATTTCCGATGGAATGTTCAGCGCGCGCATCGTCTCGCGGATCGTGTTCCCGGCGTCCACAACGATTTCCGATTTGCCGCCGATGTACGATTTGATGATGCCAAGGGCGTGAAGTTTTGCCGACATTCCTTCAAGTGCCAAGTGTCGGGCGACAGGTGACAAGAGAGGAAATCACGTTTCACGTTTTTCATTTCACTTCCCTTGTCACTTGCCACCTGTCACTTGTCCCTCATCCTACCAACCGCGTCAGCCCCAGCCGTTCCAACGTTTCCAGTTTGGGCAACCCGTTTGCGTTCCAGCCGCGTTGCTCGTAGTACACATCGAGCAACTTGTTCACGTCTTCCAGTGATGTGATTTTGCCAGCTGTCGCGCCGGACTTGGGGGGCTCGGTGTAAAAGCGCGGCGAAGGCATATCCCACGCGCGTCCAAACCCAGGTTGCTCGCGCGCCCAATACAGCCGCGTCAAATTCCAAATCCGCTCGCTGACCAAGTGCAAATCTTGCCACGAACGCTTGACGCCGGTGATCGCTTCGAGCGCGGGCGGATACAATTCGAGATCGAGATTCAACTCGACCCACTGCAAGCGGCACGCGCCCAGCGTGTCGAACATCGGGCGGATATGCTGCAGCCAAATCACGCGCGCGACCTTGTCCGCGTTCACCAGTTCGCGCCCGACTTGCAGATCGTACGTGATCGCCCACGCGCGATTGTGATGCGCGCCGACATCGGCGGTCATATACGCCAGCAACATTGCGGTTGCGCTGTGCGTCGCGTACGCCGATTGTTCCATCCCCTTGACCTGGATCGCGAACTTTTCGCTCCCTTTGCCGATTTTTTGCGCGGCGCGCTTTGTGCCTTCCGCGAGCAACGCGCCCAATCCTTCGCGCTTGGCGATCTTTTCGATCACCTTGAACACCGCTTCGACATTCCCGAATTTCAGATCGAGTCCGTCGGTTTCGGCTTTCGACAAAATGCCTTTCTCGTAACATTCCATCGCCCACGCGATTGCGCCGCCCGCGCTGATCGTGTCAATGCCCAGATCGTCGCACAACAGATTGGCTTGCGCCACGTCTTCGATCTCGGCAAGACCCAGGTTCGATCCGATCATCCCGATCGTTTCGTACTCCGGTCCTTCGACGTTTGTCCCGTAGCGTTTCATTCGACTGTACTTGCCGCACGGCGAGGGACACGCAAAGCAGCCCTTGTCGTTGACGACGATTTTTTCGCGCATATACGGACCGTACAGCGTCTTGCCGCCTTCGAACGATCCGGCGCTGAAATTGCGCGTCGGCAGCGCGCCGATTTCGTCGCACCAACTCACGACCATCGTCGTCCCAAGATTCTGCCACGGTTTGAGCATTTCCGATTTCTTGCACGCGTCGTACATCGCCATTCCGGCTTTGCGGTACGCGTCGAGGTCGGCGACCGGAATCGGCTGGGTACCGCGAATTACAAGCGCTTTGACTTTTTTCGCGCCCATCACGGTACCGACGCCGCCGCGTCCGGCTTGGCGGCCATAATCGTGATTGATGTGCGCGTACGAGACGCCATTCTCGCCGCCGGGTCCGATGCACGCGATCTGAAATTCCTCGCCCAGTTTTTCTTTCAACTCTTTTTCGGTTGCGAATGTGCCTTTGCCCCACAACGACGACGCGTCGCGCAGTTCGATCTTGTCGTCTTCGATGAACAAGTAGACCGGTTTGGGACTGATGCCTTCGAGAATGATGCTATCGAGTCCGGCGTACTTGATCTCGGCGGTGAACAATCCGCCCAGCGACGCGCTCGCGTACCCGCCGGTCAGCGGCGACTTGCACGTGAAATCGCATTTGCCCGCGCCGGGGATCATCAAGCCCGAAAGTGGTCCGCTCGAAACGATCAATTTGTTTTCAGGACCGAGTGGATCGGCGCCCTGGGGTACTTCTTTGAACAGAAAATACGCGCCAAAGCCGCGCCCGCCGATGAAATCGCGCGCGAGTTCCGGCGGAGTGGGTTCTTTGGTGATCTTGCCGGTCGTGAGATTGACGCGCAGAATATTTCCACCGTAGCCGTTCATCATCGCCTCCTTATGCCTTCGCTTCAATCTCGCCGATGCGCAACACATCAGTGCCGCACACCGCGATGCAATCGCCGCACAAATCGCACTTCCACGCGGTCTCCGCCAAACCGGTGCGAACGAACATCACGTTCTCCGGGCAAACCGGCACGCACGCTTCGCACAACGTGCAATCGGCGGGGATGACATAGTACGCGCCGCGATCATTTTTCTGGATCGCGCCGGTCGGACAGACCGCCGCGCACTCGCCACACTGCGTACAGACGCTGACCGCGTAATTGCCCGGCGCGGGAAAATGTGCGCCGATGACAAGCGCGGCTTTTTTTGGATTGTTCTCTTTGAACAGATTGAGCGAGCAAGCGACCAGGCACGCGCGGCACCCGGAACATTTGCTGCTCTCGGCATAGAGTCGCATAAAAACTCCTTTCACTGCGTTGTGATTTTGATCGATGTCAATGGGTCTGTTACATATGGAAGATCAACGCGGTTCGAGTCAGTTCGATGTAATCGTACTGTTCAAACGCGGCAACGATTGCAGAAATTTGTGGAACCAAGAGCGATTCAAGTTCGGCGTTAGAAATATTGCCGGTCGAGATCAGCAAAAGTTTGTACGGTTTGCCGCCTAGAAGAAACGCGTCAACAAAATCAGCGTCTTTGGTGATGACGATGCGTTGCTCTCGCGCCGAAATTTCACCGATCTCAATGTCGGACGTTCGATTCTGGCGCGGCAAATCAAGCGTATGTACTGCCGAATGTCCGGACGCGCGCAGACGATGTGCCAACCGGCGCGGCAGTTGCGCGTCCACCAAGAAATTCATACGGCGACCGGTTCCATTCGTTTGACTTGGCTCAAGCGTGTAGCAAAAGCAAGCACTGCAAGCAAGTCTTCGCGTTCCAAATCCTCATAGTCCACGAGGATTTCGTCAATCGTCATTCCGGCGCTCATCAATTCCAGCATTGTTTCGACCGGATAGCGCAACCCGCGAATCACCGGTTTGCCGTGACAAATTTGAGGATCAATTGTGATCCGATCAAGTAGGTTGCCCATAATATCCATCCTCTTTCAACACACCACCGGCGTTTCTTCGCCAACCGCTTTCACTTCATCCTTCGTCTTCTTCGGCAAAACGATTTTCAGCGCCATCCGCAACGTGCGCGGAAAATGCTGCCAGGTGGATTTGCGCGCTAGCGTCATCGCGATGCGATGCGGACGCAGATAAAACCGGCGATACGCTTCCTTCCATTTGCGCTCTTGCAATTCCGCCGTCGTCGCGCCGATTTCGTACCGCGCTTTCCCCTCGAAGAAAACGTAATCTTCCCAGTCCTTGACGATCATCCGTCCGCCGTTGCGATGCACTTGCTCCCACACCTGGGTCCCCGGGTACGGTGTCAGCATCGAAAAATTCGCGACGAGCGGATCAAGTTCGCACGCAAACCGGATCGTCTTTTCCATTGTCGCTTCGTTGTCGCCCGGCAAACCGATGATGAAAAAGCCGACGGTTTCCAGTCCCACTTTTTTCGCGTTTTTGAACGCGGCGCGAATCTGATCGTGCGTCACGCGCTTGTCAATGGATTTGAGAATCGCTGCGTCGCCGGTTTCCACGCCGAACGCGACGCGGATACATCCGGCGGCTTTCATATGCCGCAACAAATCTTCGTCGGCGAGATTCGCGCGAATGCCGTTGATCGGAATCCAGGGGACGCGATTCAACTTTTCCGCGATCAACAAATCGCACAATTCGTGAACGCGCGCGCGATTGATGTTCGCCGAATCGTCCAGCACGCCGATTTCCTGCGCGCCCAAATCTTCGATCAAGTGTCGCCACTCCTGGACGACATTCGCCGCCGAACGCGCGCGCCATTTTTCCGCCATCACACTTTGCGAGCAAAACGTACAGCGATACGGACAACCGCGCGAAGTCATAATGCTGTACGATTTGCCCATCTCGATCGCGTCAATCGCCGGTTGCAACGACGTATAGCGCGCCATCTTGAAATATTTGTATGCCGGAAACGGCAGCGTGTCCAAATCCTCAATCGGCGGGCGCTCGGGCGAATGAAGGATTTTGCCGTCGAGTGTTTGGTGCGTGATGCCGAGAACGCCCTGCAGAATTTTGCTTGCCGGATCGAATAGATCGCGCGTTGTGAACTTTGGATTTCCGGACTTGACGCGTTCGAGCAGCGCGCACAATTCGATCCAGGTCTCTTCCCCTTCGCCGCGCGCGACGATGTCAATTTCCGCGCGCGCCGCCGATTCTTCCGGCAACGCGGAGACGTGGGGACCGCCTTGCACGATCAGCGCGTCGAGCACCGATTTGATTTCGCGCGCGGCGAGCCAGCCCTGCTTGACCTGCGGCGTGTTGCTCGTGATGCCGACGATCTCAGGCTGGTACTCGCGCACAAAATCAGTCAGACGTACATCTTCCACATCCAGATCGAACACGCGTACCTCGTCGCCGCGCCGCTCGCTGACGGCGGCAAGATAAGCGATGCCGAGATGTGGGGTCGTGCGGGTATCAATTGGAAGTTGGAAACGTGGGTTGATCAACAAAACGCGCAAGAGAAACCTCGTGGTGGAGATTAAAGATTGGAGACTAGAGATTGGAATGTTTGCAGAAATATTATACCATTGTGATCGGAGTTAGTCAATTGGCGGCGACGAAAAGGGCGGCGAATTTTTATAAAAATGTTTGGATAAATCGAAACCGGTGGCGTAACGCAACACGCATCAAACCGCAAACCGATACTTGAACAACGCAAACAACGATCGAAACCCATCGCGAAACCGGCGCAATTTTTTGTCGCGGCGCGGCGTGTACGATACCGGCACATTGACGATCCTGACGCCGCGCCGGGCGATCTTCGCGGTGATCTCCGGCTCGATTTCAAAACCGCGCGATTGCAAGCGCAATTCGCGCAGCAACGCGGTGGGCGCAAGTTTGTAACACGTCTCCATATCGTTGAGGCGCGTGCCGCAAAGAACGTTCGTCGTAATCGTCAGGAATTTGTTGCCGAGATGTCCGATCAGCGGCTGCGTGCTGAGATCGCGCGCGCCGTAAACGACTTGCGCGCGTCCCTGCCGGATCGGTTCGAGTAATTTGGCGTAATCGCGCGGATCGTATTCGGTATCGGCATCCTGGATGACGCAGTAATCGCCGGTGGCGTGCGCGAGCGCGGTTTGGATCCCGCCGCCCTTGCCGCGATTTTGCGCGTGGCGGATCACGCGCAGACGCGGATCGCGATAGCGCGCGAGAATTTGCGGCGTGGCATCAGTTGAGCAATCGTCTACCGCGATGATCTCATCGGCGCTGGACGCGAGCACGCGGTCGAGGCACGCGGCAAGTTCGCGTTCTTCGTTGTAAATCGGCAGTAGGACGGTGAGTTTCATCGGCGACTCGCTTGGCGTGGAAATGTGTACGCGCGCGCCGCGACAAAGGCGTTGGCTGGCGCATCGTACCGGCGAATAAATACCGCGATTTGTTTTTCATCAATCGAAATCAGGTTGTACGCGTTACCATTGCCGTGCCGCGTCCGTCCGCTCGTCGCGGTGCCGGCGCGCGCGACGACGATGCCGTGCGATGTTTGGAGCGCGTTCGCAACGTGCGTGTGGCCGTTCAACACGAGTTCGACGCCGCGCGGCGCGAGAAATTCCAGCGCGCGTTCCGAGTTCCAAAAACCGGCGGGACGCCAGCCGTTCCAGACAAGTTGATGATGCGTCGCGATGATTTTCACCGCGCCGCGCGCCGCGCGCGCCAGTTGTTCTTCGATCCACGCGCGCTGTGAACGCGACCAAAAGCCGCCGGGCAGAAGCGGGTGATTGTCGTTCAAGCCGAGAACGAACAAACCGTTCGCATCGAGCGCGGAATCAATCTCGGCGTGAATGTACTTTTGGTAGCGCGCGTACTGGCGCGTCAAGCGTTCGATCCAATCGCGCGGGGTGAGAATCGGCTGATCGTGATTGCCGGGGATCGTGAGGATCGGCTGGGCGATGCGCGCGAGAAAAACGCGCGCCTGTTCGAATTCGTGATGCCGCGCGCGCATCGTCAAATCGCCGGAAATGATGACGGCGTCGGGGCTGAGCGTCGCAATGTCGCGCAGCAAAAGTTCGTCCAGGTGCGTGTGGTGATGCGGACCGAAATGCAAATCGGACAAATGAATGAGTGTCGGCATAGTGCGCCCATTTTACTTGATTCGCCGTGAATCGCCAAAACGAAACGCACTCGTTGTGGCGAGTGCGTTTCCGAATTTATTGATGACAGGTGCGGCAGGTGGCGTCGGTACGCCCGACGTGATCGGCGGGCAGTTTTGTGCCGACACCTGCGGCGTGACACGCCAGACAAATCGTGCGTCCCGTGTGATCGGCGGGCAGTTTTTTGATTTGGGTCGCGCGCGGCGTGGGTTGCGCGGCTGTGGTTGGCGCGGGCGCGGCGGCAGGCACGCTCGCTTTGTGGCACGCGAGACACGTTGTGTTCGCGCGTCCAACGTGGTCGGCGGGATACGGGCGCACCTTGCTTTGCGCGCCGTGACAAATCTGGCAATCCGGATTGCCGCCGACCGGGTGCGGCACGGCTTTCGGTTGCGCGCCCGGCGCGGTTGGCGGACGCACGGGCGGCTTGACGATCTGTTCGAGCGCGGGCGCGTTCAGCCCGGCAAACTTCCACGCGGTTCCGTGGCACGCGCTATTTGAACAAAAGGACGAATTGTCTTTGCCGCCGGCGTTGTTCGTATCGTGACACATCTGGCACGACGTATCGAACACGGTGCGATGTTCCGCGAGCCAGGTTGTTTTTTTGTGCGACGCGGGCTCGTCGCCGCGCGTGAGGGTGATGATCGGCGCGGGTCCGCCCGGCGTGACGATTTCAGGAATCGTGTGACAAATGTTACATTCGAGCCGAATGGCTTGCTGGCGATCCAATGTAAAATGTTTGCCGTCGTGACAGCGGAAACAGCCGGGAAAATCTTTGTGTCCGATGTCGTCCGCGTGAATCGTCCAATCCAAACCTTGTTCCGGGTAGCGAATTTGCGCCGACCATTCTTGCAGTTTGCCGATCGCGCGCTGGATCGCGGGCGAATTCTTGGCGGCATAGTCCGCGTGATTTTGTTTGTAGAACGCTTCGAGTCCGGCGATGACTTGGTTTGCCGCGTCGCGGGTTGGATATTTTTCGGCGAGAAGTTGCGCGCCGCGCTGTTTGATCTCCGGCATCGCCGGATCGATCTGCCTGGTCGAAAGTAAAGTATCCATCACCGCGTCCGGCGATTGGAAATTGTGCGAGACGCGATTGTGACAATCAATGCAATCCATCCGGCGCTTGGGTAACTTGGCGATGTCCGCCGCCGTCAATTTGCTTTCGATATCGGTAAAGATTTGTTTGCTTCCATCGCGATTCGTCACTTCGACGTATGGGATCGTTTGTTTGTGTTGGTCGCTGTACGCAAAGTCAATCGCGTTTTCGATGTGCCAATGGATACCCAAGCCGAGTCCTTCGCGCTGGGTGCCGCCGCCGGTTTTGAGCGCGAGGACGGTTTGGATCGGCGTGTTCGTCTTGTCCGACGCGTAATGCGTCCGCGTGACGATCTTGTCCCACGAGAATTTTTCGGGCCAGTGGCATTTCTCGCACGATTCGCGCGCGGGCTGAACGTCGTGCGCGTAGATGGGGAACTTGTAATTGTTCGTGAGATAGTCAATGACGTACTGCGCGTCGTTCGCCTTGCGCGTGAACGCGACGCCGACGAAGGTGCGCCCGATGTGACATTCGACGCATTGCACGCGCGCGTGCGGCGAGCGCAAGTACGATTGATAGTGCGGCGGCATGGGGTGACACGTGGTGCCGCAAA
>VGOB01000163.1 GCA_016865935.1 Chloroflexota bacterium | reverse complement strand
TCCCCACAAACTGGGAAGGTATTTTACCCGATCTTCTTCCGTCTGTCTGCTCTATCGCTGACACTCCGCCATTCAGCGAAGGCTACGCTCTAAAACTACCAAGTGGCCGAAACGAAGATCATCGCCCGCGCGGCGCGCCAAGCAGAGATTAGCACCAATTGCCGCGCGCGTCAAATTTTTATTTGCCAAAACCGCCAACTTGTGTTATATTGGCGCTGTTCGATTCGCCGCCTTAGCTCAATCGGCAGAGCAATTCATTCGTAATGAATAGGTTTCGAGTTCAACTCTCGAAGGCGGCTTGTCCCCAGCCCGGCGCTGGGGATTTTTGTTCCCCTTCGCACCTTCCGAATGGAGTATTCACCCCATACGAAATGCAGTACCTACCGGATATAAATCGTCCTTGTCCTGTGCTATATGGTACGTGGATAGATCAAAGGAGGTGCGCGATGTTTCAAGATGTGATTGATGGCATTGTCATTCTGGCGATGTTTTTCCTGCGGATCGGCGCGCCGATCATCGTCACGCTCGGCGTCGGCATTTGGCTGGAAAAGAGACTGCGCCCGCGTGAAGCGCAACAAACGCCGCGCCAAGTGCGTCGCGGGACGATCATCCCGTTTCCGCGCGTCGCGTCCAACGGGCGCGCGTCTGCGATTCCGGTGACGCCTTGTTGGGAGGTCAAGCAATGCAATCCGACTGCACGCGCGCACTGCGCGGCACCCAAGCGTCCCGATCTCCCCTGCTGGCTTGCGTTGCAAACCGCCGGAGGCACCGTGCGCGCCGAGTGCGCGGATTGCGAACTGTACAACCAACCGCGTCGCGTGGTCGCGTGACACCGATCGGTCAGACCTACACCCAAGACCCCATCTGAGGATGGGGTCTTTTTCTTTCTCCAAATAGATTGACTGACGAATAGAAATTCATCGCTCGATATGATATACGCAAGATAGCAAGTCGTTTTACTGAAAAGCGGTCGGCGGTCATCGGTCGCCGGTCGTCTTTTCAAGGAGGCGCAAAATGCTAACCGATCTTCTGTTCCTCGCGTTTTTCTTCATCACCCGGATCGTATTGCCGATCATCGCCACGTACATCGTCGGCGTGCTGATCGAGCGCGCGCTGAACCGCACCGCGCGCCCAGCCGGAACGCGCGCTTGGAAAATGACCGCGCGGCACGCCGGGTAACTGAGGCAACCGATGTTCCCAGACGCGCTTGACACTTTCGCCATGCCGCGCGAACGCGTCACGCGCCCGGCACCAGCCGCGCGCTCCGCCAAGATCATTCCGCTTGGTAGGAAAAGTATCCCGTATTCGGTATTCAGTATTCAGAAGACCGGACACTGAACACCGAATACTGAATACTGAATACTGAATTTATACAACGGAGGAACCAATGAAACTATCCCGACGCGATTTTCTCAAACTGTGTGGCGCCAGCGCGGCGATGCTCGGTGTCGGCGCGACGGTCGCCCCGCCCGCGCTCGCGCCAAAAAACTTGGCGGCGCCGGTCGCGCCGCGCGACGTGCGCGCCACGTTGATTGACACGACGAAATGCATCGGCTGTAAAGCGTGCCAGAGCGCGTGCAAAGTGGCAAATGGCTTACCCACCAACGATCGCCCGGTCGCGCTTTCCGCGACGACATTGACGATTGTGGACTTGCGGAACATTTCGACCAAGCCGAATCAGCCGGAGATCAAACCGGTCAAGAAACAATGTATGCACTGCGAAGACCCCGCGTGCGTTTCGGTCTGTCCGGTCGGCGCGCTCGTCAAGCAAGCGGATGGTCGCGTCACGTACGATGCGGACGTTTGCATCGGGTGCCGCTATTGTATGGTCGCCTGCCCGTTCGGCGTGCCGAAATACGACTGGGCTTCCGCCAATCCCAAGGTCAACAAATGCGGGCAGAGTTGTCTGGCGAACGGCAAGCGCGACAAGCCCGCGTGCGTCTCCGCGTGTCCGCAACAAGCGTTGACGTTCGGCGCGCGCGAGGAACTGCTGGCGATGGCGCACGCGCGCATCCGCGAAAATCCGGGCAAGTACATCAATCACGTCTACGGCGAAAAAGAAATCGGCGGGACGACGATGCTGTACCTGGGCGGCACATCGTTCGAAGCGCTCGGCTTTCGCGTCGATCTGCCGGAGATCGCGTTACCCAAACTCACCTGGGAAGCGCAAACCAAAGTTCCGGCGGCATTCTTTGGAATGATGGGCTTGTTGAGCGGAATCGCGTGGTGGACGCATCGCACCGAACGAAAAGAGAGCAATGAAAAGCCGTGAGGTCAAAGACCTCCCAGGTTTTGAAAAGAGGACCTAATGTCACCCACACTTCAATTTCTACTCACGATTTTTGTTGGCCTCGTCGTTGTCGTCGCGCCGTTCGTCCTGATCTTCGGCGTGCTGTACCCGCTCAAGCGACGATTCGAACCGCAAGCCGAAATCGCGCGTACGCGTTTCAAAATGCCGTTCAACGCGCATCCGATTGCCGTCACCGCGATCTCGCTTGTCGTCGTCGCCGCGATTGGGATCATCGGCTACGCGCTGGTGACGAATCAGTTCGTGGACTTGATGATCCTATTCCGCGATGTCGTCGTCCTGGCATATATGTTCTTACTCCGCTTCGTCGCGCCATTCGTCGTGCTGTACTTTGCCGGAACCTGGCTCGAACGCAAACTGAACCCCAGCGCGACGCGCGCGCGTCGTCCGATTGCGGAACGCGTGCCGATGTTGAAACGCTTGCCCGCGCTCACGCCGCGCGGCACGCTCGTCGCGCTCTTCCTCACGATTCTGTGGCTCTCTGCAATTGGGATCGCGATCGCGCGGTTCTTCTTCGGCTTGTCGTACGTCACGAACCTGAGCGACGAATTTCCGTGGGGCTTGTGGATCGGTTTCGATGTCGTGAGCGGCGTCGCGCTCGCGGCAGGCGGTTTCGTCGTCGCCGGGACGGTGCACGTCTTCAATCTCAAACGCTATCACCCGATCGTGCGCCCCGCGATTCTAACCGCGCTCCTCGGCTACCTGCTCGTCATCGTCGGCTTATTGTTCGACCTGGGTCGCTGGTACAACATCTGGCATCCGATCTTTATGTGGAACATCCACTCGCCGATGCTCGAAGTGGCGTGGTGCGTAATGCTCTACAGCGTCGTGCTGATGCTCGAATTTTCGCCGGTCGTTTTGGAGAAATTCAAAATCGAGTGGGCGTTGAAAATTATGCGCGCGATCACGATCCCGCTCGTCATCCTGGGAATGTGCCTTTCGACGTTGCACCAATCGTCGCTCGGCTCGCTCTTCCTGATCGCGCCGGAGAAAATCAATCCGCTGTGGTACTCGGCGTGGATGCCGGTCTTTTTCTTCCTCAGCGCGATTGGCGTCGGACTCGGAATGACGATTCTCGAATCGAATCTGAGTTCGCGCGCGCTCGGTCGCGCGCTGGAAGACGATTTGCTCGCCGGACTCGGGCGCGCGGCGTCCGTCGTCCTCGCGCTGTACCTGCTCGCGCGTTTCGTCGAATTGATCGCGCGCGGCGCGCTGGGCTATGCGTTCCAGCCCGGCTTTCACGCGACGATCTTCTGGATCGAGGTTCTGGTCGGCTTTGCCGCGCCGATGGCGTTGATGGCATTCCGGCGCGTACGCGCCAAACCTGGTTTGGTCTTCTTGAGCGGCGGCTTGATCGTCTTTGGCGTCGTGTTCAATCGGCTCAACACGTCACTCCTGGGTTGGTGGCAGTACGCGCAAGGCGGCGCGGTGTACATTCCGTCGCTGAACGAAGTCGTCATCACCGTCACGCTCGTCAGTCTCGGCGTCGTCGTGTTCGGACTCGCCGCGAAATTCCTGCCGCTCTTCCCGGAAGAAAAACACGCACACGCGTAGGGGCGCAATTGAATTGCGCCCCTACCCACCGACCTCCATCCGTGATTTGGATGGAGGTTGTTTTGTTTGTTGGACAAATTTGCAAATTTGTCCAACTGCCCCAAACGCGATAAAATAGTTCTCCGATGAGAATACCCCAGCCATTTTGCCCCGCGCGTTCGCTCTGCGTGCTGTTCGTCTTGCTCGTCGCGCTCGGCGTGAGCGGGTCTGCCGCGTCCGCGCAAACTCCCGTGCCCGGTCGAATCGTCGCGCAATCCGGCGACGCGTACATCGCGCACGACGCCGCGACGAAAACCTGGGAGATCGGCAGCAACGGCATCCGCCGCCGGATGGATTATCGCGCGAGCGAGGGTTTTCGCTTGACGCGCCTGACGAACAAACTGACCGGACGCGAATGGCTCGCGCCCGGCAGCGGCACGGCATCCGAATTGCGAATGACGCTGGGCGATCAGGAAATTACCGGTTCCGCCAAAGACTTTGTTTACAAAGATTACCACGCGATTCCGCGCGCGAATAAATCGCTCGAATTGATCGTGACGCTGGCGCAAGGACAAATGGACGCGCATCTGCACTATGTCGTTTTTCCCGGCGTCAGCGTGATCGAGCAATGGGCGGAGATCGAAAATACCGGCGCGACGCCGTTGCCCGCGTTGACAGGTTGGGAATCATTCTCCGTCGCGCTCCGTCCCGCGCCCGATCTCTTGACGTTGTACTGGGTGCAAGGATTGAATCCTGGGATCGCGCGCGCGAGTTCCAAAGACCCGGTGCCAACCTTGCGTTTGCGCTCTGCAAAAATCGACGCGGGCAACGCGCAACAAGTCGGTTCGACCGGACGCTCGTCCGCGCAAACGATGGGGTGGTTCGCGCTGACCGCGCCCGGCATCCGGGGCGGTATGTTCGGCGGGATCGAATGGTCGGGCGATTGGCAACTGCGCGTCGCGCGTGAAGGCGAGAATACCGTGTTGCGCGCCGACATTCAAAACAGCGTCTACGCCAATTTCGATATGGAAGTGCCGTACAACGCCAATCCATACTCCAACGATCTCGCCAACGATTATTGGTGCTCGACGCGTTCGCTCGTGCAGACCGCGCTGTTGGACTATCCGCCGTTGCCGTGTCTCCCGGCGCCGGATTCGGAGATACGTTGAACGCGGTACGGTGATTGGTGATTGGTGATTAGTCAACTAGTTGACCAGTCACTAGTTGACCAATTGACCGGTTGACTACAGACTTGAGTAAACTCAAACCGATTCGAATTTCCGCGCGCGCGCGCTGGCTGATGATCTTCGGCGCGCTGGTCTGGCTCAGCGCGACGCTTAGTCTGCAACCCGAATGGCGCGCGGACAATGGCGCCGCGCTCGGCTACGCGCCGATCATTCTGCCGACGCCCGAGTCGTTCGCCATCGCGCCTGCCGCGCCGGCGCGCGCGGCACTCACGCGCGAACCGCGCGGCGATTTCGGCGCGGCGCACCCGGTGATCGCCGATTCGCTGTTCGACGCGCTGCTGGCGCCGCTGGCGAACGAAGCGCAACGCCGTCGCGCGGACACGGCGCGGAGCGATCCTGAGTTCATCAAACGGATTGATCGCGCGCTGAACCAAGGGCGCGTCAATTTTCTGCTCTTTGGCTATGGCGAAACGCACGAGCCGCCCTTCACCGAAAACGCGTTGATCGGCTCGCACACGATCCTTTCGTACGATACGCGCGCGCGCGCCGCCGACATCGTCTCGTTCACGCACGACATTCGCGCGCCGGAGATCGAACGCGCGTTGAGCAAGCGCGGCGACAAACCGACCGCGCTGCGAATTGACCGCGCGTATTTCGTCGGCGGATTCCGTTTGCAACGCAAGATGATCGAGAACGCGACCGGTTTGGCGATTGATTATCAGATCGTTTTTCGCGACGCGGCGATGCAACGCCTGATTGACGACGTGTTCGACGGCGTGCAAGTCACCGCGCCGATGGCGTTCGACGTGCATCCGTTCTATCTCGACGGCATCAAATATCCCGGCGGACATTTTCCGCAAGGTCCGCAAAAACTGAACGGACGGCAGGCAATTCAATTCATCAAGACGGTGCCGGTCGCCGAAGGAACGTACGACCGGTCGCTGGAACACAACGTGCGCAAGTCGCTCGTGTTCGACGCGCTCATTCGCGCGCTCGGCGAAAAATACCACGACCGCGCGTTCTGGCTGAAAGGCGCGGCGTTCGTCGCGCGTGAATTGATCGGCGGCGCAATCGTCTGCGATTTCGATCCGCTCGCGCTGATCGTCAACAACATCGGCAGCGCGACGACGGGCTTGCAAAAATCGTTTGCCGCCGATTCACCGTCCGCGCCGCGTCTGCCCAAGATCAATCGCGCGGTCTACATCGTGGATCCGGCGCACGGCGACGGCGGCGTACAGTGGGTCAACGCGAACGCGGCGGTAAATCCGATCACGCAAAAAGATATTGACGCGGGAATGTATCCCACGCTCGCGATGGAAGTGCCGCTCAACGCGAATCCTTATGGCGATCTGGTGACCGGCTATTGGACTTCGGTGCGCGTGCTGGTGAAAGAATCGTTGCTGAACTTGCGGGGCGTTCCATTGAACGCGCCGCCGCGCGAGGAAGAATAACTGTCACTCTGAGCGAAGCGAAGAGTCTCGATATGCGATCGTGAGATGCTTCGCTCCGCTCAGCATGACAGAATGGAAGGGAAGAAAAATGATCACCGGTTTCGATCATTTCATCGTCTTGGTCAACGATCTGGACGCGGCGATCCGCGCGTATCGCAACCTGGGTTTTGACGCGCGCGCCGGGGGCGAACATCCGGCGTTTGGCAGTCACAACGCGCTGATCGCGTTTGCCGATGGCACGTACCTCGAACTGGTCGCGTTCAAAGACGCCGCGCGCGCGGCGAAGACATTTTGGGGCGCGGGCGTCACGAAACTGCGCGCCGGAGAAGGATTCGGCGGGTACGTGCTCGCGTCAAACGATCTCGCGGATGATGTCGCGCAACTCAAGTCGCGCACGCTGAACATCGGCGATCCATCGGCTGGTTCGCGCGTGCGTCCCGACGGTCAACGCGTCGCGTGGCAAATCGCGCTGTGCGACAATTCGCCGGTCGGCGCGCTCCCGTTCCTGATTCAGGACGAAACGCCGCGCGCGTTGCGAATCGAACCGGCGCGGGAAGGATTGGGAAGCCGCGCGCGCGTCAAAGAAGCGATCGTCGCGGTGAAAGACGCGGACGCCGCGCGCGACGCGTATCGCGCGTTGCTCGGCGTCGAATTGACGCGCGTGAAAAATATCGCGGGGGACGTGCAGGGGTATCGCGTCGCGCTGACGTGGGGCAATATCGTGCTGGCGCAACCGACGCGGCAGAGCGCGCTCGCGGATCAACTCGCGCGGCGCGGCGAGGGATTGTACGCGCTGACGCTGGAAGTACAAGGCGTCGGGCGCGACCGACGCGAATTGCGAAATCGCGGCGTCGAAACGCTGAACGACGCGAGCGGGTTTTTAATCGCGCCGGAGTTTACCTGTGGGGCAAGGATCAGGTTGATGTAAAACAGACTTCCGAAATCTCGGGGATTTCGGAAGTCGTTTCTTATTTTTCCGCCACCGCATCCAGAAATCGAATGTACGTTTCGATGCCGCGATAGTGCGTCGGCAAGTGCATTTTCTCGTTCGGCGAATGAAAGTTATCGTCCGGCAAACTAAAACCCATCTGCACCGGATCGACTCCCAAGTGTTGTTGGAACAAACTGACAATCGGCACACTGCCGCCTTCCAGTTTGAAAACCGGCTTGACGCCGAACGTCGCGTGCATCGCTTTGACCGCCGCGCGCACGCCCACCGTCTCGCGATCCACCAGCACCGCGTCACCACTCGCAAGTTTTTTCAACTCCCAGCGCACCGTCGGCGGCGCGTGCTGATGCAGATACTCGCGCAATTGATCTTCGACCGCGTGGTGATCTTGGTACGGCACGAGCCGCATCGAAATCTTCGCCATCGCTTTTGCGGGCAAAACTGTTTTCGCGCCGGCGCCGGTAAAACCGGAGACGATGCCGCAAATTTCCAACGTCGGACGCGCGCCCACGCGTTCGAGCGTCGTGAACCCGTGTTCGCCAACAAGTTGCGGCGCGCCGGTCATCGCGCGCCAATCGTCGTCCGTGATCGGCATTCGCGCGATTTCTGCGCGCTCGTCGTCCGCAAGATCGCGCACCTGGTCGTAAAAACCGGGCAACGTCACGCGATTGTGCGCGTCGTGCATTCCGGCGATCAACTTACACAACACCGTCGCCGGATTCGGCACCGCTCCGCCGAACGCACCGGAATGCAAATCTTGCGCGGGACCGTGAACCCACAATTCAAAGTACGCCAATCCGCGCAGACCGTAGGTGAGCGCAGGCACATCGTGCCGCACGATCCCCATATCGGTATTCAGGACGATGTCGCACCGGAGTTTATCTTTGTGTTGCGCGATGAACGGCGCGATGTTCGGCGAGCCAATTTCTTCCTCACCTTCGATCAGCACCTTGACGTTCAGCGGCAGTCCCTCGTTTTGCGCGAGCGACTCCAACGCTTTGAGCGCGGCAAAAATCTGTCCCTTGTTGTCCGACGCGCCGCGCGCGAAAATATTTTCGCCGCGCACCGTCGGCTCGAACGGCGGCGTCGTCCACTCGTTGTGCGGATCGACCGGCTGAACGTCGTAATGTCCGTAGATCAACACTGTCGGTTTGTTGGGCGCGTTCAGCCATTCGCCGTAGACAACCGGATGCCCCGCCGTCGGCAAGATCGCGACATTGTGCAAACCCAGGTTCGTCATTTGCCGCGCCAGCCACTCCGCCGCGCGCTGAATATCCGGCGCGTGATCCGGCAATGTCGAGATGCTGGGGATCGCAAGCAGTTCTTTGAGTTCGGCAAGATAGCGCGCCTGATTGGCACGCGCGTATTTTATCGCTCGCGTAGATTCCACGATGGCTCCTTGGTGTTCAAAGTTCAAGGTTCGAGGTTAAACGTCGAACCTTGAACTTTGAACTCTCAATTCACGGCGCGACGCTGAGCGCTTCCCAGCCCCACAAGTCCGGATGCGGCGGCGTGTTGTCAATCAGTTTGCGCTGACCCGAGCCGTCCGCGTTCATCACGTAGATCGCCCACGCGGTTCCATTTTGATCGCTCCGCCAAAAAATCGAACCGCCATCGCGCGACCAAACCGGTTGACCATCGTTGCTCTTGCCGGTGGTCAACTGCTTTTTGCCTGAGCCATCGGGATTGACGGTGAACACCTGCCGATGCCCCGCGCCATCCGACGTTTGATAAACGATCTTGTCGCCGCGCGGCGACCAGTCCGCGTTGCCGCCGTTGTCCGTCGTCACCTGGCGCGCACCGCCACCGCTGGTAGACGCGATCATCAAACCGCAGGTGTTCGTGTTGGGCATACAGCCGGAAAAAACGATTTGCTTGCCGTCCGGCGAAAACGTGGGACCGTTGCCATCCACACCCAGGTTGACGATCGTTTTGAACACGCCATCCAGCTTGACCATCGCGATCGGACCGCCAGGCTGATTCTGACGCGGCGAGTTGGTGTAGACGATCCATTGCCCATCGCGCGACCAGTTCATACAACAAACGCCCACTCCAACGACCACGGGACCGGTGATGCCGCCGCCGTCGGAATTCGCGAGGTACAACCCTTCCGACCGTCCTTCCATTCGTCCATAGAACGCGACCTGTTTGCCGTCCGGCGAAAAGGTGGGCCAAAGCGCGTGCGTGAGAATTTGACGCGGATTCGATCCGTTCGCGTTGGCGACCCAGATCGTAAAGAACCTGGGCTCGCGTCCGGTCACGACGCTGTACGCGATTTTGCCGGTCGGCGCGCTCGGTTTCGGCGCGGCGGCAGTGTTCGTCGCGCGCGGCGTTTCCGTCGCGCCGACGGCGACTGCGAATTTCGTCGGCGCGTCGGTGGGCGCGCCGACAACCGGCGACGGCGCGACAGGCGCGGCAGGCACGCTCGGCGGCACGGCGAGCGTAGGAAGCGCCAGAGTCGGCGCGCTGGTTGGCGTCGCCGAGCCGCACGCGGTTACGCCGATCGCCAAGATCAACGAAATAAAAATACTCGCGCTCAATTTGTGCCAGAACATTTTTGTTCCTCCAAAACAATTGTCAATTATCAACTGTAGTCTGGCGAAAATTGTCTGATTGAACCTTAAAAGATCAATGCACGACCGGTTGCGGGCGCACCAAAGCAACGGATGGCAATCTGCGTTTTCGCCAACCGTTGGATAGATGCCTGGTTCGCAT
>VGOB01000162.1 GCA_016865935.1 Chloroflexota bacterium | reverse complement strand
GAACGACCGAGTCAATATAATCTTGGTTCGGCACTGAGATGACCATAAAAGGATGCTCCTTGTTGGAATAGAGACATCCGCAAGGATACTCCTTTTATGGCTCGGTGCCAATTACGCATAATCGGTTTCTGACATTGCCATTCGCCAATTCCAGCGAAATCTCGCCGATTTTTTTGATCCCCAATTCCTTGGCGACCTGCTTTGAAACCCACGCGCGGGTCGCGCCCGTGTCAACCAGAAAAGCAAGTTCCTTTTGCCGTCGCCGATCTTCGATATTGGCAATTGTCAATTCCAGATAGATTTCACCCATTTCACCTTCCCCCCAGATACTGCAACGCGACGCGCACGCGCTCTTCAATCGTCTGCGCGGTTGCCGGAACGGAACGCGCCGCGCGCGCCGCTTCTGCCGCGCTGTAACCCAGGTTGATCAGCGCGTCCATCACATCCTTGTCAACCGGCGTCAACTCGCTCACCTCGCCCAAGCCGCTGATGTCAACCTTGCCTTTGAGTTCCAACACGAGTCGCTGTGCAGTTTTCTTGCCGATCCCCGGCAACGCGGTCAGCACGTCGAGATTGCCTTGCGCGATCGCGGCGCGCAGCGTATCCGTTGGCGCGGCGGAGAGAATACCCATTCCAACTTTCGGACCGATGCCGCTCACCGTTAGCAACGTTTCGAACAAACGCAATTCGTCTTCCGTCGCGAAACCGTACAGCGACAAGTCGTCTTCGCGCACGTGCAAGTGCGTAAACAACTGCGCCTCGCTGCCGACCGCGCCGAGATTCGCGATCGTACTAGCTGGCACACGCACGCGAAAACCGAGGCCGCCGACGTTGACGATGAGCGCATCGTCGGTGCGCGCTTGAATTTTGCCGTGAAGAGTTGCGATCATTTGAATTCCTGTGCCAAGTGGCAAGGGACAAGTGACAAGGGAAGTGAAACGTGATACGTGTTACTTCCCTTGTCACTTGGCGCCTGTCACGTGTCCCTTGCCACCTCGCTGAATTTTGCGGAGTGCGCGTGACAAATCGCAATCGCGAGCGCGTCCGCCGCATCGTCGGGCTGTGGAATGTGATCGAGTTGCAGCAGCACCTTGACCATCTGCTGAATCTGCATCTTCTCCGCGCGCCCGTAGCCGACGACCGCTTGCTTGATCTGCAACGGCGTGTACTCGTGAATCGCCAGACCGGCTTGCGACGCGGCAAGTAGAGCGACACCGCGTGCCTGACCCACAGACAACGCGGTGCGAACATTCTTGCTGAAGAATAATTTTTCGACGACGGCGTCCGTTGGCTGATGTTGCGCGATGAGCGCGGTCAGTTCCGCGTGAATGTGCTGCAAGCGGCGCGGCAATTGCCAATCGGACGGCGTCGTAATCGCGCCGGACGCGATCATCTGCAACGCGTCGCCGTCGCTCTCAACGACGCCGTAGCCAGTAATCGCTGTCCCTGGATCGACTCCCAAAATAATCATGACAAAAATGCCAAATGCGCCAAAGATGCCAAACGTGCCAAAGATTTGATTTGGCTACTTTGGCTATTTGGCACATTTGGCATATTTGATGTTTTAC
Organism: Chloroflexota bacterium; assembly: GCA_016865935.1. Taxonomy (GTDB): domain Bacteria; phylum Chloroflexota; class Anaerolineae; order UBA4142; family UBA4142; genus VGOB01. Next base: position 8,697 of record VGOB01000162.1, on the reverse strand, counting down.
TTTGCCGCTTCGAACTTTGCCATCACTGCGTCCGTGATTTCCACATTCGTGTACACCTTTTGCACGTCGTCGTGTTCTTCCAGCGACTCCACCAACTTGAGCGTCGAGACGGCTTGCTCGTCGCTGACCTGCGCCGGATTCTTGGCGATCCACGCGAGTTCCGCCGAGGCAAAGGCGAGTTTGCGTTTCTCCAGCGCGTCGCGCAGCGATTTCAGATTCTCCGCCGCGCAGTACAAATCGAGCAGGGTCTTGTCGGCTTTGTAATCTTCCGCTCCGGCGTCGATCAATTCGAGCGCGAGATCGTCGGGATTTTTGGCGTTCTCAATCGCGATGACGCCTTTCTTTTCGAACATCCACGCGACCGCGTTGCTCGTGGCAAGATTGCCGCCGCCGCGCGTGAACAAGTGACGAATCTCGGACGCGGTGCGATTGCGATTATCGGTCAAGACCTGAACCAGGATCGCCGCGCCGCCCGCGCCGTAGCCCTCGTACATAATCTCTTCGAGTTGCCCGCCTTCGCTCAATTCGCCGGTGCCGCGTTTGATCGCGCGCTCGATATTTTCTTTGGGCATATTTTGCGCGCGCGCCTTGTCCATCGCCAGACGCAAAGTGAAATTCGCGTTCGGGTCGCCGCCGCCCTCGCGCGCCGCCAGCATAATTTCGCGCCCGAGCCGCGTGAACACCTGTCCCTTCTTTACATCCGCGACGCCTTTTTTGCGTTTGATTTGTGCCCATTTGGAATGTCCAGACATAATTCCTCCGCGTCAAATGAACTCCGTCGTTCGGTTCTATTATACCACGCGAGCGCAAAAACGAAAAATGTCGTTTCGAGCACAGCGAGAAATCTCGCATCCGTGTTGCCGAGATTTCTCGATGCAAAAACCGCATCTCGAAATGACGGTTCACGCGATTGCGAATTTGCGCCATCGCCGCGCTACGAGTAAAATGAATGGTAGGACAATTTTATAAAAATGTCCGACCGAGGAATTGCCCTGATGAATATTGCAATGCTCAGCGTCCACACCTGCCCGCTCGCCGCGCTCGGCGGCAAAGAGACGGGCGGGATGAATGTCTACGTCCGCGAACTTGCGCGCGAGTTATCTGCGCGCGGTCATCGCGTTGATATTTTTACGCGCTCGCAAGATCCGGCGGTGCCGCACGAAGTGCCGGGACTCGAAATCGGCGCGCGCGTCTTTCACGTCCCCGCCGGACCCGAAGCGCCGTACAACAAACATCGCCTCTTCGATTACCTGCCGGAATTCGCACAAGGCGTGTGCGCGATTGCCTGCCACGAACGCGTGCAGTACGATGTGTATCACGCGCACTATTGGCTCTCCGGCTGGGTCGCGCGCGAACTGCAACGCCAGCATCCCGCGCCGATCGCGCAAATGTTCCACACGCTCGGCGCGCTGAAAAACCGGGTCGCGATCGGACAGCACGATCGCGAGACGGCACGCCGCATCGCGGTCGAACGTGAGATGATGCGCCGCGCCGATCGCGTCGTCGCCGCGACGCCGCGCGACCGGCAACAGATGCTCGATCTGTACGACGCGCCGCACGCCCAAATTACGATCATTCCGCCCGGCGTCGATCTTCAACACTTTCAGCCGCTCGCTATTCCGGACCGAAAACAATATTTCAAAGAGGATCACAACGTCTTGTTCGTCGGACGGATCGATCCGATCAAGGGAATTGACACCTGGTTTCGCGCGATGAAGTTGGTCGTCGAAGCCGAGCCGTCTCTGCGCGGGCGGTTGTGCGTGTGCCTCATCGGCGGGGATGTGGACGAGGAGGAGCCGGACGAAGAACTGGCGCGCTTGCACGCGCTCAAAGACGAACTGGGGATCGCGGACGTGGTGACGTTCTTAGGCAAACGTTCCCAGGAATCGTTGCCGTACTATTACGCGTCCGCCGATGTCGTCGTGATGCCATCGCGCTACGAATCGTTCGGGATGGTCGCGCTGGAGGCGATGGCGTGCGGCACGCCGGTCGTCGCGTCCGATGTCGGCGGTTTGTCGTTCGTCGTGCGCGACGGTGAGACCGGCTATCTGGTGCCGGAGGGAAACGCGCGCGCGATGGCGGATTGTTTGAACCGCATTTTGCACGATCCCGATTTGCGCGCGCGCTTGGGCAAGCGCGGCGTGGAGGTGGCGCGCGAGTACGCCTGGACGCGCATCGCGGATCAGATCGAGGCGCTGTATTGCGAGGTGATGAGCGCGCGCGCAACGCGGCGTGTAGAAATTTCCGCAGAGCCGCCGGATTTATGACTCGGTTGGCGAACGTGACATTCGTTTCAAAAAGCGGGGAAAATGGCGTGGCGCACCGTTCGCCGGATCAATGCGCTCATCCGCAAAGCTGCCGTAAGTTCACGTGGGACTGGTTGAACGAAGGGTTTGAATTCTTGGCGCGTCGCCGAGAATCGTTATACTAAAAAAATGCGTAGGGGCGAGTTGCTGACTCGCCCCTACGGATTCACAGTGGCTTGAAGTACGCAATATCTGTGATTGAGCCGACGCGTTCATTGGCGGGTTTGAGCACGGCTTGAACCGTCATTCCCGCGTGGAGCGCGCCGGTCGGTGTTTGAAGATAGTGCATCAACACGGATGACGCGCCCTTGAGGCGCACCAAGCCGACCCATTGCGGCGCGTCCAAACGCTTGCCGTCGAGATCCACCCACACTGCGCTGAACGACACCAACGCGCCTGCGGGTCCCACGGGCGCCCACGTCGAATCGTCGAGGTGCGTCGCGTCGCGTTCGCAGTAGAGGCGCGCGGGGACGTAGACGTAGCCGCACGTGGGACAGCGCGTGCCGTACACTGCGCCTTGGTCCTTGAGCGCGCGCAAGAATTTTTCCCCGGCGACACCCGCCGTGTACCGATGATAGACCGGCAGATCGCCGCGCCAGATGCGCGCGTCCGTTGGATGTTCGAGATTATTCAAGAGACTCATCTTTCCTCCAAATCAGCCAAATCTGCCAAACGAGCCCAATCTGCCAAAAAGATTTTGGCACGTTTGGCATGTTTGGCACGTTTTGTCACAGGGGCTTGAAATACGCAATGTCCGTGATGCTCCCCGTGCGTTCTGCCGGCGGCTTCCACACGGCTTGGACGCGCATTCCGATTTTGACGGCGCGCGAGTCCACCGCGCCCAATTTGTGCATAATCCCCATTCCACGCGAAGCGCCATCCAGATCGATCACGGCGGGAATTTCAGGTTCGGTCAGGCGCACCATATCCCAGCGCACGTAGCACAGTGAAAACGTCTTGACGGTGCCGATGTCCTGAACGTACGCCCACTCGTCGGTGGGGCGAAAACAATGTTCGCAGAACATTCGCGGCGGCACCATCACTCGCTTGCATTTGAAACAGCGTCGCCCGACGATCCGTCCCTCCTTCAACTCGGCAAGATACTTGCCGATGGCGACGCCGGTATCCCACGCGTATTCGGCTTTGACGTGCCACGTTTCGAATAGCACCTCGCGCTTTTCAAACGCTTGTTCGCTCAAGCCCTTGCTTGGATAAACTAAATGTTCCATATTTTTTCTCCAAATGTGTCAAATCTGCCAAACTTGCCAAACCTGCCAAACTTTTTGGCACGTTTGGTTCTTTGGCATCTTTGGCATATTTCGATTTACTTTCCCATCACGACGACTGTGCCGACTTGCATCAGATCGCCCCACGCTTGCGCGACGCCGCGACGCGGGTCGCCGGGGACTTGACGTTTGCCGGCTTCGCCGCGCAGTTGCCAGAACAGTTCGGCGATCTTCATCAGCCCAGCCGCCGCGATCGGGTTGCCCACGCCCAGCAAACCGCCCGAGGGACACACCGGCAAATCACCAGTCCGCTGCGTGACGCCGCGCGCGGTCGCTTCGGGGGCTTGACCCTTGCCAAACAACATCAACCCTTCGAGGTGATGCAATTCTTTGTAATCGAACGGATCGTACGGCTCGGCGATGTGAATCTCTTTGCGCGGCTCTTTGATGCCCGCCATTTTGTACGCCATACGCGCGGCTTCTTCGACGTATGTTGGGTACGACAAATCGCGATTCGTCCAGTACGCCGTGTCCAGACACCAACCGACCCCTTCGATCCAGACCGGCTTGGGTGTCACGCGGCGCGCCACCGGCTCTGCCGCCAACACGAGTGCGACCGCGCCATCGGTGATGGGCGATACGTCCAGACGTTGGACGGGCCAGGCAAGCACTTCGGAATTCAACACATCTTGCACCGTGATGTTCGGATCGCCCAGCAACGACGCCGGATGATCGGCGGCGTTGCGTTTGTTCTTGACCGAGACCAGCGCGATATCTTCTTTCTTCAACCCATAGCGATTCATATACGCGTTCATTTCGAGCGCGAAGATCCACAAGAGGTTGGGTCCCAGGGCGCGCTCGGTAAAGTTATCGAAAATCGAATTGAACGCGGCTTGCGGATGCGGTTGCGTCGGCGACATACGTTCTTCGCATACCACCAAGCACGTATCGAACAAACCGGACGCGATGTGATACCAACCCTGCGCCGGGGCGAATACGCCGGTGCCGCCGCCCACATAGCCGCGCATATACGGCTTGCCCCACGCGCCCGCGCCGTCGGAGAGCCACTCCGCTTTCATATGCACACCGTCGAACGCGTCCGGCGCGCTGCCCATCACGACGCAATCCATTTGGTCGAGCGACATTTCGCACGACTCGAGCGCTTTGCTCACCGCTTCCCAGGACAGTTCGCGCCCGGTCTCTTGCGAGCGGCGCACGAATTTCGTCATTCCCGCGCCGACGACGGCTACTCGTCTCATACTCATTGTGTATCCTCCAAGTTCTCCGTATTCAGTATTCAGTGTTCCGTTCTGAATTCTGAATACTGAATACTAGTTACTCAGAACGACTGCCGCGCCACTCGTCGTCGGCAAGCCGCGCCACGCGAACGCCAAGCCCGTGTTTGCCTTATGTAACTGACGCGCGCCGGCTTCGCCGCGCAATTGCAACACCACTTCCAGCGCGCGCGCCAATCCATTCGCATCGAGCAACGAACCGACGCCCAGACCTCCGCCGCTGGGATTGACCGGCAACGCGCCGGCGCGTTCCGTCGCACCTTGTTCCGTCAGCGCCCCGGCTTGCCCCGGTTCCGTAAGCTGCAACGCTTCGAGGTGTTGCAGTTCCTTGTACGCGAAGGTATCGTCCACCTCGGCAAAATCAATTTCGCCGCGCGGGTGCCGAATTTGCGCGACCCGATACGCCATCTCCGCCGCTTTACGCGCGTATTTGGCATCCAGCCATTCGCGCGAATCGAGCGCGGGCGTGTCGTTCGCCCAGCCGATGCCGCGCACGCGCACCGGCTTGCCTTTGAACCGCTTGGCGGTGTCCGAATCCGCCAACACGAAAACGATCGCGCCGTCGGCGTGAGACGCCGCCATCAAGCGCGTCAACGGCGTTGCCAGCGGCTGGGCTTCCAGCACGGGTTTTTTCCCGATGGCGGCGGCATATGCCGCCGCGGGATTGGCAAGCGCATTGTTCTTGTTTTTCACGACGACCTGCGCGCATTGCTCCACCGTGTACCGCCCCGCGTCCAATCCCCTTTGCATCTCCAGACCGGCGAGCGCGACCGGGTTGATGGCGAGCGGGCGTTCGAACGTGGGGTCCTCCGCGAATGCCGTAATGTGATCGAGCGTGAGGATGTTGGACGCTTTGCTGTGCGCCTCGACGACGACGACATTCATCAAGCCGGACGCGATGTTCATATACGCGGCGGCAAGCGCGTGCAACCCATCGCCCGTGATAGTGTGCATCGGGCGCAACACCGCGCCCAGTTGATCCGGCGTGTACTCGTCGAAGATACTCGTCCCTTCGTGATAATCTTCCGCCGCCGTCACAAAACCCTGCGCATCGTTGCGCGGATCGATGCCGGCATCCGCATACGCCCGCGTCGCGGCTTGAAAGATCATCTCCTTGTACGATAGATCGGGAGTGATGGAACCAAAGCCGCTCCACCCCACCCCAACAATGTCAACCGTTCGATTCATTGATGCTCCTTTCTTTCAACGTGATCGGGGAAACAAAAAATCCAGACGCGTTCGAATCACGCTTCTGGATTGCCTAGCCAAGCGTCTCCATTCCCATTCCCTCCTTGGATGCGAAATGTGAGTCCGGTGATGTGCGACCCTGCACCTGCTCATAGTATAGCGCGGAACGGCAGAAATATCAAGTTTCGATTGACGCGCGCGGTGTTTCGCGATACAATGCAGGCGACGCGAACATGCTGTCATCGCGAGGTGATCTATGCCCGCAGAGAAAAATCAAGACCTGGAAGAACTGAGCGCGAGCATCGTCCACAATTTGACCGAGGGTGTCGTCGTCGAAAACGCCGCAGGAGATTTCACCTTTGTCAACCCCGCCGCCGCGAATTTGCTGGGCTACGCGCCGGAGGAGTTGATCGGCAAGCCCTGGACACTGGTCGTGCCGGTCGAGCAACAACCGATCGTGCGCGCCGCGCTGGCACGCCGCGCGCGCGGCGAAACGGATCGCTATAAAGTGGAACTGGTGCGCCGCGACGGCGCGCGCCTGACCGTGATCGTCGCCGCCAGCCCGCGTTTTGAAAACGATGCGTGGGCGGGCGCGCTCGTCGTCTTCACCGACATCACCGAGCGCACGCGCGCGGAAGAAAAGTTGCGCGCCAGCGAAGCCAGTTATCGCGATCTCTTCGATAGCGTCGCCGAAGCGATCTATATTCAGGATCGCGCCGGGAGATTTCTCGATGTCAACCAGGGCGCGGTTGAAATGTACGGCTATCCGCGCGAATTCTTCATCGGCAAGACGCCTGAGATCGTTTCTGCGCCAGACAAAAACGATCTGTCTGCCGTGCAAACCCAAGTCGCGCGCGCGTTTGCCGGAGAACCGCAACGCTTTGAATTTTGGGGCAAGCGCAGCAACGGTGAAATCTTCCCCAAAGACGTGCGGCTTTATCCCGGCACTTATCTGGGACAGCCGGTCGTGATCGCGCTGGCGACCGACATCACCGAACGCAAGCGCGCAGACCAAGCCCTGCGCGATTCGGAAAGATTGTATCGCCGCGCGATTGAAGCGGCAGGCGCCGTCCCCTACTTTCACGACTATCGCCTTGAGACGTATCCCTTTATGGGCGAAGGAGTCCGGCAAATGACCGGCTACGCGCCGGGCGAAATGACGCCTGCGCTCTGGCGTTCATTGGTGCTTGATTTGATCCCCAGCGGTGCATGTGCCGGAGTGGAGCGTTCTGAACTCGTGCGCCGCGCGCACGCCAGCGAAATCCCAATTTGGCAAACCGACGTACGAATCCGCGCGCGCGACGGACAGATCCGCTGGATCAGCGATTCGGCAGTGGAAATCTTTGACGCACAGGGAATCCGCCAAGGATCGATCGGCATCCTGCAAGATATTACCGAGCGCAAGCGAACCGAAGAGACACTCCGCCAGCGCGAAGCCATTCTGTCCGTCGTTGCTTATGCCACCGAGCAATTGTTCCAGACGCCGGACTGGAATCAGTGCATTCCTGATCTGTTGGCGCGGCTGGGTCAAGCCGCTCAAGTCAGCCGCGTGTACATTTTTCAGAATCACCGCGACGCGACGGGGGCTCTGTTGGCGAGTCAGCGTTACGAATGGTGTCACCCCGGCATCGCGCCGCAGATTGACAATCCGGATTTGCAAGCCCTGCCTTACGCGATGCCGGGTTTGATCCGCTGGGCAGAAATACTGGGGCAAGGTCAGCCGCTGTACGGACTGGTGCGCGATTTTCCAATTCCCGAGCGCGAGGATCTCGAGCCCCAAGGTATTCAATCGCTCGTTGCAGTGCCCATCTTTGTCGGGACGGAATGGTGGGGCTTTATCGGATTCGACGATTGTTCGCGCGAACGCGAATGGACCGAAGCGGAAATCGGCGCGCTCCGCGTCGCCGCCGATAATCTGGGCAGCGCGATCGCGCGCAGCCAAGCCGAGCAAGCCCTGCGCGCGAGCGAGGATCGCTATCGCGATCTGGTCGAATCGAGTCTGATCATCATTGTTCTGCACGATTTGCAGGGTAATATCATCTCCGTGAATCCGGCGGCTGCCCAACTTTTCGGCTACGCGATCGACGAACTCACACGGCTGAACGTCCGCGATGGGTTGGCACACCCAGTCCGCGCCTTTTTTGACACGTACCTGGCGACGATTCAGCGCGACGGCAAAGCCAGCGGACTGATGCGCGTGCAAACGCGGAGCGGCGAAACGCGCCTCCTCGAATTCACCAGCACGCTCCGCACCGAAGGGGTCGCCGCGCCGATTGTGCGCGCGATGGCGCGTGACGTGACCGAACTGCGCCGCGCCCAACGAGCGCAAGCGCGCCTAGCGCAACAGATGACGGCATTGTACGAAACCTCGTTGGAAATCAACCGGCAAACCGATCCCGCCCAATTGCTCCCGATGATTGTCCGCCGCGCCGCCGATTTGTTGAACGCCCGAATGGGTGGGCTATACCTGATGCAATCCGATAACGAAACGTATCTTCTCAATAACTTGGGGTAATTCTACGGCGAACTCCAAGACGCATCGAGTGGATCTCGCTGGGCGCGCTCCGTGATCAAATCAGCGAGCTTGGGCAATCGGTACGCGCCAGAAATACGGTCTTGGATGTACGCGTAAAAACTTACCTCCAGTTTCTTGGCCGTGGCGACCAAGGTCATGAAGGTGTC
>VGOB01000161.1 GCA_016865935.1 Chloroflexota bacterium | reverse complement strand
TTGCTCTATTCCTTCATCGATCGGTACGATCTTCAGGCAACGGTTTGTCAGCCCGCCGCCGGATTCATCCTCCGGCGTGAGCGAGGGAGGAACAATGAGAACCAAGCACCGCAAGTCAACTCGAGGAGATGGCACTCTGAATATTGAATTGCGCCCCCGCGCGGACGAATCGCTTGGCGTCTATATCCGGCGCATCCGCCTAGTGCGCGGCATGGGCTTGACCGCAGTCGCTGACGCGACGCCGAAGATTCCCGAATCGCGCCACGTCAGCTATTCCTATCTGTCCCAAATCGAACTGGGCCGCGCGCTGCGCCCCTCGCGCGAGCGACTCCTGAGCATCGCCGAAGCGCTGGGTCTCCCGCCGGAATGGCTCTTGGAAAAAGCCGGTTTCGCGGCCGGGGTCGAAACCACGCTGGACGATGATTCAGTGCCCAGCCCGCTGGTGCAACAGATCGCGTTGCGTGCGGGCAAACTAGATCGGACCGATCAGGAAGCCTTCCTCCAGATGATTGACTCCATCGTGCGTTTGCGTCACGCCCGGCGAGACGCGGGAGCTAGAGGCGCGAAATCGTAACCGCGATCGATTGGGTGATACGCCGTCTCCTTCCCGATCCGGCTTCATTTTCCAATGAGACCTGGGCCCGTCGTCTGGAGGAATTCGAGGGACGCGCGATTTTCTTTGTCGGGATTTGTCTACCTCCCTCCTACTTTGGAGGTCGCGTGATCGTCGCCGAAGAGACGGCGAGCGCTGATGGAACTCTGTACCCGGCCGCCGAATATATCTTGTACGAGCGCCGGCTACCGGCAGTCCACCAAGAACACATCAAAACTCACGAACTCGCGCATATCGCGCTTGGACATCCAACCCTGGTCGTCTCTCCCACAGAACTTGAGAGCCTACTGCAGGATCAGCAGCTGGCAACCCGATTCCCCAGTTTGTGTTGCCGCGCTTCAAACCGCGCGCCCGAATCCTACCTCGTTCGGGATGGTGACGCCGAACGTTTGACGCGACTCATCTATCAGCGCGTGCTTCTGGCAAGACAACAGCAACGCGTCCGCCATCACAGTTCGCACCAAGACCTTGATCGCGAACTGCGCCGATTGGGACTGGATTGATCCCACTTGGCACAGCGCGGCGCGAATCCGGCAACCGTGCAGTCCACGCTGGAACTCCAACTGCAACCGCCGAAGGTCTTGTGCTCGCCTGGACTTGCGCAAGCGCCAAGCCAGTTCTGGTCAGGTTTTGTTCGCGATGAGATTGGATCAACTGTTAGCGTTGCCTTTCTGGGCAATCACATTTTACCTTTTTCGTCCGAGGGCCTTGCGCCAAGGATCATGGCGCAAGCCTACTGGTGTCCTCGCCAGGCTCTTTACGCTCACTGCCGCCCTCTCTTTGACCCTCCAATCCGATCCGGTCGCGCTTTGGCTTGGTCACGCTACCGGGATTCGCAATCTGTCTTGGCTCTTGGCCTACATTCTCGGCGTCGTAACGACGTACTGCGGTTTTTCGGCTTGGACGTATCTCCGGGAAAATCACCTACCGCGCCGCGCGGCCGTTCTCGCCGCTATCGCGATTGTTCTCCTCGTGATTGCTTTTCCACCTCTCGCCGATCTTCCTGAGATCTCTCACTCGGCTGCGGTGAATTCCAGTGAGGAAGTCGCCTTCCGCATCGTCCTGTATCTCTTTATGGGATTGATGTCGATCGAAGGATTGCGCGTTTTCAAACAATTCGCTCGTCAGGAAGAATTGCCCACCGGAAAACTCCGGATTGGACTCCTCATCGGATCACTGTATTGCGCGCTGGGATTTGCGCTCACCCGCCTGTTCAATGGAATCGCGCTCCTGCGCGATTGGACGTCACCTCTCACCGCAGCCGCCTGGGCCTTGGGTAGTCTTTTGATCGCGCTGTGCGTTCTTGGATTTGCGCTTGCTTTTGCGCCGCTCCGTTGGTTCCGCATCCCGGCGCGCTTGTTCATGTACATCGAACAGCAGCAGACGCGGCGTGATCTGGAAAGGTTGTGCCGCCAATTGGTGGATCTGACCGCCCCACTTCCGTGGCCGCAACCCCGATCGCGCGAACGTTGGTTTCAGCCGTCGTATGCGATCTATTGCGTTCTCGTTGACATCTTGGATCGCCGTAGTTTCCTCTTGGCTGAGCGGCAAGAGAGGGAGGCGCGAGGAGCAGTGCCGCCAGGACTGGCGCCACTTCTGGCTGATCTACCCGAAACCGACGATTGGGTTGTCCTACTTCAACACGTACGGCAGATTGCCCGCGGCGTTTTTACATCTTCAACCTGGAGCAGAAATGAATCTTGACACTCGAGCCTGGCACACCCTAGCCCAAGCCCTTTCCTGGATCTTTCATCCCTTTGTCATCTCCGTGCCTACGCTCTGGTATTCCGCCTACGCGATGACCCACGACGCGGTAGGGGCGGCGCAATGGACTGCGTTCTTCTTCTTGATCGTCATTCTGCCGGCGATCGTTTTCATCGCGCGCCGGGTGCGGAGCGGGGCATATACCGATGTCGATGTCTCGGTCCGGCAACAGCGATTTGGCATCTATTTCTTTGGGGGCGGGTGTTTTATTCTCGGCTTGGTCCTCTATATCCTCCTCGGGGCTCCTCGAATTTTGATTGCCTGTCTCTTGGCTGCCGTTGTGGCTTTGGCAATGGGCACTTTGGTAACGACACGCACAAAAGCTTCAGCGCATGCCGGGGTTACGGCCGGTTGTGCCGCCGTCCTCTTTTTTGTCTCTGTTCCCCTTGGCGTTTTCGTAAGTCTCGCTGCTCTCACGGTTGGCTGGGCAAGAATTCATCTTCGACAACACACTCCAGTGCAAGTCATCTTGGGGTGGGTGATTGCTCTGGTGAGCGTCGCGATTGTTTTCCCGTTCCTTTTACCACTGCCATTCGGATAGCCAGGTTTGATAATTCCATATATTGACTACACAAGAGAGAATCCTCCGGAGAAAGTTCCGGAGGATTCTTTCTTTTAGTTCATATCGGATTGCAGAAGGTCCGCCGATAGAGATATTGCCTTGGCGAGATCAGAGACGTGACTACAAACGTCTCGGCATTCGCGATCCCATGGAGAAGTCGCCGTTCTGAAGCATCTGTTTTCAGTCGTATTTCAGTCAAGTATCAGAGGTAGCCTCTATAATTGAGGTTGGAGTAGCCAGACATGTGTGGCGGACTTGGCCTCTTGGCAGTACTCTTCGAACTCCAGATACAGAAGCAATCGTAAAAGTGTTCCAGCGTCCAGAGGGCTTGCTTTTGTGGATCGACGGTATGAGTCACTTGGCGAGCCAGTTTCATGATCTGCGTATTGCCCTGCAAGTTATGCACGAATTCGGTTTCACTGGTTCGGAAGAGGCGCTCAATCAGCGCACCAGCACGCGGCTGGGCGGCCGCGCCAGTTTGATCACGTGGTAGAAAGCCAACCGCGTTTCAAAGTAGGTGCTGCGAAATTCCGTTCCATTGTCCACGAGGAGGCACGCAAAATGATATTACCAGAGACTCTCAATGACGCGCAACGGCAAGCGATTATCACCTGCCTAAGGATATTGGCAGAGATCGGTGCAGACGAAATCGAAGAAGACAATGAGCATCATATCGAGGAGTGGACAGATGATTCTCAGGATCATTCCGCCGAGAAGACCGACGCCAATCCTAATGCTCAATCCGTTTGACCTGTGAGCCCTATCCATCATCACGACACAAAAAACATTGAAGTTCCTGGTACTATCATGCCAGCGCACGTTTACAAAGAGATAATTGCACGGCGAGGCATTTCATAGTAGAATGAATCCAGCAAACGTCGGAGCGATGACACATGGTAAAGGGTTGGATTAGCATTAGCGAAGCATCGAAACAAAGTGGATATAATCGCGCTCACCTTCGGGAACTTATCCGACAAGGAAGAATCAAGGGGCGCAAGGTGGTAACAGTGTGGCTTGTCTCGCGCAGTAGTTTGACCGCATATCTTCGGGAGCAATCCGAGCGGGGAGAAAAAAGAGGACGCAAGCCATTGACTTAATTCTTCTTTCGTGGTATAATTCTGATACAGTAGCAGAATTCAATCTCTAAATCGTGCCGCGCAAGTGCAGCAACACTTACACGGCACTAACCCAACTCACCGGGATTGGCGGCGAGCGGGCTGACCCTATTTTACTACATCAAAGGGCAATCCGCAATTTCGCGGCATTGCCCTTTTTGTTTTTCTCCAAGTGCAACGCCTCGACCCTGTTCGACGGTGAGACCCGAAAAGAGGTGATGCCGTCGCATCGAGTAAAAACCGATCACGCCCAACTGATTGACCGCAAGCGTTTTGATTCAAGAGAGGGAATCGTGAAAAAGAAATCGCGCAACGCGATTGACACAACGCGCGCAGCGTTTACCACGTTTGGGGTTGGCGTTGTCAAAGGCAATCCGCGCAAATGTATCAAATGCCGCAAGCCAATCAAGCGCGGCGAAAGTTGGCGTAAGGACACAAGCGCGGCTGACCCGCCGCTGGGAGTACGGTATAGCGTGATTCAACACGCGCACTGTGAAGGGGGCAACGACTAACTGACCGCGCCACTTTCGACGCCTTCGCCGGTGCGAAACCGGCGCAACCATCCGCGCCAAGACACAGCGCGCCGATGCGACAGCGGGCAAAAGCCAACGGTCATGTTTTCAAGACTACTACTACCGACGAAACTACTACCACCACCAACACAAGAGGGAACGCGCGTGAGAGACCGCGAAGATTCAATCGCCCTACTCCCAGAGTAAGGGCAGCGGCAAACGCCGAAACGATGCGAGACAATCACGCGCGAACCTAGACGAACGAAACGCGCCGGGGGGCGGGCAACTTGCCCCCGGCAATAGAAGGAAACGAAGATGCAGTCAAATAGCGGACACAAGCGCGCGGTGCTATATGCGCGTGTTAGCACAGACGAACAAGCCGACAAGGGTTACAGCTTGCCCAGCCAGTTTGACGCGATGCGAAAGTATGCAGCACAACAAGGGTTTGAAATCGTTGCAGAATTTCAAGACGACTATAGCGGCGCAACGCCGATTGAAATGAGACCCGAAGGCAGCAAAGCATACTTGATGCTCAAGAGCGACGGAGCGGACGTAATCATCGCGTACACGATTGACCGCTTTGTAAGACCTCCAGAAGATGGCGACGAATGGGAATTGCCGATACTCATTCGCGGGCTTGCCAAACTGGGAAAAGAGATTCACACGGTACGGCGTGGTAAACTCAATACAGGATTTGCAGATTTGCTCATCGCTTTGCTTGATGCGCGCAAGGCGGGCGAGGAAAGGCGCGATATACGCGAACGCACGATGCGCGGAAAGATGCGTAAACTACAAGAGGGCAAAGCGGGTGCGGGCGGGGGTGTGCCGTACGGTTATCGGTGCGTCTACGATGAACACGGCAAGATAATTATGCTGGAGATTGATGAAACAACCGCGCGCATCGTGCGCCTTATTTATCAGTGGTATATTCACGGTGACGAACACAGCAAGCGATTGTCTATGGTTGCTATTGCTGTTCGACTGTCCGAGATGCACACTCCAACGCCGGGCGAGATTCAACCCGGCTGCGTGCGAAAACGCGCGCCCTCAATGTGGAGTCATTCGGCTGTCGGGCGTATCCTCACAAGCGAAGTTTATGCGGGCGTGTGGTGGTATGGTGGGCGCATTGGTGATGTTCGCAATCAACGCCCAAAAGAGGAACAAATCGCGGTGAATGTTCCAGCAATCGTTAGCCGCGAAACTTGGGAGCAAGCGCAACGTCAACTAGGGCGTAACAAGACATTTGCGCGGCGCAACGCCAAGCGCGATTATCTTTTGCACGGCTTGATTCATTGCGGATTGTGCGGAAAGATGTATAGCGGGATTTTTAGCCGATCATTCAGGCCGGGAGTGAACGACCGGGGGCGCGCATACTATCGAGACAATCTGTTCAAAATGCGTCATGCACATTTGGAGGGCCGATGCCCGAATAAGCACATCCGCGCAGAAGCCATCGAAGCCGATATTTGGGATGAAATCCGCGAGCTCTTCCAAGACCTCGATAAGCTGTGGAATGAGTTGAAAGCGGCGCAACGAAGCGCCGACGAGCAACTACAGTCTTTACGCGACAAGTTGGAAATCACGGATGACTTTATCCGGCACGAAGAAACCGAAGCGGCAAAAATCGCGGCGGCATTGCCGGACACCGAAAAGGGTAGCACAGCGCGCAAGTTGATGCTTGAAAAGGACAAAGCTATAAGCGCGCGCTTAGCTGATCTTTCCAGACAACGTGAGAAAATCATCAAGCAGATTGGAGAGGGTAGAATAACAGATGAATGCATCGAAACGATAATGGATTTTGCGCGCAAGGTCAGGCGGGGAATTTCAAAAGCGGAAAATAACTTCCAAGCCAAGCGGCGTATGATCGAAGCCCTGAAGGTTGATGTGACTGTGACACCGGGCAAGTATCATCTCAAGACGATTATATGCGAAAAGGATGGGGAAATCTCGCGTATCGCATACGGCGGTGTGCGAATTGTGTCGCGCGCGTCACGACTCCGGCGCGGTACATAATCCGATTGTCTGCGTTGAGCAGACTCGCGGTCTTGACCGCCGACCCAAGCGCGATGCCCAGATCGAGCACGCGAAACGCGCACTGCGGACCGGCAAATTCGGAATGTTCTGCCGCGACACGATCGGCGCACAGATCGAAGCCGCACGCGCCGCAGTTCAAGTCCACCGATTTGCCGTCCTTGATGCCGATCAGCATCAGCGCGGGCGACGCGGCGACGTTGCGCGCATCGCGATCAAAGTTTTTCTTTTTCGTCTTCTCGCCGTACTTGATCATCTCGTCGGCGAGTCGTTTCAGATCGTCACCTTCTAAAACTTTGATCACGACGAAATCCTTGCCGCCGGATTTGGGCGCGGTGCGCGCGGCGATTTCCATTAGATCGAGAACGGGTTGGAGAGAAGACATTGAGTACTCCTGTTTGAGATGATGACCGCCGACGGACGACCGCCGACCGCTGTGAGTTTCGTGACGATAGTATCCAAGTTGGCGAGAATGTCAAATCAAACTCGGCGCATCAGGATCGTGGCGTTGATGACGATTGTGTGCGCGCGCGAAACTTGTCGTCGCGTAACAGTATTGACACTCGAACAGACAGGTATCGTACGCGCCGATGTCTTTGCTGATCACACAGCCGCACGCGGCGCGCTGGGACGGATCCTTGACGCGTGTCACTTCAATGCCAAACGTTTCGTGAATGTAATCCGCATCCACACATTTGCCCGGCGCGATTCCGTACGATTGCAAATCCATCTCCTCGGCGCAACTTTGGATCGTCATTCCATTTTCGTTCGCCGCGCGCGCGAGCGCGCACAAACATTCGGCAAACTCTTCGCGGCGATAAAACTCTGCGCCGAGCGGCTCCAACCCGGACGCGCGCAACGCCTCCAGCCGTCGCCGACTTGCCGCGTACTCGTCCGCGATGCTGATGACGACGCGATTGGTGTAACCGCGCAACGCGCGCGCGATCCGCGTGAACGTTTCGATGTGCCAGCGCGCGTCTGTCGTTGTCGTGAAGACGATCGGATCGTACCGCCAGATCGTTTTGGCGGAACCGATCCGCGCGGCAAGGTCTTGGAAATTCCGAATCGCTTGCGCGAGCGCGGGCGTTTGCGGATCGAGCGCGCGCGGATTGTCCAGCAACGTCACCTGGAAATAATAGCGATAGCCGCGCTGGTCGAGTTCGTCCAGGCATTGCATCATCGGGCGCGGCTGGCGCGTCCAGAAGACGAACAGATCCACATCCTCCGGCAACAGCGAGACGCGCGCGATCTGTTTCGCGTTGAACGGATTCGCCACCGCGCAATACCCCGCGCGCACGCGATTGATGAACCAACGCGCGTAGAACGCGGGAATATCGGTGCGACGACTGACGCTGATGATCAAATGTCGTGCTCCAAGAATATTGGCGCGAAGATTTCCCTCACACCAATTTGCCAAATTGCTTACTTGTTTTTCGTAACCTGCGTTACCACCGCGCCTACCAGTACGTACACGATACTGACGCCGACGATCGCGAACTTGAAAATCGCGCACCACTGCGCCAACACTGCGTTTGCTTCTTGCCCAAAGCCGAGCAAGATCTGAATCAGATTATAGTTCTCGATGCAATCTAACAAGCCCGCTCCGAACATTCCCCATGCCAAGGCGACGCCGAAAGAAGACAAAAATTTACCGCGCGCGACGATCACGCAGCCCAAGCCGATACAGATGACGTAGGCGATGATGAAGACAAAATCGAACCCCAGGTTCAGCCCCGCGTAGACTTGCCCCAATTGTCCCCAGGATTTCACCATTTCTTGCGCAAGCGATAATTTCCCCGCCAACTCAAACGAAATGATGCCCGAAGGCGCGACGTCGCTCTTTAATGGCGCGCTAGTCACTTGCTCGATTGCCATTGCGAGCAACGTGACCGGAAGCATGACGACGAACGCGCGGTTTTGCTCCGCGTCAGAGAGCCATTCGTAAGGATGATGAAGTTTCATAGGAAATTCCTTTCTCGCCAGGATGTGCTATTAGATTCGCAAAAGAAAAATTGCCGCAGACGAATCTGTTGGATTCTGCGGCAGGATAGTACACACGAGACGGGGAGAATGTCAAGAAATCACCTTGTCACCATTCGGGGAACATGGTATAATCTCAACAAAATAGAAGCCAATCTTGGAGAACAAAGCATGCTGGATCGAATTCGGTTACAACGGTTCAAGAAATTTCAAGAGGTTGAGGTATGTTTGCGCCCATTCACTGTGCTGATGGGCGAGAATAGTTCTGGAAAAACGACTGTTCTTCAGGCACTCAACCTTGCCCTGAATACCCTAGCCGATCACAATCTGGTTGATGTTGACGCCAAAGGCAAAATTAAGATACGCCAGAAAGGGGTAGGGGGAACAAAAGAATCTTTGCCAGGTCTTAGCCTTTCCGATTTTAGAGAGTTGTACTATGCAAAGCTTTCCAGAATTGGAAAGGGTGCTGGTGGCGCATATATGGAATTGATAGATGATAGAAAAAACACTTATCGTCTTCGAATCACATCCCTATTTGGGGATTTCAATATTAAATGTATTTCAACAGAAATAGACCTGGCCAACAACCCCAGCATTCATCGGCAACCTCCATTATTTATTTCAGGTTTTGTTGGACTGCGATCCGCAGAAGAGCGTGCCTTTCCCAAGGTCATCCAAAATAGATTGCGTGTGGGACAAGTAAGTACCATTATCCGCAATCTAGTGCTTGATGCCAAAATACTTCGGTTAGATGGATTCGAGCAATTGAAAGCGAGGTTGGTAAAAGACTTCGATTTTCACTTGGACGAGATTGGATTCAATGAAGCGAGCGATCTCTTTGTCACTGCTCATTATAGAGATCTGTGCGGGAAGAACAGTATCTCGCTTGACTTCAATTCTTCTGGCAGTGGTTTTATGCAGATTTTGCAAATACTTGCTCCTATATATTTGTATTGCCCAAAACAATCCTCAATCGTTTTACTCGATGAACCTGACGCACATTTGCATCCTAACCTTCAAACCTCTCTTGCAAATGTCTTGAGAGAGATGCAGAAGGAATTGGGAATTCAAATCATAATCTCAACACACTCAACATCAATAATTCGCGCCGCTGATCCATCCGAAGTGGTTCCGATTTCATCAAGTAGACAAATCAATGCACCCCTGACCAATTCAAAAGATGTAGAGCAACAGATATCTGCCACGATTGACACTTATGAACTTGGAAAATCTGTTATCAGTGGCAAACTACTCTTTGTAGAGGATTCAAACACTCAAATCCTTGATGCATTTGACAAGGTAATAGGAACTAGATGTTTCTCGGGAGTAAACACAATACCCATTTTGAAAGGGAAAGGAAGAGACAACAAGACTCCATTCCAGATACATGAAGTTCTAAAAGAATTCGTCAGTGATGATGTGGAAATCCATCTTATCTTGGACGGCGATGGGCTAACCCCTGAATGGCGACAACGCCTATCAGAATATGCGAAGAAGCATAATGTAACCCTCCATAACATGGAACGGCACGAGATTGAGAATTATGTTCTTAACCCCAGCCTAATCCATAGGATCCTCAGGTCCAAGTACCCTAACGCAAACTTGCCTTCTGAGGCAGAGTGTCCCCGTCCGAAATCTTTGACAGCGATCGCGCCAGTTTGGGCTGAATAGAATGGCGGTGTGTCCCAGCACCATCCGTCAAGCCGTCCAATGAGGGCGGCTTTTGCATTTCTCCGGGAATCGTGTATCCTGAGCAACACCCTGGAGAAAGGAATAGCCCGACCCGAA
>VGOB01000160.1 GCA_016865935.1 Chloroflexota bacterium | reverse complement strand
ATCGTGAGCACATTGACTACGCCAGATTCAAGGAACTGGGATTGCCGTTGGGGAGCGGACTGGTGGAGAGTGCGTGCAAATGGCTCATTCAGCAGCGCTTCAAAGGCGTGGGTATGCGCTGGAGCGATGACGGTTTCAATCATCTGTTGCATCTACGGCTCGCTTGGGTCAATGGGCGCTTCGATGCCTTGTTTGCATCCGAGCCCTCCCCCAATTGGTAGATGCGCCCTTTCCTTTCTAACGCTGTTTGGAACTGTCGAAAAATGTGTATGTTCGCGCAAGATAGTCCTAAACACTTCTTCCAAAACTTTGCCCTGACGCGCACGATATGAACTGTGAATGAACTGATGAAAAGAGAACATCAGCGCGTAGTAACCGGCCAAAGTATACTTTGGCGCTAACTGATTGGCACGACTGATTCCTGCCGCAAACTTCTTGATGCGATCCAAGGTCTGCTCAAGTGCGCGCAAGTTTTCTTGAAACAAAAAGACGGAGATATCCTGCGCTAATCCAAGTGGACTCTGCAAGATTCGCTGGATTCGCACATTTTGTTCCGTATAGTCTTCGAGCAGCAGGAATGTTCTTGACTGATAGACATTTTCCATTTTTCTCCCCCTGTGTTTTCATTTTACCACATCACCCAGACGCTGGCAAACCTTTGTCGAAGATGTACGCTGACATTTTGACACAAACTACTTTCCACCATATAATTTGATCATTGCGTAACCGATTCATCTCCCAATCCCAACTCATCGAAAGTGTCCACCGATGTCCACCATTCGCGATGTCGCGAAACTTGCAGGCGTCAGCACCGCGACTGTTTCCCACGTCGTCAACAATTCGCGCACCGTTCGCCCCGAGACGCGCAAAGCCGTCCTCGACGCGATCAAACGCCTGAACTATCGTCCCAGCGCGATTGCGCGCAGTCTCACGACGAATGTCACGCGTACGATCGGCGTCCTCGTCGCCAACATCACCAGCCCCTTTTTTGCCGCGCTCGTGCGCGGGATCGAAAATCGGCTGGAGGCGTATGGCTATCAACTCATCGTTTGCAATACCGATGAGCAAGCCAGCCGCGAAGCGCGCTATCTCGATCTGCTGCTCGCGCGACGCGTCGACGGAATGATTATCGCGCCGACCGGCGAACCGCAGCCGCTGTGGCGCGATTTCGTCGCGCACAATATTCCGCTCGTCTTCATTGACCGCAAGCCATCCGAGCCGTGCGGTCCCGTCATCGCGCTGGATAACTTTGCGGCGGGCTACGCGGCAACCGAACACCTCATCCGCCTGGGACATCGCCACATCGCGATCCTTGTTCGCAGTCCGATGCTTTCCACCGTCGTCGGGCGGCGCGACGGTTATCGCCAGGCATTTCGCGATTACAAACTGCCGCTGGACGAATCGTTGATCTATGTCAGCGATTACGCGCTGGAAGCCGCGCACGAAACCGCGCAGCGTTTGTTGACGACGAGTCCTTGGATCACCGCGATCATCGCGACGAATCACACGATGACGCTCGGCGTGCTGGAAGCGCTGCAGGAACAATATATAAAATATCCGGACGACGTTTCGCTCGTCGCGTTCGACGACAACCCCTGGCATCTGTTGGTTACGCCGCCGCTGACTTCCATCCGGTTGCCGATCCAAGAGTTGTGTGACGCGGCGGTAACCACGCTGCGCGCCGCGCTGGAAAAGAAATCGGCGCGCGCAGACGCGCGCGCGCTGCCCGATGTGTTCGTCAAAGCGCAATTGATCGCGCGCGCCAGTTGTCGAAAAATTTGAACTGGGTGATGAGTCAACTCATCCATTGTAATTGGTGATGGGTTGAGTTTGGCAATGTCAGAACAACCACAGAGATCACAGGGGACACAGAGAAAAAATCAAATTCACCTCTGTGTTCTCTGTGTCCTCTGTGGCAAAAAAGAAATGTGACCTTGCCAAACCCGTCACTGTTTGACCGATTGACAAGGGGATCAAAATGGAACCTCTCGTACAAATCTCACTCGATCTCACGACGATGGACGACGCGCTGAGCGTTGCTGGCGCGGCGGTTCGCGCCGGCGCAGACTGGCTGGAAGCCGGCACGCCGTTCATCCTCGCCGAAGGAATGCGCGGCATCCGCGCGCTCCGCAACGAATTTCCCGATACGCCGATTGTCGCGGATCTAAAGGCGATGGATGGCGCGGGGCTGAAAGCGGAAATGATGTTCCAAGCCGGAGCGAACCTGGTCGTCGTGATGGGACAGGCGCACGACGCGAGCATCATCGAGCAAGTCAAAATGGCAAAGCGATTCAAAGGCAAAGTGATGTGCGACGTGATGCTTTGCCCCGATAAACCGGCGCGCGCGCGCCAAGCCGAAGAGATGGGCGTGGATTACGTCGTCGTCCACACCGGCTTCGACGAACGGAATATGATCAAAGGACTTTCGCCGCTCGACGATCTGGTGCCGGTGCTGAACGCGGTGACGATTCCGGTGCAAGCCGTCGGCGGACTCGGCGTTGATCAAGCGATCCAAGCGCTCGAACTTGGCGCGCAGAGCGTTGTCTTTGGCGCGCCGCTGGTGATCAGCGATACCGCGTTCAAGCCCGCCGATCCGAACCTGGAAGGTGTTTTGCGCGATCTGGTGTGGCGCGTGAAGAACACGACGATTGGCGCAAAGCGCGCGCAATGACGATCTTCGGCGGCATCGAAGCCGGTGGCACGAAATTCGTTTGCGCGATCGGCACAACACCGGACGATGTGCGCGAGACGCGTTTTCCCACGACGACGCCGGACGAAACGATTCAGCGCGCGCTTGAATTTTTCCGCGCGCAACCGCGCGTCGCGGCAATCGGCATCGCGTCGTTCGGTCCGATCGATCTGCATCGCGCTTCGCCCACGTTCGGCTGCATCACGACGACGCCGAAACCCGGCTGGCGCAACACCGATCTCGTCGGCGCGATCCAGCGCGCGCTCGGCGTGCCGGTGAAATTCGATACGGACGTGAACGCCGCCGCGCTCGGCGAACATCGCTGGGGCGCGGCGCGCGATCTCGACACGTTCATTTATCTGACGATTGGCACTGGCATCGGCGGCGGCGGTTTGGTGTCCGGGAAATTGATGCACGGCTTGATTCACCCGGAGATGGGTCACATTCGCCTGCCGCACGATCACGCGCGCGATCCGTTCCCTGGTTCCTGCCCGTTTCACGGCGATTGCCTCGAAGGTCTCGCCTCCGGTCCCGCGCTCGAAAAGCGTTGGGGCGCGCGCGCGGAAACCTTGCCCGCCGATCACCCGGCGTGGGAATTGCAAGCGCATTACCTCGCGCTCGCGCTGGTGAATTACATTTGCACGCTTTCGCCGCAACGGATCATCTTGGGCGGCGGCGTGATGGAACAACTGCAACTGTTTCCACTGATTCGGCGCGCTGTCCAAAATCTGCTCAACGGCTATGTCCAATCGCCCGCGATCATCGCGAAGATTGACGCGTACATCGTCTCGCCGGGCTTGGGCAAGCGCGCGGGCGTGCTCGGCGCGCTCGCGCTGGCGCGCCAGTCCGCCGCCTAATCTCCCCCGTGCGCTTTTTTTCACGCGGCGCGCCCGTTGCGTGAAAAATTGGGACTCTGTCTTGCATATTGGGACGGCGCCTGCCGCGCGAACTTTGACTCGTTTTTGACCGCGTTTTGACCCGCCCGATGTAGAATCAGGACATAGTCCCGTATAATGGGACGCTAAGGAGCGCCGTGCCGACGAGCGAAACCCAAACCCTCACTCGCGCGATTGCGATTCTCGATTGCTTTTCCCCCGAGCAGCCACAGTTGGGCGTGCGCGAAATTGCGCGCCGACTGGATTTGTCGCGCAGTACCGTCGGACGCCTGCTGGCAACGTTGTGTGTCGAAGGCGTTTTGACGCAAGACCCTGCCACGCGCCAGTATTTGATGGGTCCCAAAGTCCTGACGTGGAGCGCGTTGTACACCGGCGCGCTGAACCTGCGCGACCAGGCGCGCCCGACGCTGGAAGAACTGCATCGCCTCACGCGCGAAACGGTCAACCTCTACGTCTTGGACGGCACTGAACGCGTCTGCGCGGATCGGATCGAAAGTCCGGAACGGGTGCGCGTCGTCGTGCGTCCGGGCGAGCGGATGCCGCTCCACGCGGGCTCGGCGGGCAAAGCGATCCTCGCGTTCGCATCGCCCGACTTGATCAAGCGAGTTCTGGCGCAACCGCTCGAAAAAATGACGCGGCACACGATCGTCAATCGGCGCGCGTTGCTCAAAGAACTGACGGCGATTCGCGCGCGCGGGTACGCGATCAGTCGCGGCGAACGCTTTGAAGACGCGCTCGGTCTCGCCGCGCCGGTCTTCGATTCGGACGGGAACGTGATCGCCGCGCTGAACGTCGCGGGTCCCAACAATCGTTTCACCGACGCGCTGGTTGCCCGGTTCGCGCCGCGTGTGATGCAGCTTGCCGCGCAAATTTCCCGCGCGTTGGGTTACCAAAGGACAAAAGACGAATGACGAAAGACGGAGAACGCAGAATAGAAACACGTATCGCCGCGTATCAACTCGTCGAATATTTGGAACGCCTCGACGTCAAAGTGGTTTTTGGTTTGACCGGGCACACGATTATCGCGATGCTCGACGCGCTGGGCAAGAGCAAGGTGCGCTTCATCACGACGCGCCACGAGCAAATTGCCGCGCACGCCGCCGATGGCTACGCGCGCGCCTCCGGCAAGCCCGGCGTTTTGCTCACGCACCTGGGTCCCGGTCTCACGAACGCGGCGACCGGCGTCGCGAACGCCGCGCTCGATTCGATTCCGCTGGTCGTGATCGCGGGCGACGTGCCGTCGTACTATTTCGGACGCCATCCGCATCAAGAAGTGAATCTCCATCTCGACGGCGATCAGTACGAAATCTATCGTCCGTTCTGCAAACGAATTTACCGCGTCGATCACGCGCGCGATTTGCCGCGCATCGTTGAGCGCGCGTTTCATCTTTCGCAGAGCGGACGCCCCGGTCCCGTCCTGGTTGACGTGCCGATGGATATTTTCTCCGCCGATCTCCCTGTGGGGGCGTTTGACAAAACGCCCGCGCCGATCATTCCTCCGACGATTGATCCCGCGACTGCCGAAAAAATCGCGCGCGCGCTCGCCGATGCGGAACGTCCGGTGATCTACGTCGGCGGCGGCGTCCAAGCCGCGCGCGCGACGCGCGAACTTGCCGCGCTCGCCGAAGCATTGCAAGTGCCGGTCGCGCATACTTTGATGGGCAAGGGATCGATGCGCGAAGACCATCCGCTCTTGGTCGGAATGACCGGCTTTTGGGGCACGCCCATCGCGAATGAAATGTGCCGCGACGCGGATCTGATTCTCGCAGTCGGCACGCGTCTCGCCGAAGCGAATTCAAGTTCCTGGGATCCGCGTTTCACGTTTGCGATTCCGCCGACGCGTTTGATCCACATTGACATTGACCCGGCGGAAATCGGCAGAAACTTTCCGACGGAACTCGGCGTCGTCGCCGACGCGAAAAACGCGCTGGGAATGATCGCCGATGCCGCGCGCGGTTGCAAGCATCGTGAGCGCGGCAATTTGCGTGAGAAAATCGCGCAAGGGCGACGCGCGTTCGCAGAAAATTGGGCGGCGCAGTGGAGTTCGGATCAGTATCCACTTCGTCCTGAAAGAATTTTGAGCGAAGTTCGACAAGCGTTGCCCGAAGATGGTTTTCTCGTCACTGATGTTGGCTGGAACAAGAACGGCGTCGCGCAGCAATTTCCGATCACCGTGCCCGGCACCTTCATCACACCGAGTGGTCTCGCGACGATGGGGTTTGGTCCCGCCGCCGCGCTCGGCGTGAAAATCGCGCAACCCAATCGCGCGGTGCTCGCGCTCGTCGGCGATGGCGCGTTCAGTAGCAATATGTCGGTCGTCGCCACAGCGATGGAGGCGGAGATTCCGGTCGTGTGGCTCGTGATGGACAACGCCGCGTTCGGCACGATTGCCGGTTTGGAAAAAGCGCACTACGGTTGGAGTTTCGGTTGTTTGTTCGAGAGCGAGGGCAAAGAATATCGCGTTGCCTACGCCGACGTTGCGCGCGCGTGCGGCGCGCAGGGAATTTTTATTCGCGCGGCAAAAGACCTGGGTCCCGCGTTGCGCGACGCGTTTGCGTCTGGCATTCCGACCGTGATTCACGCGCCGATGGAAAACGTACCGACGCCGACGCCGGGGTATTGGAATATCAACGACATTTATCGGCGAGGGGAGTGATGAAATCCTCCATTCGCTTGACAGCGCGCTCGTAATCGGATAAAAAGGGTGTGGCGGTCGGCGGACTTGTCGGCGGTCATATTTTCAAGAGGAGGAAACATGGTTCCAAAAGTTGGACAACGCGCGCCGGATTTCGCTTTGAAAAATCATCTCGGCGACACGATTCGATTGAGCGATTATCGCGGCAAGTGTAACGTCGTGGTGGTGTTCTTTCCGCTCGCGTGGACGCCGGTCTGAACGAGTCAGATTCCGTCGTACCAATCCGCTCTGGATCGGTTCGAACGGACGAATACCCAGGTTCTGGGTATCAGCGTTGACAGTGAGCCCTGCCTCAAAGCATGGGCGGAAAGTTTGGGCGGCATCACCTATCCATTGCTGAGCGATTTTTATCCGCACGGTCAGGTCGCGCAGGCGTTCGGCGTTTTGCGCCCGGAAGGCAAATCGGAACGCGCGATTTTCGTGCTGGACAAGCAAGGCATCGTTCAGTACGTGGACGTGCACGACATTGACCAGCAGCCGGACAACGAAGAAATTTTCCGCGTGCTGGGGAAATTGGATCCGTCAGGCGCGCCCGCGCGCGCCCCAGAGCCCGCGCCATCGCCGGAGCCCACCGCCGATGTGGTGATGTATTGCACGTCGTGGTGCCCCGCCTGCCGCCGCGCGCGCGAATTTTTCAAGACGCGCGACATCGCGTACGTCGAAGTGGACATCGGGCGCGATCGTGCCGCCGCACAGCGCGTCCGCGGTTGGGCAAACGGCAACGAAACGACGCCGACGTTCAACATCAAAGGCACGATCATCGTGAATTTCGATCAAGATAAAATCGAACGCGCGTTAGGACTGAAATGAAAAAAGCGCGACGGTCGGCGGTCATCCGTCGGCGGTCGCGTTTTCCAAGGAGTTCGCGTGGGCAAAATCAAAATGCTCTCGCCGTTCAAACACGGCAAAGAAATCTGGCTCGGACTCGACACGCCGGGGTTTCGCCGCAAAGTGTTTCGCCTGGTGGACAAGGAACTCGTCAACTCGGAACACATCGTCGCGGGCTTGACGATTTTCGAGCCGGGCGAATCATCGTCGTGGCACAATCACGACGCGTCGGAAGAAGTGGACATCATCGTCAAGGGAAGTGGAACGTTGATTGACGGCGACGAACGCGTGCCGTTCAAAGCGGGCGATTGGATGTTCATTCCAACTGGCGTGTTTCATCAACACGTCAACAACGGCGACGAACCACTGTGGCTGATCTGGTTGTATACGCCGCCGGGTGAATTGCCAAAAACGTGAGTAGTTGAAGGTTCAAAGTTCGAGGTTCAAGGCTGAACACAGGACTAGAACCTCGAACGTCGAACCTTGAACTTTGAACCTGGAACTTGTACCAATGAGAGCTGCTCTACTCGTCGCGCCAAAGAAAATCGAAATCGGTGAGATGACTGAGCCGCGTGTCGGCGCGGATGAAATTCTGATCGAATCATCGCGCTTTGGCGTTTGCGGATCCGATGTCTCGTTCTATTTGGGACATCGCGTCGCGCCGTATCCATTTTTACTGGGACACGAAGTGTTCGGACGCGTCGCCGCGTTGGGCGATGGCGTGGCGAATTTCGAAATCGGGCAGCGCGTGATCGTCGAGCCGAATTATCCGTGCGGCGTGTGCGCGTTTTGTCGCGCGGGTCGCGGCGCGATTTGTCCGGACAAAAAAGCGATTGGCGTCACGGCGCCGGGGTGCTTTGCCGCGTTGTTCACCGCGCCCGCCGAATTTGTGTGGCAGGTGCCGGACGATATTTCAGACGCCGACGCGGTGGTGATCGAACCGCTCGCGGTATCGCTCCACGCATTATGGCAATCGCGCGCGCGGATGGGCGACACGATCGCGGTGATCGGTTGCGGCGCGACCGGCTTGCTGTTGATCCACGCCGCTGTTGCGCAAGGCATCCGCGTGCTCGCGCACGATAAACTTGCGGACAAACTCACGCTCGCGCGGCAACTGGGTGCAGTGATCGTTATCGAGAGTGGCGATGTCGCGCCGTTGTGGCGCGATGAGAATGTGACGACGGTGTTCGAATGTGCCGGCGTCTCGGCGACCGTCGAACTCGCGCTGAGCGCGGCACCGCGCGGGAGCCAAGTCGTGCTGGTCGGCTTGTCGGCGTCGCCGGCGAGTTTCATCCCGTTGCGTTTGGTACGCGAGGGCATTCGCGTCAGCGGTTCGATGATCTACGATCATCCGGCGGATTTCGCGCGCACGATTGCGTTGGTCAAGCACGGAATACTACAGCCCGCGCAAATCGTTACCGATACGCTGACGTTCGATCAAATGGATCGCGCGTTGCAGTTGGCAAGCACCGGACAAGCAGGCAAAGTCGTCGTGACGATGTAAAGCGTTCGTAGTATGCGCTTCAGCGCAAGGGCTGGCGATGAATCGCCCACTACGAACAAGTGAGGTTCTATTTTGGGCGATTTGCATTGGACGACTAGTTTATCATCCACAAGCGAAAATGGAATTCGAATTCGCGGGTACGATCTCGTTGAACTGATCGGTACCGTGCCGTTTCCGTCTGTGCTGTACTTGTTGTACACCGGCGAATTGCCGACGCCGCCGATTGCAAAATTGATCGACGCGATTATGGTGGCAAGTATCGATCACGGACCGGGCGCGCCTTCCGCGCTGGCGGCGCGCACGGCGGCATCGGGTGGCGCGCCGTTGGGCGCGGCGGCGGCGGCAGGGTTGCTCACGCTCGGCAAGTTTCACGGCGCGGCAGTTCAAGACGCGATGGAAGCGATCCGGCAAGTTGTGGATTCGTCCGCGCAGATGGATCTTGATCGCGCGGCAGACACGGTGGTTGCTGAGTGGCGTCAAGCCGGGCGGCGCATTGCCGGGTTCGGTCATCGCCAGCACAAACGCCAAGACCCGCGCCTGGAACGATTGTTTGAGTTAGCGCGCGAGGCAAACGTGCCGGGCAATCATTTGCGCGCGGCGCGCGCGATCCAGGACGCGCTCACGCGCGCCACCGGCAAAGAGTTGCCGATCAACATTGACGGCGCGCTTGCCGCGATCTTGGGCGAGATCGGATTTCCGGTCACGTTGTCGAACGCGTTGTTCATCGTCGCGCGGCTCACCGGCATTCTCGCGCACGCGCACGAGGAGATCACGACGATGCCGCCGATGCGCCGGATCGATCCGGTGGATTTTGGGTACGCGGGTCCGGCGAATCGCGAATTGCAAATTGCGAATTAGGAATTGCGAATTGCAAATAGCAAATAACGAATAGCGAATCGCGAATTGTGATTTGCCATAAGCCATACGCCATCTGCCATCCACCAGAGGAGTTCTTCAAGTTGCCAATCCGACCGATTACGTCAGAAGAAAAAACATACGCGGATGAAATGTTAGCGCGCGCGCGCGGCGCGCTGAAACAGATCGAAGAGTACGATCAGGCGCGCGTGGATCGGTTGTGTCAGGCGTTGGGTTGGGCAACCGCCAACGAGAAAACGTTTACGCGCATCGCGCAGATGGGGGTTGACGAAAGCGGATTGGGTGATCGTGAAGGACGCGCTGCCAAGCGGTTCAAGGTGATGGGGATTTTGCGCGATGTGCTGCGTGAAAAAAGTGTTGGCGTCATCGAAGAAATTCCGGAGAAAGGGATCGTCAAGTACGGCAAGCCGGTCGGCGTGATCGCGTCGATCATTCCGACGACGAACCCCGAATTGACGCCGCCGGGCGTTGGCATTTTCGCGATGAAATGCAAGGACGCCGTGATTTTCGCGCCGCATCCGCGCAGTAAAAAGACGACGTTCGAAATGGTGCGCGTGATGCGCGAAACGCTCAAGCGCGAAGGCGCGCCGCCTGATCTGTTCCAGTGCATCGAAAAACCGAGCATCCCACTTTCACAATATTTGATGTCCATCTGCGATCTCGTTCAAGCGACCGGCGGACGCGATATGGTCAAAGCCGCGTACAGTTCCGGCACGCCGTCGTACGGCGTCGGCGCGGGCAATTCGACGATGGTGGTTGATGAGACGGCGGACATCGTTCAAGCCGCGCGCAACACGCGTCTCAGCAAGACGTCGGATTTTGGTTCGGGCTGTTCCGCCGATGGCAACTTAATCGTCGAAGCGACGATCTATGACAAATTTCTCGCGCAACTGATCGCAGAGGGCGG
>VGOB01000159.1 GCA_016865935.1 Chloroflexota bacterium | reverse complement strand
CTCCGTGGCGTTCCTGAGAGAAGATCGTTTGTGGCACAAACAATCTACTCCAGTTCCGCCTGGAGTCCAATTCGCTAGTCTGAATACTTGCCAGTCTTTTCTACTTCAGGGAAATCAGTGTGTCAGGCGAGTGGTTTTCGATTCGACTTGCCTGATTTGAGAAAGGTGCGACGCGCCTTGCGAGCGCGCCGCACACTTTTCATTTGCCGGTGCCGAACGTGTTTACGGTTTCCACACTTCCCACACTTTGCCGACCAGCGCCGGACCAGGTTTCAACGTGACCTGACCAGGTTGCCAACCGGAAGGTGTCACTTCGCCGGTTTTCTTGACGTGCTGATACGCTTTAACTTGGCGAATCAACTCGTCCGGATTGCGCCCGACTTCGGGCGTCAGCACTTCCATCGCGAGAATCACACCATCGGGGTCAATGATAAAGCGACCGCGAATATCCACTCCGGCGTCTTCATCGTACACGCCATACGCCGCGCCGATCTTGCCTCCGCCATCCGAGAGCATCGGGAAAGGCACGCCGCCTTTCACCATCTTGGAGAGCTCCTGCTCTTGCCAAACTTTGTGCACAAAGCGACTGTCCGTACTCATCGCCAAAACCTGGACGCCCAGCGCGTTGAATTCTTCGTTTCGAGCGGCGACCGCCGCTAGTTCAGTCGGTCAGACGAAGGTAAAGTCGCCGGGGTAGAAACAGAGGACGACCCACTTGCCTTTGTAATCCGAGAGTTTGATCGGTTTGAACCCTTCGCCGACAAAAGCGTTTGCTTCGAAATCGGGTGCGGGTTTTCCTACACGTGCTGACATTTTTCTCACCTCCTGAGATAGCACGGCTCCGGACGGAGCCGCAGATTCGGCTGGCGGTGCGATCACGCCACGCGCCGGTTTGACACACCCGTCTTTTGGTTCAGCCATACGATTTCTCCTTCTGCGCCCCGAGGGGCAATGGAATCGCGGCGATCAATGCAATCGCTCGACTTGATCCACGATTCGTCCTTCGATATATGCTTGCACCGCCTCGGCAATCGAAGCGATGTGGGTGACGATCGGTTTGATGCCGCGCGCGCGCATACTCTCGTACGCGCCGCGCCCCATTCCGCCGCACAAGAGCGCCTGACAATCGGCAATCGCTTCTGCCATTCGCGTATGGCGATCTTGCGCGGCAGGTCCAAACCCGTGCGGTTGACCGGGTTGATCTTCCTCGTGCGGATCGTTCGCAAAGTGCGCGTGACCCAGTTTGTCGCGCATTTCGCGGTTGACGATTTGCCCATTCTCAATCGTCACGACCAGATAGTACGGCGCGCGTCCAAAATGTTGACTGATGGTTTTTCCCTCATCGGTGATTGCAGCAATCTTCATTTTATCTCCTCTGGAATATTGAATCGAAATATCAAACCTGGGCTGGCTTGGGTACGAAATGAAATTCAGTCGGGCGATCGCGCGCGTCGGAAGGACACAGCACGAGCAATGCCTGCGAAGGCGTGGCTTCCACGTTTTGCCAGTGATGCGGCAAATGCGATTCGAACAGCAAACTATCACCCGGTTCCAGCAAGTACGTCCGATCTTGAATCGTGTACGTCAAGCGACCCTGGAGGCAGTAGACGAATTCGCAACCGGTATGCACGATAGGATTCGGTCCGCTTCCCGCATGCGGTTCCAACGTGACGACGAAGGGTTGAACCGCGCGGTGGCTCAATCCTGCGCCCAAGTCTTCCAGCGCGCCGTGCGCGAACGCGACGCGCGTGCGACGATTGGCTTTGATCTGGACGACGCTTGTTTTTGGCGTGCCGGTTTCAAAGAACGCGGTCAGCGGCACGTCGAGCGCGTGCGCGATGTGTTGCAGCGTGCTGACGCTCGGCGACGTCTTGGCATTTTCGATGAGACTGAGTGTGTTCATCGCCAAGCCGCTTCGCTCCGCCAACTCGCGGATCGACCAGCCGCGTTCTTCGCGCAGCGCGCGCAACCGCTGTCCCACGTTGATCTGGATGGCGGAGATGCTCAACGGGGAGGGACGCGCGCCGCGCGCGTGCCCGCGTTTGAGCAATCTACTGTGATGCCGTGCGCCGAAACGTTTAGGAGGCATAGACCAATCCAATTGTGCTAGTTCAACAATATTATAGTATGAAACGGCTATTTTGTCAACAATTCAACCAATATATTGGTTGTTCACAACAATATTCGATTTGCGTTCGGCTACCGCCCGCTCTCGCGCCACACCGAGCGCGTGGTCGCGGTGTTGCCCAACAATCCGCGCAGCGTCTCGCGTGATTCCGTCACATCGGGTTGCAAAAGCGGCGCACATTCTTCCAGCGCGCGGTTGGCTTGGAGCAACGCCACCGCGAACGCCATACATGTCGCCTCACCGCAGACGCGGCAATTGGTGCGCGGCAACAATTCCCACACGTCGAGCGGGCGCGGGGTGCGGCGTTCTGCGTTACGCGGCTGAATCGTTTCGCGCGCGTCCCAGGTCTGGTTCAGCAAATCGCGCAGCGCGCCCAAGAGTTCGATTCCCTCGTCCGCGTCTTTGACTTGCGTGATGTACACCGTATCGGGCGTCAGCGTGATGAACCCAGGTTTGCGGCGCAAGACGAGCGAACACACGCGCGGATTGTAACTGATCACGTTCGGCAAGATCGCGTTGAGGAGCGGCAACACGGATTCGATCGCTTGAGCTGGTTTGCCGACGACGATGATCTTGCCTGGTTCCGCGAGGCACGGACGCGTGTGATCGAGCGTGATGTATTCGACGAACATCAGCGCACCACGCCCTGTGGCGGCGGGACGATGCCTGCCCCAGGCACCTCGATCATCACGTGTCAGCCGCCTTCCATCGCTTTGTGCATCGCTGGACGCGCGTGCAAGTTGAGGAACTCGAGCGCCCCGTCTTTGTCGCGATCAATCAAAATACGGCACAACTCTTGTAATTCCTGCGCGTCCAACGGGATGACCAACGCTTTTTTCATTTTCGCTCCTATCCCGCGCGGTGTGTGACAGCGCGGCGATTGCGCTTGTCCATCCAGTACAATCCCAGCGCCAAGAGCGCGAGAAACGCAAGCAGGTATCCCGCGAGCAGAACGATGCTTGCGCCGTCAATCCACGCGCCATAGATCAATCCTGCCAGCGTGCTGAAGAGCGCGACCCAACCCACGTACGTCCACGCTTTCACGCGCCCGATGATCGTCGAGATAATCAAGATGCTTTGCAAACTCAATTCGGGATCGGACATCAGGTACGCGAGCAAGGGACCGCGATGCATTCCCAATTGCAAAAACATATTTGCAATCGGCACCTCGACGAGCGTCGGAAAATACATAAACACGCCGAAGACGACGCCCGCGAGATTGCCTTGGATCGTGTTCTCGCCTGCAATCGCGCGAATCCATTCGGGCTGAATCAGTTGGCGCAAAATTCCGACGATGAACACGCCGACGACGAGGAGCGGAAAAATTTGTTTGACAAAGCGCCACGATTCCCACAACCACTCTTGAATCTCGCGCGGCTCCAGTCCGCGAGACGCAAGCGCGCCCAGCACGATCAGCGCGAGCGCGACCGCGAAGAAGCGTCCCGTGATGAGAATGTCCAACCCATCGCGCTGCGGTTTCATCCCAAGTGCCGCGACGAGAAGCGTGAGCGCGACGAGCGCGAGCGATACGAACGTCCAGCGATTGAATTTTTCCAGAATTTGCTCCAACCCCAGAAACGACGTGACGCCGATGAAAACTAGCAACGCGATGAGAATCACACCTTGCACCGAGACGCCCTCTTCGCCCTTGCTCGCGTCGAACGGGACGAGGACGTTCAAAAATTCTTGCGCGCGATCCGCGCCCGCGAGCGGCAGCGTGAATTGTCCATACGTGCTTGTCAGCGCGTCAATTTTGAGCGTACCCGAGAGTAAGAGCACGACGAGGACGAGGAGAAACAACAGCGCGGCGCGCCGCATCCCGCCCTGCGCGGCAAACATCGCGTCGGTCGCCTCGTCGTGCGCGGCGTCGGCGCGGCTAAAGATCAGCGCCATAATCATCCCGATTCCAATGCCAAACGTCAGCGACAAGACGAAGCGCGCAATCGCCAAATCCGCGCCAATCGCGACACCGGTGTACGCAAGCGCGAGCACGTTCGCGGCGGGCGCGAAGAAAAGAAACGTGATCGCGGGACCCAGCCCCGCGCCTTTTTTGTAGATGCCTGCGAAGAGCGGCACGATCGTGCAGGAACACACCGCGAGCACTGAGCCAGCAAGCGCGGACGCGGGGTACGAAATGAACTTGGGCGTGTTGCGTCCCAGAAAGCGCGTGACCGACTCTTTGGGAATGAGCGCGGTCATCGCGCCCGCGATGTAGAACGCAGGGAGCAAGCAGAGCAAAACGTGCGCGGCAAGGTACGCCGCGAGATTGCCCAGACCCCCTTGCAGGAGTTTGACGAGCCAGAAGGCAAAGTCCATCGTATCTGCTTATTTCCCAGCCACGGATGCTGGCGCGGGCGTGAACCACACGCGCTTGATCCACAACGACACGTAGACCAAACCGATCAGCACCGGCACTTCGATCAGCGGACCAATCACCGCCGCCAGCGCTTCTTGCGACGCGATCGTGAACGTGCCGACCGCGACGGCGATCGCCAATTCAAAATTGTTGCTCGCCGCCGTGAATGATTGCGTCGCCGCGAGTTCGTACGAGAATTTGCGCCAGAGTGACAACCCGAACGACACGAAGAACATAATGACGAAATACGCAAGCAGTGGAATCGCGACGCGCAGCACATCGAGCGGCGCGGCAAGAATTTTATCGCCTTGCATCGAAAACATCACGACGATCGTGAACAACAAGCCGATCATTGCCGTCGGACCAAGCCGCGGCATCAGACGCGTTTCGTACCATTCGGATCCGCGCGTTCGCAGAAAATAGAATCGCGTGAGGATGCCGGCGGCGAGCGGAATCCCCAAGAAGATCAACACGCTCTTGGCGATATCCGCCATGCTGATGTTAACGACCGTGCCCTGCAAGCCGAACCATCCCGGCACGACGACCAGGAAAAAGTATGCCAGCGGAGAAAACATCACGATTTGAAAGACGCTGTTCAGCGCGACGAGCACCGCGCAGTATTCGCTGTCGCCGCCCGCGAGCATATTCCAGATCAACACCATCGCGATGCAGCGCGCCAAGCCGACGATGATGAGTCCTGTGCGAAAGTGCGGCAAGTCGGGCAGAAAGACCCAGGCAAGGACGAACATAATCACGGGACCGATTGCCCAGTTGAGAATGAGCGACACGCTGAACTGTTCCCACGCCTGCGCGACCTTGCCCAGTGCTTCGTACTTGACTTTCGCTAACACGGGATACATCATCCACAACAAGCCGAGGGCAATCGGAAACGAAACAGTGCCAATCGAAAGCGCGTTGAACACATCCTTGATCCCGGGCGTGACGGCGCCCAGAATCACACCGAGCGCCATCGCCGCAAAAATCCAGAGCGGCAAAAACCGGTCGAGCAGCGAAAGCCGTTGAAACACGTTGGCTTGGGGAATTGCAGTTGCTTGAGACATGGTTGCTCCTTGTGCTTACGTTGGTGATATTTTAGTTGACCGCGCCTTCCAACAGCGCAATCAACTTGTCGCGTTTCTCGCGATACGCGTCGATGAAAAGTGGCGCGCACTGTTCGAGTTCGACTTCGCCCGCGATGATTTTGAGCGCGAAAGTAAAACAAGTGGGTTGTCCACAGTCCTTGCAGTTCGTCGCAGGTAACAGTTTGTACACTTCCATTGGTTTGAGCCGCTGGCGCATCTCGATACTCGGCGTGATTTCGGCGCGGCGTTCCCACGTGTGATTGATCAAACCGACAACGCGCTGCATTTCCGTCGCCGCGGCATCCTTGTCCACCAAATTGCTGATGGCGATTTCGCGCGGGCGCACGGCAATCGTGTGCCCGCCCACGCGAAGCGGCCACGTCAGCGCGCGCGCCGCGTGATTGTAGACTGAAAGTCCCTTTGGGATTGCGCCCTTGATCGTCGCGTTGAGATACGGCAGTGCGTCGCCAATGTCGTCGGCGAGCGTGGCTTTGGCACACCAGCGTTCCGCGCCGGGCGCGCACGGCGGCGCAAACACTTCAAGGTGATAGCTTTGTACGAGCATCGCGCTCCTTTACGACCGCCAACCGTCGCCAATTGCTGAACGCTGACGGCTGATTGCTGACTGCTACAACGCGCTCGTGATCAGCGTCGTGATTTGCGAGAGCGCGGGCACGCGTCCCGTCGAAACGACCTTGTCGTTGATGACGATCGCGGGCGTACTCATCACGCCGTAGCGCATCATCTCCTTCACGTCCGACACCAATTCGACTTTCGCCTCAATGCCAAGTTGCGCGACTGCTTGCTTTGCCAACTCTTCGACCTTGTGGCAATTCGCGCAACCTGAACCGAGAACTTTGACGTTTAACATTGCTTCCTCCTTGAATTTTTTCTTTTGCCGTGCGCGCGGTCCGATTGTTTTGCCGCGCATTTGGGACAGGGACACGCGGCAAGCGTGCGCGCTTCCGCCGCGATATTTTTCGCGCCGGTCAGCGCGTTCGCCGCATCGAGTAGCGCAAAGATACGCGCGTCGGTGACGCGATAGTACACGCGCAAACCGGCTTGGCGATCCGCAATCAAACCGGCTTGGCGCAGGAACCCCAATTGCTGAGAGACGTACGCCTGGCGTCGCCGCAATAGTGCCGTTAGATGGCAGACACATTCTTCGCCGCCGCGCAGCGCGTAAAGCAAGCGCAGCCGTTCAGGATGCGCCAGCGTTTTCAAAAAATGGGTCGGTAGATGAAAAGAATTCATTTGCGCTTCATTCAGATTTTTGAATATAGTTTAACTACGTCAGGTCAGAATTGAGTCGCAATCCGGTACGAATTTGCGGCAAACCGCGAGTCTGTGATCCGGTTGCCGATTCTTTCCCCGTGCGCTATAATGATGCCAATGCCGCGAGCAAAACTGATTTACATTTTATTTCTGCTCGTCTTGGGCGCGTCGAGCGTCCGCGCGACTGCCGCCCAAGTTGCCGATCCGCCGGTCCTCGCGCGCGTCGAATGGAACGATGCGACGACGCGCGACTTGGCGATCCATCTTCACGCGCGCGATGCTGATCAACGCGAGTACGCGCTCGTCTTCGCGCCGCCCAGTCGTTTGCGCGGCGTGAGTTATCGCGTGCTCGACGCGAACGCGGCGCGCGCCAGCGATTACGTCGCCGCGCGCGAACGTCGCGCCGGTGCACGTGACGATGCCGCACGGCAGTTTGATATTTTGTACGACGATGGTCGCCAGATCGTCGCGCGACTCGCCTCCGATCAAGCCGATGCGCTTGCCGCGCTCGGACTTTCACTTCGCCGACTTGGTGATGCGCCGATCGTTTTGCGCGCGGCGACACTGCCGCGCGCGCCACAAGTTGTTTCACCCGATCCCAGCGTCGCCGCGCTGATCGCGCGCGTGCAAGCGAGTACCGTGTCTGATTACACCGCGCGGCTCAGCGGAGAAACGCCCGCCACCATCGGCGGCGCGGCGTACACGATTGTTTCGCGCCACACGAATTCGGGAACGCCTATTCAAAAGGCGACGCAGTACGTTTACGAACAGATGCAGTCGCTCGGCTTGACGGTGAGTTATCACAACTGGAGCGCGTGCGGAATTTCGAATCGGAACGTGATCGCGGAAAAAATCGGCGCGACGCGTCCGAGCGAGATCGTGCTGATCACCGCGCACTTGGACGATCTGCCGTCGCTGACGAACGCGCCGGGCGCGGATGACAATGCGAGCGGATCGGTCGGCGTGTGGATCGCGGCGGAAATTTTGCGGCAATCCCGATTCGAACGAACGTTGCGTTTCGTTTTCTTCACGGGCGAGGAACAAGGATTGTGCGGCAGCGAGCGATACGCCGCGTCCGTCTCCGCGCAAAACGTCGTCGCGGTGTACAATTTGGATATGATCGCATGGGATGCTGTTGGCGCTCCGGTTTTGCGTTTGTACACGCGCGAGGTGAGCGATCCAGGTTACGCTGGCGATCTCGCCATCGCGAATACTTTTATCGGTGTGGTCAATGCCTATGGCTTGAGCGGCAATTTGACGCCGGTCTTGGAGGCGGATAGCGGAGACTATAGCGACCATGCATCGTTTTGGGAGCAGGGGTTTGCCGCCATTTTGGCGATTGAAGATGATATCAATGATTTCAACCCGAATTATCACAAGACGAGCGATCGACTTGCCACGCTCAACCTGACCTATTTCACAAATTTCGTGAAGGCGTCGGTTGGCACCGCCGCGCATCTTGCGTTGCCGGCACGCACGGTGTTCGTGCCGATCATTCTCCGGAACGTGCCGTAGGAGATGAGTATTGCCCGTCAACTACCAAAGACGATTGCGGATCTTTTTGCGCGGTGGTATAATCAACGCCGTAAGAAATCGAAATGGGCAAGTAAGGGCGAATGCTTCGCCCCTACAAACGGGAGGCAACTGATGCAAAGCAAACACTTGACCGACTGGATGATTTTGGTTGTTTTTTCGCTTGCGCTGGTTGCGTGCGCGCCACCCGCGACGCCAACTGCCGCGCCTGCCACAACACTGCCACCTACCGCGACCGCAACGGCAACGCTCGCGCCTTCTCCAACCTCCACACTCTTCGTCCCAACAGTAGCGCCAACCCCCGCCCCAACCCCCACCCCAACCGAAACCGCCGTCCCCACCCCAGCTGCCAAAGAAGTCAAGGTTGGCGTCAGCCAGGCAACTAGCGTGGTAGTAGACTATAATGCCAAAGACCTAAGAGGTTATACCACTGCCAACACTCAAGAGGCAAAACCTGGGTCAGAAGTAACTTTGGTTGTTAAAGACGGCAAATACGTGACTTTTCAGGGTTTTGTTCAGGTAAAAACCGCGGATGGCAAAACAGGTTTTGTTCCGCAAGACACGCTTGCCCAACTACCGCAACTAAATGAAAAAAATTCTGATGAATTAACTGCTTATCAAGTCCAGTCCCAAATGAATATTCCTCGTTTAAGAAATTTTGGCGTTGACCCCAAAACCTCACCTGCCAGCATTGCCCAATGGATTGCTAAAGAAGATGGAAAATATGCGTTTCAAAATAATCTTCCAGAAGGTTTAGAGGCATATGAATATGCAGTATCAGGACATTTGTTAGGTGTTACTCATGACACTCAAGGCAATCTTGTTTTTACCATTCAAGGCAAAGAGCCAACTGACATCCGCAAGGTTACTATGGTGGTTTCTCCAGACAAACCAATGACTTTTCAAACACAAAATTCAAACAAAAGCAAACAAACATCTGTCTTTTTTACAACTAATAGTTGTGCTGCTGCTGAAATAGCCACAATGGTTTTTGCAAATGAATACAATGCAATTCTTGCTGGTTCAAACAAAGGTGTTGTTTTTGTTGGTAGTACTTTGCCATATTATTCCCAGCGCGCAGGAAATTATTGGGGTGTCGTTGATTTTTCTCGCTAAAAAATATTCTGTGTTGACTCTTGTGTTTTTGTTCTGTTATATTTAAATCATGAGGAAGTTTTGGAAATATATCTTACTTGGTTTTTTGGTTTTATTATCTTTTTCTTTTTTTGCTTCCTACTATAAAAGTTACGCCCCTGCCCAGGTTTTGGCAATTTGTGCTGATACTGAAGATGGTGGTTGCATTCCTATAGATAGTGGCGATGATGATGACGATGGTGATGAAAGAGAATATTGTCAAGAAGGCAACTGCGACTATGAAGATTATTTTGACTGGGCTGAAGATTATAATAGCTGGTTGGCGGATTCAAATAAATTTAAACCAGGCACCTCTGAATACGAAAATTGGAAAAACAACGAGCCAAAGTTTAACCCCCGCTGTATGGGTGCTACTTGTGATGCAGATGACGGAGGCGGTGATGGTGGAAGTGGACCTATTGCCTACTGTCCAGCGCCAAACTGCGGAGGTAGTTGCACTGGCTGTTTGCGTGAGGTTAGTTGTACAGAAAGTGATTGTGGCAACCCCAGCTGTTCCTGCGGTTGCTCAGGTCCAGCCGATGACCAAACCTGCAGCGTTTCAGGTTCATATTGCGTTGAACCATGCAGTGGTTACCAGCCTAGTGAATGTCCAGCAAGTTGTTCGCTAGTCGGACAAACAATTGGCGGCACCTGCTTAACCAGCTGTGCTACTAACCATTGGTGCCAGTTGTCATTCTGAGCAGAGCGAAGTGAAGTGTGACAACTCGACTTTTGCACCTTGAAAATTAAACATTCAAGCACTCAAAAAAGTGAAACCGGCGGCGCGTGCGCCGCGTGCAGGCAACGCGCGACCTAGCCCACCTCAGCGAAGCAAGGTGAGTTCAGTTTCATCCCGTCTGTTCGCCCGTGGCTTTACGAACGGCAAAATGCACGCAAGAGCGGCGTCATCACGTCGTGCAAGGTCTGTCCCTGC
>VGOB01000158.1 GCA_016865935.1 Chloroflexota bacterium | reverse complement strand
GGCGTCGTATGGTATAATGTCTTTGGGGTTCTCATGCACTCCTCTTTCCTCGGTCGGATAGGATAGAGACAGTATCCATGAGAACCCTCTTTAGTCAAATCCCAAAGTGAGTTTTGCGGTATTGCGAATTTTCCAACAAGAACTACCTAAAATCAAAATGTGTCGCTGGACGGCGTCAAGCGCATAAATGATTCGATAAGAACCACTGTGCAAACTAAAATACGGCGAGCCCTTGACTCGCTGATGCGCGACGCGCTCAGCATTCGCTACCAGCCATTCGATCTTGTGGATAATTTTCGCGGCAAGTTCAGGATTGCGTTGAACGATGCGATCCAAATTCTCTTGCGCGAGCGGAGCAAAGTCGTGCTCGAACACTAAACTTTCACACCCGACTTGCGCAAGCGGTTCTTCATTTCTGCCGCGCTAATCGCGCGCTTTTTGCCCTGGATAATCGCCGTGGCTTCGGCGTCCAGTTCACTCAAATATTCCGCGTCAATGTCCTCTTCGACGTTCAAGATCTTGAGTCCATCGGCGTTCACCCGATAACCGCGTCGTGTCTCCTCACGCAATACGCGCCGAACGACTTTGGTTAACAGCGTTTCCAAATCCGAGGCACTCATTGCGCCGACATTTGTTTTCTCAGTGACTTGCAATGGTACCCGTTCACGTGTCGTTACCATCTTACACCTCACTTTCGCTACCGCGCATATTCTACGGCATTTCGCGCGATGTGTCAATTGGATTCGCGCATTTTTTCTCTCCCACACATTCGCGTACCTCACTTGGAGTGTATCACGTTGCGCGGCGAGTGTCAACCACTTTGACTTTTACTTTGTCTCATAGTATTATCGCGCTACCAGACCTGGAAGGTTTTGGAAACCCTCCAGGTCTTGGAGACAACGCAATGTCCACGCCCATCAACCCCGCCCACTTTCCCGAATACATCTACGGCGTCCACGACATCGGTGGACAAGTGCCGATGCTCAAAGCCGAACGGATCGGCTGGCTGCTCGATTCGGTAGATTTGCGCGCGCAAGCCGGAACCGATTACACGCGCCTTGCGAGCGCGGGGCTGGGCATCCTCGTCCGCCTGAACAACGGCTTTGACATCGCCGGAACGATTCCGCCCTCCGATCAGTACGACGCGTTCGCCGCGCAATGCGCCGCGTACGTCGCGAATTCGCCCGGCGCGCGCGTCTGGATCATCGGCAACGAAATGAACAGCAGCGCGGAACGCCCGCTTCTGCCCGACGGCTCGCGCGAAGTGATCACGCCGGAACTGTACGCGCTCTGCTTTATGAAATGCCGCGACGCGATCAAAAACCTGCCCGGGCATAACGACGACTTGGTGATCCCCGGCGCGATCGCGCCCGCCAACGCCGACACCGGCGATTGGGTGCGTTACCTGGTTGACCTCCTCGTTTTACTCGATACCGAAGTGGACGGCATCGCGTTGCATTGTTACACGCACGATTTCAGCGCGACGCAAATCACCAGCGATGTCGTGCTCGATCCGCCGTACGCGCGCTACCATTCCGATTTTCGCGCGTACCGCGATTTTTTGAACGCGCTCCCCGCGCGCTTTCGCGCCTTGCCAGTTTTTATCACCGAAACCGCGCCGTCCGAGGGCTGGGAAAATTCCAACGTCGGTTGGATTCACGCGGCGTACAAAGAAATCGCAGAATGGAATGACGATCCCACGCATCAGCCGATTCAAGCATTGATCTTGTTTCGCTGGCAAGCCGCGTCCGATTATCCCGAATGGAATTTGCAAGACAAACTCGCGCTGCAAGACGATTTTGCCGCCGCGCTCGCGGAAGGGTGTCGCGTGCGCTGGACGCCGCCGGAGCCGCTGATCGCCGCGCCGTCACCCGCGCCGGTGATCGAATCGCCCAAGATCGAAACGCCCGTTGTCTTTCCCACGCCGCCGCAATACGCGGCGCGATTTCTCGCGCACGATACGCCGGTCGCGCTGTGCGTCGGACAAATCGTCACCGCGAATGTGCGCGTCAAGAATACCGGCGCGGCGATTTGGAAATCGGCAGGCGCGCAAGCGGTTCACCTGGGCTATCGCTGGTTCAACGCGCGCGGCGATCAGCAACTCGACGTGGAAGACCGGCGCACCGCGCTGCCCGGCGATGTCGCCGCGAACGACGCGACGATGCTCGGCGCGTGGCTCATCGCGCCGAACACGCCGGGCAAGTACGAATTGCACTGGGACTTGAATCGTGCAGGACGCGAGTGGTTTGCGGAGTCAACTCCCCCCGCGCTGATCGTTCCGGTCGCAGTGACGAGCGTGCCGCGCGAGATTACCGGCTGGCGCGTCGAAGCATCCGAAAATCCGACCCAGGTTGCGCGCGCGCTCGACGGCGACCCGTTGTCGTTTTGGGAAAGCGGCGCGCCGCAAAAACCGGGGCAATGGTTCCGCGTGAACCTGGGCGCGCCGCGCTGGGTGGATGGAATTCAATTTCTCAGTCCGGGCAAAAATTTTCCGGCGGGGTATCTCTTGCGCGTTTCGGCGGACGGCAAAACCTGGGTCGAGATCGCGCGCGTCGCGTCCGGCAATCTGTTCGACGTGATGCCCGTTTTCGCGCCGATGCTGCTTCAGTACGCGCAGATCGATCTGCTTGCCGGATCACAATCGCCGTGGATGATCTCGGAAATTCTCGCGCATCCGGCAACCGCGTGGACGGCGACGGCAAGTCACAACCCGCGCGCGGCGAATCGCGCGCTGGACAATCGCGCGGAAACCGCGTGGGCGAGCGGCGCGGCGCAAATCCCAGGAATGTGGTTTCAACTCGATCTGGGACGCGTGGAAACGGTGAGCGGCTTGACGCTGATCGCGCCGGGCGACGAGCAGCCGCGCGGTTTTCGGATCACGTTGTGGCACGCCAGCGCGAATCGGTGGCAGACGGTATGCGAGCGCGCGAACAATCGCGCGCCGGTGGATGTGTCGTTTCCGGCGGGGCAGACCCAGTTCATCAACATTCAGTTGACGCAGGCAAGCCAGATACCTTGGGCGATTCAACACGTGCGCGTCGCGCGCGAGCTGGAGGGCTGGCTGGGTCCGGGCGAATGAAAAACCTGCGAGGTCTTGGAGACCTCGCAGGTTTTTTGTTTACGGCAGGATCGTCGTTCCCAGCACCGCGTAGCGCATCAACGACAGCACGCCCAGTTCGATCAGCGCGAAAAAGACGCCCGCCGCAAATGGATTGAGCGCGTCGAACCAGCTTGCCGCCAGTCCCTCTTTGCGAAAGAGCGAAGTCAGAAAGACCAGATTGATCAGACTGACGAGAATCACCACGCTGGCTGAACTGACGATCGAAACCGGGTAAAGCAAAATACCGAGCCGCGTTTCGTTGACGATGTACAACGCGAGCGCGACGATCAGCGCGCCGCCCAGTTGTTTCCAGGTGGCGATGATCGGACGATTGTCGTTGGCGCGCCACAGCGCATAATTCACAATCGGCGTCAGGATTCCGGCGAACGCGATGCCGGTCAGCAAGCCGGTGGCGAGGCGCAGTTGCAAACGCGGTTCGTAGAGGTACGGAATCGCCGGCGCGTTTTTGTGTAGATCGTATGCGAACGCGTTGAGCCCGTCGAATCCCATCACCCCGACAAAGAGAACGAGCGTCAACAGAATCGGCGCGGGCGGCATCCCCTTGGCGCGTCCGCGTCCCAGCACACCCAGGTACGCCCACACCGCGAGAAATCCCACGTACATTCCAAAATCGCGCGCCTCGAACGGCAGTTTGACCGGCTCCTCCGGAGCGAGGAGCACAAACCCTGGAAGATTCGCGCGTAGAAACGTTTCCCCCGGAAACGGCGTGCCACCGAAAAAGTACGAGTGGCTCGGTCGTTGCGGTCAGATGCCGAAGCAGATGCCGTGCAGTTTGTCCATCAACGGAAACGGCAGCGCGAGGAAAATGACAACGAGCGCGAGCAAAAAACCTGGACCGATCCAAGGGATGATTTTGGCGCGGCGCAAAGTGGGCTGGGGGGATTCCAAATTTGTTCTCCTGTGGTACACGACCGCCGACGGACGACCGCC
Source organism: Chloroflexota bacterium (assembly GCA_016865935.1). GTDB lineage: Bacteria > Chloroflexota > Anaerolineae > UBA4142 > UBA4142 > VGOB01. The sequence continues at coordinate 6,434 of VGOB01000158.1, read as the reverse complement.
GCCCGCCGCGAGTTTTCAGCGCAATTGAAAATCGCTTGCCGTGTTTTCCGATCGCTCCTGCGCGCGTGCGTACTGATAGCGCGCGTCCTTGTGCGCGTCGCGCATCGCATCGGCGAGGTAGGGGAAGACCAGCCACACCGAGCCGATGCCGAAGAGCGCGCCGGCGATCGTGCGTTCGAGCGCGGTGCTTTCGTGCACCGGCAGGAACGGCAAAATGTGAATCGGACTCGTGACCAGTTGCCACGCGCCGTCAAACGCCATCGGCAAGACGAAAACGAAAATGTAGACGCGCCAATCGAGACGCGGCACAACGCGCGGGAACAGTCCGAGCAGAATGAACGTGAGAATCATCGCGGCGTAGATCGCCGCGTCGCGTTCGCACCACGCCATCTTGTAGCCGATGTGCGCGTCGCCAATCGCCGCGCGCCAGAAAAACGCGTCCGCCGCGTCGTTCGTCACGCCGAGCGCGTGTTGCAGTTCGCCAATCGTGTACGCCGGCTGCGCGCCGAAGAAAAAGAAACTGCGGTACGCGAGTTGGTGGCAGGTGAGACTATAGACGCGATAGATCAATTCCGCCGGCGCGGTGATTCCGGCGCGCATCAAGATCGGCGCGAGCGCCGGCAAGCCGGAAAAGAGCAGCAGAAAAGTCACGGCGAGTGCGATCCAGTACTGGGTGATGAACACAACGACGCGATCGACGGCAAGTATAAAACGCCGCGCGCGCGGCGAAGGTTGAGTTGTCATTATTTTTCTTGGAGATCGGTGGACAGTGGGTAGTGGTCAGTGGTCAGTCAACAGAAACAGTGAACGCTGTTGACTTTCCACGGTTCACGGTTCACTGCCCACTGTTCACCGTGCACTAGGGTCCCAGCACATTCCACCGCCACGCGGCGGGCGGCATTGGAATGTCTTTGAGAAACAAAACGTACGAGCCGTATCCGGCGCGCGCCAGTGCGTTCCAATCGGCGAGCGCCTTCAACTCCGCTTCCGAGTACACTTCGCGCATCGCCAGATACCAAGTCAGGTTTTGCGTTTTTTGATAGTGCCAATATTCCGCGCCGAGTTTGTTCGTCTTCCAATCCAGGTCTTCGCTGTCCGCCGACGAGATGCGTTCCCAGCCGTACTGCCGCGCGAGTTCGGTGTAATCCACGTAAAACCCGTATGGCACCGGCTTGCGCGTTCCGCCTTCGCCTTGGCTGACGATCCAGCGCGCGCGATAACTGAAATCCCAGGGCGCGTCTTTCAACGGCTCGCCTTGCGTGCCGTCTTGCGCGGCGGTCTTCAAGTACATCCGCCAGTACGTTTCGCCCAGTTGATCTTCGCGCACGACCTCCAAGCCGCCGATACCGCGCGCGTCGCTGTAATCGAGCCGGGTGTCCACCGCGCGTCCGGACTTGTGCCACGACAACGTGTCGCACGTGTTGTCGCATTTGTACTCGACCGGGCGGAGCAAATCGGAGACGATCGCGAGGAAATCGTAGCCGACTTCTTGCTTGATGCGCGTTTGCAGCGCGAGCAGCGAATCGGCGACGCGTCCGCTCACCTTGCTCAAGCCCGAGTTCAGGCGAATCGTGGTGATGCGGCGCAATTCGTACGGATGACCGGTGCTCGCCGGGGCGAGATCGGGCTGTTCTTTGTAGAGCGCGTTGCCGTTGGCGTACTCACCTGCCCCGGCGATGCCTGCGGCTGACCAGGTCACGGACGTGGCGAACGTGGGCCCGTTTTCGACGAGGCGCGGGATGCCGCTCCCGTCCGCCGCGACGATGTAGATCGGTTGGCGCGTGGGGCGCACGGAGACGAACGCGATCCATTTGCCGTCGGGCGACCACGCCGGAGAATCGTCCCAGCCGGAGAAGGTGACGCGCCGCGCGTTTTTCAGTTGGGGCGCGATTGCATTGCGCCCTTCCACCTCAGCGACATAGATCGCGCGCTGACCGTCGCGATCGGAAACGAACGCGAGTTTGGTCCCGTCCGGCGACCAGGTCGGTTCGTGATCGTCGGATTTATTTTGGCTGAGATTCGTCGCCTTGCACGCGCTTTTGCAATCGGCGGCGACGATGAAAATTTGCTTGGTGCCGGTGCGCCAACTGACGAACGCGAGCCATTTGCCGTCGGGCGACCACGCGGGCGCGTAATCGTGCGCCTTTTCGCTGTCGGTCAAGTCTATCGCTTGCGTGCCGTCGGCGTTCATCACCCAGACATCGAGATCGCCGCGTGCGTACGATTCGAACGCGATGCGCTTGCCGTCGGGCGACCAGACCGGCGCGCCGCTGTAGATCATTCCGCGCGTGAGGCGCGCGAGGTTGTTTCCGGCGGTGGAGAGGGTGTAAATGTCCCAGGTGCCATCGCGCTTGGAGCGAAACGCCAGCGTCCGGCCGTCCGGCGAGATCGCCGGATCGCGCGCGGGCGCGATGTTCGCCGCGAGTTTGCGCCAGGTGTGCTGGTTCGGATCGACCGCGAAGATGTTCCACGCGCCGCCATTTTCGGCGGAGACGATCAGCCGCCCGGGGGGCGCGGGTGTGGAAATTCCCGGTGTCATTGCGAGGAACGTTGTTTGTGACGAAGCAATCTCCAACGTGGAGATTGGGGATTGCTTCGCCGCTACGCGGCTCGCAATGACAGGGGCGGCGAGCGCGGGAGTGAACGCGAGGAGGGCGAACGCGATGATCGCGAATCCAAGTTGGAAAAAACGCAGACGTGTCACGAGTGAGAAAATCCTTGCTAGAAACTGGAGGGGATTATACTCTAGTTTCGGGCAAGCGTCAAACATTTTTCGGTTTGACGCAATGCGTCATTTCGGAGTATAATACAAGCGATCCTTCGGCGCGCGATGAGGTGCGTTGATGTGGTAATTTTTCGCAAGGTGACGACTGCCTCTCGCAACGCTTGAGTTGGAGAGGTGTTTTTATTTTCGGACGGGGTTTGGCGCTTGCGGCGCGCAAGCGCGAAAAAATAATCATTTCATTATGGAGGATGTATGAAACTCAATTGGCGGGTACTCACCCCGCTGATCGTGTGGCTGGTGCTGGTGGTGATTCCAGTCCCCGATGGATTGCAACAGCACTCGTGGTGGTACTTTGCGATGTTTGCCGCGGTGATCATCGGCTTGATTTTGGAACCGATTCCCGCGGCGGCGATCGGTTTGATCGGCGTCGTGTTCGCCGTCGTGATGCGGTACGTGAACGCGAATGCGGCGCAATCGCTGTCCTGGGGCTTGAGCGGATTTTCGAACAGCGTGGTTTGGCTCATCTTTGCCGCGTTCGTCTTCTCGATTGGCTATGGCAAGACCGGGCTGGGCCGCCGGATCGCGTTGTGGTTGGTGCAAAAGCTGGGCAACAGCACGCTGGGTTTGGGGTACGCGATCACGCTGGCTGACCTGGTGCTCGCGCCGGGCACGCCGTCGAACACGGCGCGCAGTGGCGGCACGATCTATCCGGTCATCCGCAACATCCCTGCCCTGTACGGCTCCGAGCCGGGCGAGACCGCGCGCAAGATCGGCTCGTACATTATGTGGACGGCGCTGGCGGCGACTTGTGTGACCAGTTCGATGTTCATCACGTCGCTCGCGCCGAACGCGGCGGCGTTGCAGTTCGTCAAGACCGCGACGAAAATTGATATTTCGTGGACGCAGTTCTTCGTCGGCTTTTTGCCGGTGGCGGTGGTCTTGCTCGTTTTGACGCCGCTCCTGGTGTACTGGTTCTATCCGCCGGAAATCAAAGCCAGCAAGGAAATTCCGGTGTGGGCGGCGGGAGAACTGAAGAAGATGGGCAAGGTGACGGCGCAAGAATTGACGATGGCGGGACTCGTCATCCTGGCGATCTTTCTCTGGATCGTCGGCTCGAACAGGGACATCACCCTGCCGTACTTTGGCTCGCAGTTCATTGATGCGACGGCGGTCGCGCTGCTCGGCGTGGTGCTGATGATCGTCACGCGCATCGTGACGTGGGAAGACATTCTCAGCAATCGCGCGGCGTGGAACATCCTGGTCTGGTTCGCCACGCTGGTCACGCTGGCGGACGGCTTGAACCGCGTCGGGTTTGTCGCGTGGTTTGCGAAGATCGCGTCCGCGCCGTTGAAGGGGATCGATCCCATCGTGGCGATGGCGCTCCTGGTTGCGCTGTTCTTCTTCATCCACTATCTCTTCGCCAGTCTGACCGCGCACACGACGGCGGTGTTGCCGGTGGTGCTGGCGGTGGGCGCGGCGATTCCGGGCATTCCGCTGTTGACCTTCTCGCTGTTGTGCGTCTACTCGCTCGGCTTGATGGGGATCATCTCGCCGTATGCGACGGGTCCTTCGCCGATCTACTACGGTTGTGGTTACATCTCGCGCGGCGATTTCTGGAAGTTGGGCTTGATCTTCGGCATCATCTTCCTCGCCGTGCTTTTGGTGATCGGGATTCCGTACCTCTCGATGATCAAATTGTAATCGCGCGCGTAAACAAAAGACCTGTCGGGCTGCAAGTCCGACAGGTCTTTTCGATTTCTACTGCCACCGCTCATCCGGGTCGCGTCCGCGCTCGGGTGGATCGGCGGGGCGACAGCCGATGCACGGAACGCGGAACTTGGGCAGAACCGGCTCAAATGAAAACGTCGGAATCGGCAACGGCGTCCACATCGGCAACGGAAACAACCTGGGTGTGGGTGACGGCGTTGGCGTTGCCGTTGCAGTTGGCGTTGCAGTTGGCGCAGGCGTCGTCGGAGCGGCAGTCGGCGCAGCTGGCGGCGTCCCGGTCAACACGATGCGCCCTTCCACTTTGGGCGCGATCGGCGCGTTCACATATTTCAGATAATCGGTGAGCGCCTGATCCATCGGCACATCGCCGCCGTACGGATTCTTGCCGTTCTTGAACATCGCGTAGCCGTCGCCGCCGTTCGCCATAAAATCGTTCGTGACGATGCGATACGTCGCGTTTTTATCGAGCGGCTTGAAGCCAGCTTGCGCGTTCCCGATTTCGACACTTGTGACGCGCGCGCCGACCGGCTTGCTCCAATCGCCGATCATTTTCAATCCGGCGACTTGCGGAAAACGCCCCGCGCCGAGTTGCGACAGTCCGTTTTCCAACGCGGCGAGCAGATCCGCGCCGCTCAGATCGAATGCCATCAAACGATTGCCAAAGGGCAACACTTCCAACACATCACCGTACGAAATATCTCCGGCTTTGACTGCGCGGCGCACACTTCCACCGTTCGTGATCGCGACCTGGGTCTTGTCCCACGCCGTCGCCCACAGCATCGCGTCCGCGACGAGATTGCCGGAATTCGTTTCCTGGGTTCGCAGAATGCGCGCGTCTCCTTCCAAGTCAACCGTCGTTTTGCCGATCACCTGTTTCTTCAAATCGTCGAGCGGCTTTGCCAGGTCTGCCAGTTTTTTCGCGATTTCCGGATCGTCCGCCAGTTTGCTGTCTACGAAAATCGGCGCGCCATCGTACGCGCTCACTTGTCCTTGCGCGTCGAACGTCAGATCGATCTTACCCAGGTTGCGCCCGAACTCGAAATCTTGCACGATCAACGTCTTGCCGCCGTTCGGCGTTTTGACGACGGTCGGGTACGGACCAAACGGCGCACTGAACGATTTGTCGAGTTTCGCGGAATCGCCGAGCAAGGTGTGCGAGTGTCCGCCGACGATCAGATCGATTCCGTCCACTCGTGCCGCCAACGCCAAATCAACGAGGTGTCCGCGATGGCTGAGCAGGATGATTTTGTTGACGCCTTGCTTTTCCAATTCCGCGACGATCGTTTGCGCGGTGGCGATCGCGTCTTTCATTTTCACATTCTGCCCAACGTTCGTGCTGATCACCAACTCGTCCAGGATCATTCCAAAGATGCCGATTTTTTCGCCGCCCACTTCTTTGACGACGTACGGCGGCAATTTCCCGGCGAGCGTCGGCTCGTTCGTCAGGTCAACGTTCGCTAGGACGATGGGAAATTTTGCGCCGCTCACAAAATTCTCGGCGAAGACTTTGGGACCCAGATCGAATTCGTGATTGCCCGGCGCGACCACGTCGTACCCGAGCGCGTTGTAAAAATCGCGTCCCTCTTGCTGACGATACTGGACAAAGTACAGCGTCCCTTGCGAAATGTCGCCCGCGTCCAGCAACAGCGTGTTGGGATTCTGCGCGCGCAGTTGCTTGATCAGCGTCGCGCGTCGCGCGATCCCGCCTTGCGAGGTGTTGGAGTACACCATCGCTTCCCAGCGTCCGTGCATATCGTTCGTGTGCAGGACGGTGAGTTTGTAGCCGCCCGTCTGCGCGCCCACCGGCGCGCCAAGCCAGAGCGCGATGAGCGCGGCAAGCGCGAAAAATGTGATCAATAATTTCGTTCGCATTGTTCCTCCTAATCTGGACAAGCCAGAACCAAACAGGTTGAGTTGACATTTGTATCGGTGATGGATTAAACTCTTGGCTGAAATTTCTGTCTCGGAGAACAAATCATGT